>CAMTYG010000024.1:0-88437 GCA_947085875.1 uncultured Sulfuricella sp.
AAAACGTGCGCAGGAACTCGGCTTGACGCTCTCGCCCCAGGCTGTTCCCACCCATGCATGATGCCAATTGCCCCTATTATGCATTTTTAACCAATTGAACTTAAATGAGAAAATTACTGTTTCTTGAGAGCTTGTCGAAGGGCTTGTTCTACAGCGCAAGTGGTTCGACAAGCTCACCACGAACGGGCTACTGGGATGAAAGCATTCTATGAGTGGGAGTCGCCGTGGCGACCGAACTTTGAAGCAACGATGTCTGCTTCATGGGCAGGTGCTGCAATGTTCACGCTGATTGCAGCCAAATACATGCCAGTCCCGCTCCCTGTGAAATTCAGCGCGATTGCGATGACTGTCTGTACCGGCATGGCATTGTATCGCGGTATCGTGGCCTGGCGGCGTTACGTCAACCTGACGCGCCTGGACAATTACGGCAAAGAGTTCATCAGCATTCCTGAGCTGATAAACAAGACAAAAGTGGCGGCCAAAAAAACGCTGTGTGGCTTGGCAAAGGTTTTGACTGGACGGATGTTGAATCGCAGAAGATGCATGCGCTGATCGGACAGGGTGTTTCTCAAACCATCGGCAATATCACCAACGAGCGTCACCTGGACGGCGCGTACTGGATACACGGCCTGGACAAGGAAACTGACCGGTTCATGGACATCGCCAATCTGGTCGGCCATACCTTGCTGGTTGGAACGACGCGGGTGGGCAAAACCAGAATGATGGAGCTGTTGATTGGTCAGGCCATTATTCGCAACGAAACCGTCATCATCATTGATCCGAAAGGGGATCATGCCCTGGCGGAAAACGCCAAACGGATATGTGCGGCGATGGGGCAACTGGAGCGCTTCGTGTACTTCCATCCCGCCCACCCGGAGAAGTCCACGCCCATCGACCCGATGCGTAACTGGAATCGCCGAACTGAACTCGCCAGCCGGGTCGCCGCCCTGATTCCATCCGAAACCGGCGCTGACCCGTTTGCGGCCTTTGGCTGGAAAGTGCTGAACGACATTGTGAATGGTTTGGTGGCCACTGGCGTAAGCCCCAATCTGGTTCACATGAAGCGTTACATTGAGGGCGGCGCGGACAACTTGCTGCTGAACACCTTGCGCCGTCACTTCATCGACACCGTGCCGGAATGGGAGACTCGCTCCAGCAGTTTTGTGAAAAAACATCGTGACCGGATACTGGAAGCCTATATCGACTTCTACAAGCAGACCGCCATCCATGAAGCGCAGTCGTCGGATCTTGATGGCCTGATTTCCACCTTTGAGCATAATCGTGACCACTTCCAGAAGATGGTCGCCTCGCTCATCCCGATTCTGTCCATGCTGACCTCCGAGCCGCTGGCGGCACTCTTGTCGCCGGAATTCAAGATTGGCGATCAGAAGCACGCGACCGACATGGCGAAAATCATCAACAACAACCAGGTGCTCTATCTCGGCCTTGATAGCCTGGCTGATGGCACGGTCGGGAGCGCCATCGGCTCAATCATGCTGGCCGATCTGACCGCAGTGGCAGGTGATCGCTATAACTACGGGATCAACTCAAACAAGCCGGTCAATCTCTTCATCGACGAAGCCGCAGAGGTCATCAACCAACCCACCATCCAGCTCATGAACAAAGGTGGTGGTGCGCTCTTCAGGGTGACGATTGCGGCGCAGACCTTCGCGGACTTTCCTGCGCGTCTCGGTGATGAAAACAAGGCGCGCCAGGTGCTCGCCAACATCAACAATCAAATCGTTCTGCGCGTGATCGACGCGGAGACGCAACAATACATCGCCGACAGCATGCCCAAGATCAAAGCCCAATCACTGAGCATCCGATACGGCCATGGCGTCGATGCGAAGATACAGGACGAATATCAGTCGTCCTATCAGGAATCCATGATGGCGGAAGAAGTGGAGCTGTTCCCCGCTGCGATGCTTGGCAACCTGCCTCCGCTGCACTTCCTGGCAAGAATGTCGGGCGGGCGGATCATCAAAGGCAGGTTGCCTATCTTGAAGGCAGAATGACATGGCAAAAGACCAGAAAGAGCAGGGGAGTTTTACCGCCCTATGGATGGTTTTGGCCTTGATCGTGGCAATCGGTACATGGATGTTCATTACCCCGGAGCACCTGCTGAAATCACTTGCAGGTGAACGTGCATTGGTAACCCAGCTGTCCGGGCAGCAAGCCGATCAGTGGGTATTCGGCAAAATGATTTCGGTCAGCGCGGGTCAAATCCAGGGCATGTCGGATGCGATCAAGGACGCAACTGCCAGCAAAGACACGCCGATACCGCTCAAAGAGTGGATTCAAAGCCGGATTGTTGTAACGTGGTTGTGGGGTTCGTTGATTGTGTACCGCATCAACCTACTCATGCTGTTCTGGTTCATCCTGATGCCATTCACCATTGCGGTGGCGATAGACGGATACTCAACAAGGATGATCCGCACCTTCCAGTTTTCTTCGCAGTCGCCCATTCGTCACAGGATAGGCGTACTCATCTCCACGGGCGTGCTGTTTGGCGTGGCAATCTGGCTGGTGTTGCCGATACCTTTACCCTCAGTCGTCGCTCCTCTGGCGATTGCATCCATTGGCTGGGCGACCTGGATGTGGGTCAGTAATTTGCAGAAACGGATTTAGGGATGCTGGCATTTACCCATATTGCGGCAGGCTGCGCATCCTCGTTGCTGGTCTCAGGTGCGCTCAACGCGCAACCATCGCAGACGATATTTGTGCTTGGCGGCGGAATCCTTGGGAGCATGATGCCGGACATCGACCACCCGCAAAGCGCATTTGGCAAACGTGTTCTGCCGCTCTCTATCCCGATTTCAGCCGTGTTCGGGCATCGAGGTATCACCCATAGCCTGTTCGCTGTTGTGGGCATGTCGTGGCTGATTTGGTGGTCACTACATCATTTGCACTGGCATCAAGGATATGCAGTGCCGGTGGTGGTAGGGTTCGCAACGGGCTACCTGTCCCACCTTGTTGGCGACTGGCTCACCAACTCGGGCGTACCGCTGTTGTGGCCAAGCAACAGGCGGTTTGTTTCGCCGCTCAGGTTATGCACGGGTGATCTGCGCGAGTACCTGTTGGCGTTCGGGATGTATGGCTGGTCATTGATGGAATGTTTGAGGATGCTGAAGTAAATAATCCAGATGGTGCGCTGTGGGCACTTCTTGCAGAGCATACGTTCCGATATATTGACATATATTGACAATTGCCGATGTTATGGAACATCATGACGGGCATGAATAAGCTTGCTGAAAATCTGCTTGATCTGGCTCGAAACAAAGGGCTGATACGCCCGTGTGATCTGGCTCCGCTGGGTATTCCGCGTGTTTCGCTGACGCGCGCTGTCCGTCGCGGGCAGCTGGAGCGTGTCGGGCGCGGTCTTTACGGGCTGCCAGGGCGCGAAGTATCAGCCCAGGGGGTGCTAGCGGAAGTGGCGCTCAGGGTGCCCAAGGGCGTCGTGTGCCTGCTATCAGCCCTGCGTTTTCATGGCCTGACCACTCAAGCGCCTTTCGAGGTGTGGCTGGCCATTGAAAACAAAGCCATCAGACCAAAGCTCGATTACCCGCCGCTGCGCATTGTGCGTTTCTCCGGCGCGGCGCTCACCGAGGGGATCGAGGAACACATTGTGGATGGCGTGACCGTCCGCGTCACAGGTGTCGCCAAGACTGTTGCCGACTGTTTCAAATACCGCAACAAGATCGGCCTCGATGTCGCCCTGGAGGCGCTGCGCGAAGCTTGGCACGAGAAGCGAATGACGAGTGACGACATCTGGCACTATGCCAAGGTCTGCCGCGTGGCCAACGTGATGCGTCCGTATCTGGAGAGCTTGGCATGAGCGTTCAGAATATTGGTTGGTGAAAGAATGGGTAAGTCCGCCTAATCTGACAGTCAAATAATTTGAGGATGCGCCTTGTTTCTAACAGCGAAAATGCACGATAACAATCGTATTGTTACTGTGCATACAAGAACTGACGGATAAAACATTTTATGTTGTCTTCATCCTTGCTCGTGATGTTGCAAGGTGGGGCGAAAGGTTCCGAACCGATTGCAGTAACTGGTATTTCTGTAACTGAAATTCCTTGCGAACAACAAAAACCAGCCGTAATATTGCACCATGAGTTCAAAATCACGTCACTCTCTAATCAAAAACCTTCAGGTGTCTGCTCCGCGTGGGCGGCCTATGGACTTGGCTATGCTGGGTGCGCAAGGGGTGTCTGCCTTCTTGGCGGCCAAGTACGCCCGAAGCGGTTGGTTAAAGCGCTTGGCGCAAGGAGTGTATGCGTTTGCGGGAGACACGCTGAATCGTGATCAATGCCTGCTGTTTTTGCAGGGCCAAATATCCGGTCTGCACGTGGCAGGAAAAACTGCGCTGGCATGGCAAGGGGTGCGCCATAATTTATCTCTCCGCGAGCACCTGATGCTGTGGGGTGATGATAAGCGAGCAAAATTGCCCAAATGGTTTGTTGAACAATTTCCGGCCAGTTATCGATTCACAACACTTTTTTCAGCGAAGGCAACCACTTCTGGGATAGGGACGCCACCCGGATTGTTGGAGGGTGTTCGCGTCTCTGTACCGGAGCGCGCGGTGCTGGAAATGTTATACGAAGTTGGAAAATCACAAGACCTGGAAGAGGCTCGAAACCTGTTTGAAAGTGTGCGCGGCCTGCGGTTTGAGGTAATGGGAGAGCTCCTGTCGCAATGCACCAGCGTCAAAACCGTCCGTTTGTTTTTGATCTGGGCGAGAGAGACTGAATTGTTGAATGTCGGGGCGCTGCGGGAAAAATATTCACTGCCCGTCGGAAGCTCGTCCAGATGGATGGGGCGCATGGCCGACGGCACAATATTGAGTTTGCCGAATGATTGACCAAGCCTATATCGACACCGTGCGACTCTTGCTCGTGATGTTGCAAGATGAGGCGAAAGGCTCCGAACCGATTGCAGTAACTGGTATTTCTGGAGCGTCCATTTCATGGATAAATCGGGTTATTCGCGCTATTCTTGCGATCGTGGCCAATTTTTACAGATGTGATGTTTTGCCTATAAAAAAAGAAATTTCTGGTGTGCTGACAACATCAATTTTTTCCAATTATCTTTTAAGGTCGGCGTTAAATAAACTGACCTGGGGTCTATCGAACAAAGGGGAGCAAAAGTAATGCTTGGTCTAACACTGCGTGAAGAATTCCGGGGCAAACGTCTCAAAGGGACAGCCATTGAGCTCTCCAACGAAACGAACACCGGCGCGACACAGATCGCGGCGAAGGAATTCCTGGCGATCACTTATCCCACCCACGATCTCCTGAAAGGCATTGAGGCCGTTGGCCCGAATCAAGGACGTCCGGTGGTGGTGATCGGCGAACGTGGTCTCGGTAAATCACATTTGATGGCGGCGCTTTACCACGCGGTGAACGACGCGACCTCCACCGGTGCGTGGCTCAGTTCGTGGGCAAGCACGCTGGGCGATCCGCAGATCGGCAAGATCGCGCTGCGTAGCGGGATGCTCGTGATCGGCGAAAGTCTGCACCGCCAGCGCTACAAATTTCTGTGGGATTTGTTGTTCGAGCGCCACCCTCACGGCACCTACATCAAGGGGAAATGGGAAGGCATGGGCGCGGCGAAAACCGACATTCCGTCCGACAAGCTGATCCTTGAACTGTTGCAGCACACCCCTACGATGCTGCTGCTAGACGAATTCCAGACGTGGTACGACGGCCTGACCAACACCAAGCAGTATCCGTGGAAGAACTGGGCATTCACCTTCATCCAGATTTTGTCGGAAATCGCTAATGAACACCCCGAGCTGCTGGTGCTCGTCATCTCTGTCCGCAATGGCGGCAGCGATGCCTACCAACAGGTACACCGCGTCAACCCGGTTGCTATCGATTTCATGGCGGGAGGGAATCCCGAGCGGGTTCAACAGGATCGTCGAAGAATGCTTCTGCACCGGTTGTTTGAAAATCGCCTGCACATCACCAAGCCAGCGATCAACAAGCTGATCTCGGTACACATTGAGGAGTATCTGCGCTTGATGGAGGTTCCTTCAGCGGATCGTGAGCGCCGCAGCCGCGAATTCCTGGTCGCATGGCCCTTTGCACCGCACCTGCTGCGCCTCCTCGAAGAGCAGGTATTGATCGCGACTGACGCACAAGAAACGCGCGACATGATTCGCATACTGGCCAACCTCTATAAGAGTCGCGGCGAGGCTGCACCGGTTCTTACGGCTGCTGACTTCCGGCTGGATGACGATGCGTCCGGGATTGGCGCTTTACTTGATTCGGTATCGAATGAACACCACCGCACGTTGCGCGCCAAGGCACAGCAGAACATCATCTCGGTGACCGAAGCGGTTCCGGGCCACGCCAGTACCGTGCCCCACCTACAGGAAATCGTCGGGGCGCTTTGGTTGCGTTCCATTGCCGTTGGCAATCTTGCCGGTGCCGAGCCCGCTACGTTGCAGGCCGACATCACCCGTGACAAGGCGGTCGACGACAACGGCTTCCAGGTCGAACTGGCCACCATCATCGAGAACAGCTTCAACATCCACCAAGACGGCCATCGTCTGGTCTTCCGCGAGGAAGAGAACCCGCAAGCCAAGCTGATGGCCTGCGCACGCAATGACAAGCTGTTCCTGGATGGCTCTGACCTCGCACAGCTCGCCAAGGAAGTGCGCTACGTAATCGGTGGTACCGAAGAGGTTGCCAAGACCTTCCGTGTCATTGCGTTGCCGAAATCCTGGCTGTCCGACCCGTGGTCGTCACTGGATGAAACCGATCAGCCCGAGCGCTGGGACGACCGCTTGCCGATCCTTGTGCTGCCGGAGGAGCCGGACAAGCTCAATGAGCGCCTGGGTCGGTGGGTGAAAGACCATCTACAGAAGCGCCGCAACACCGTTCGATTTCTGCTGCCGCGCTCTGGCTCGTCCAACGCATTCCAGGATCATGACCTGCTGATCCTCGCCCGCGCCGAGATGAAGGCGCTGGAGTGGAGCAGCCAGAATCCCGATTACAAGAAGCTGCACACCAAGTACCAAGGCGAGCTGCGCGACATTCTGAAGAAACGCTTCGACCGTTTCGCCGTCCTGCACCGCTGGAACTTCACCGATCCGGGCCAGTGTGTGTTCAGCGTCGAGAGCTTAAAGAAACAGGGCGGACAAATACCGGAGGCTATTGAAGAAGCGCTGATCAACGATCTGTTTGTCCCCGAGGATTTTGAAGACCTCGTTCTCGAAGCCGCTGGCGAAAACTCCCCGGTCGGCAAACTGCTGCGCGAATTGCAGGAGCCTCGCCCGGCAGGCCAGGACTGCATTCCTTGGCTGGGTGAAACCTCGATGAAGGAACGCATCCTGCGCCTGTGCGCGCGAGGCAAGGTCGCAATCAACCTGCGCGGCATGGAATTCCTGCAAGCGCAGCCCGGCGAGGACGAAGACACTGCGTGGAAGCGTCTGCGGCCCAAGCTTTCCTACACGGGTCGCCAGCTCGACGAAGTGTTCTTGCTGCAGCCATCTGCTGTGCCCACGACCGGCGGCACGCCGCCGCCCACCCCTCCTACCGGGAACCCGTTTGGTAATGACATGTTCGGCGGTGGCGCAAATCCCCCGACGCCCCCCAGTGGCGATATCCCGCCCACCGGCGGTGACATATTCGGTGGCAGCGAAGCAGACTCCGGCGGCAAGTCGCGCGTGAACCTGAATAACCCGGCCACCTCGGCGCTGAATCTCATCGGCAAGCTGGAAGGCTGGGGCATTGGCCCCGCGACCCCGGTTACGGAGGTGACGATCAAGGTGTCCGCCGCGACCGGCGCACAGGTGAAGGAACTGCTCAAGAAACTGCCCGACGGCATGACCTTCGAGCTGAGCCTTGAGAAGGAAGACAACTGATGACGATAGATGCAGAAGTTCTTCATCGGCTCACCAAGGGCGCACCCGAAGACGCATGGCGCGTCATCATCGACAAGGCCGTTGAAATTGCATCCAAGCCCCTCGCCGCTGGCAATGCCCCGAGTGAAGTCACCAAGCGTGACCGCGAGATCGGCGCGCTCGATCACTTTTTGTCCTCAAGCGGATGGGACTTGTGGCAGGCGTTCGGTAACACGGTAGAGCGTACCTCGGATCGGTTGGTGCGCTGGTGGGACGAACCCTACAGCGCCAAGGCGGTGCTGATCCTAGATGGCCTATCGCTACGCGAACTGCCATGGCTGCTGCAAGGTGCCAAGGAGCGTGGTTTCACGCTGCACGAGGTCACCGCCAATGCCTCCGAATTACCGGGCGACACCAATGAATTCGCCCGAGCGCTTGGCTTTGGCAGCCGCAGCCAGCTTCAGAACAACGGCGGCGGACTGGCCCACAGCCTCCAGCCGGCACACACCGAGTGTGTCGATATGGCATGGAAGGATTGCGAGGGTCTAATCAACACATCGCCGAACTGGGTGTTCTGGCATCACTGGCCTGACAGCAAGGTACATGACGGCTCGGGCGCTGGCCAAGGCCTCGACATCCTGACGCGCGACGCTGCCGAGCAACTGAGCAGCGACGACTTCTGGGCCTTCGTCGAGCGCTTGGCAACGGGACGGCGGCTGGTGATTACCTCCGACCACGGTTACGCCGCCACCGGCTATTTCCCTGATGCGGATGGCGATGTTGGCCAGTTCCTCAAGAAGACTTTTTCCAGTGGCCGCAGCAAAACAGGCTCCGGTGATACCGGCCCTTTCGTGCCGCCCGTGGCACTCCAGATCAACAGCCCGCACGGTGCTCATGTTATGGCGGTTGGCCGATGGAAGTGGAAGAGCCAAGGCGGCTACCCGACGTTGACGCATGGGGGCTTATCGCTGCTTGAGGTGTTGTCGCCGTTTATTGAGATAAGTAAATGAGTAAGAGTTTGAATCCGTTTTGGAGTATGAGCTGATGGCACAAGCTGATTTATTGGTTGATCTACTTAAAACCGCGACCAGTGGTGATCAGTTGGCTTTCCGTAAAGTCGCAGAAGGGTTGATCCAGGAAGAAAAATCAAAGGGTCACCGGATTCTGGCGGAGCGCCTGGCAAAAGCAATGCAGACCAATGCAGTTCAAGCCGCTCGACCTGCGGCAGCAAAAATGAACGGTGGCAGTATGAATAAAGATCTGTTTTACGAGATTACGCCAGAGCGCAATCTGGATAGTCTGGTGCTGCCTGCAAAAATAAAGGCGCAGGTGCAAGAGCTGATAGAGGAGCAACACCGTTCAGAATTACTGCACGCACACAACTTGCGAGCGCGAAACAGGATTTTACTTGCAGGCCCTCCCGGTAATGGAAAAACAACACTGGCTGAGGCAGTAGCCTTCGAATTGATGTACCCCCTCATCGTGATTCGTTACGAAACCTTGGTGGGAAGCTATCTTGGAGAAACCTCCAGCCGCTTAAAAAGCGTACTGGACTACGCCAGAACGCAGCGCTGCGTTCTATTTTTTGACGAATTCGAAACATTGGGCAAGGAACGTGGCGACACCCACGAAACGGGCGAAATTAAAAGAGTGGTTAGCTCCTTGCTATTGCAGCTGGACGACATGCCGGACTATGTGGTTGTCATTGCGGCAAGCAACCATCCCGAGCTGCTCGATAAAGCTGTCTGGCGGCGCTTTCAATTGCGCATCGAATTGCCGACGCCAACCCGCGAGCAATTGACTCATTACATCGCTTCAATTGGACAACGTTGCAGCATCAATTTCGGCTATGCGCCAGAAACATTAGCCAAACACCTGTTGGGGTTGAATTTTGCTGAGGTTGAGGAGTTCTGCCTTGGCGTGGTTCGTCGTGCTGTGCTCGACATGAAAACAGAAAACGCTAAAAGCTTAACTCAGCTCAAGCTGGAGCAATGGAAAGATCGATTGAGGCCAGTGACTGCGCAAACCACTATAACAACCAATAAAGAGGAATAAGACCTGATGGCAAGCCTATTTCCCTTATTGGTATTCCCACAAGCCAAAACCATTGTGCCACCCAAGGGGAAGGGTTTTCCTCAAAGCCAGCCTCATTTACCCGGCCATGACAGGCAGGTTGATCGGCTTGATGCACAATTGACCACCCTGAAAGACGAATTAGCCCGTTACAAGGCCAATATCAGTGGCTCTGTGGCTGGCCTGGAGCCCGAAACGGTTTTGGTCATTGAAATTGCAGGCAGCATCAATGACTTCAGGCAGGCAGTGGAAGCCATTGGACTGGAGTGGCTTGGTGAGTGGGATATTGATGACATTGAGCCGGATGAAGAATTCTTTGAGCGAAATAAGAAAGGTGAAAAAACCGATAAGCCGGTAAAAGGACGGATGTTCCTGTCGCTCAGTAATGAAGATGGGATGCAGGAGTTATTGTCATTGTGGGAGCGCTGGCAACGTAACGAAGCGCTGCCAAATGGCAAAACAAAATGGCGAGACGTATTCAATCAGACGCTACACATTCGCCGATGGGGTATCGAAGAGACACTGCGTGAAACCGGCATGTTGGACCATTGGCGATATCTGGTAGAAACCATCATCCCAGATCAGTTAATTCACTGCCAAATCGAGCTGTTTTATCGTCAATCACCAGAAAAACGCAGGCAGAACGAGGTCAACATAAACGCACTCCTGGCTCCGGTTGGTGGCCGGACCCTGAGTGCTTTTATCGATATGCCAGACATCGCATTTCACGCGGTAAAAGCCGAACTGCCTGCAGACCGTATTCGCCAGCTTTTGAGCGATCTTAATTCTGATAGGCACGATACAGACATTCAGCTCTTCAAGTTTCATGGTGTCATGTATTTTCGCCCCACTGGCCAGAGTCTCACCGTGGTAGGTGAAGGGGATGGCGAAGAGGCTGAGTTTCCACAGGGCGAGGCCGAGCTGCCCCCCGTTGCCGCCATTCTGGACGGCGCCCCCAATCTGCAGCACCAGGCGTTAAAAGGTCGTTTGCTTTTTGACGACCCAGATAACCTTGCTGCGCAGTATCAGCCGGGTGAAAAAAAGCACGGCACTGCCATGGCATCGTTGGTGGTGCATGGCGAGCTGGTAGATGGTCAATCCGATCCCCTGCAACGTCTGGTCTACGTCCTGCCCATCATGCAGCCCGACCCGAACACACGCAATCGTGATGAACATATCCCTGATGAAGTGTTTTTAGAAGACCGCATTGAGCGCGCCGTAAGGCGAATGTATGAAGGCGAAGGAAATACCCCCGCACAGGCACCCAGCGTCCGCGTTATCAATTTGTCGATTGGCGATCCGGCTCGGCCCTTTATTCATACGCCCAGCCCTTGGGCAAGGCTGCTTGACTGGTTGGCGTGGAAGTACCGGGTGCTGTTTTGTGTGAGCGCGGGCAATTATCTGGACGACATCGACCTCGGCATTCCACATCAGGATTATGTTGCTTTAACTGAAGGGGCGAAGATCGAGCATGTATTGAAATGCATTGAAGCACAGCTTTCTTCCCGGCGAATACTATCCCCATCAGAATCCATCAACGCGCTGTCTGTGGGCGCAATACATGCGGACAGCGCCGGCGATTATCACCTCGGGCAACGGACAGACTTGCTGCCCCATTCGTCTCTATTTAGCCCGGCCGCACGGGTGGGGCATGGCTTTCGCCGCTCGCTCAAGCCGGAAATTCTGTTCCCAGGTGGCCGACAACTGTATCGAACGCCAGCACTGGATAATCAATCCTTTTACACCTTGGATGGCAGTCTTGGTGCGCCCGGGCAGAAAGTAGCCTGGGATAGCAACCAGGCGGGCGATTTGTCGAAAACCGCGTATACCCGTGGTACCAGCAATGCAACCGCCCTTGCTACGCGCAGTGGTGCGCGCATCTACGAGGTGCTCAACACTCTGCGGACAGAACAGAGGGGAGACCTCCCGGAAGAGCTGACCTCGGTACTCATCAAGACCTTGCTCGTGCACGGAGCCAAGCATGACGACGAGGCGCACAACGTGCTCACCTCAGCGCTGAAAACACCGGGTAATTCCCGCCGTTTTAAAGAGGTGAAAGCCCGTTATCTCGGTTACGGTGCCGTTGATATTGACCGGGTGCTGGCCTGTACCGAGCAGCGCGGTACGGTGTTGGGCTGTGGTGAAATTAGTGAGAACGAAATCCACGAATATCGCCTGCCCCTGCCCCCCGGCCTTGCCGGCAGCCAGGTTTGGCGCCGTATGGTGGTGACCCTGGCATGGTTTACCCCCATCAACCCAGCACACCAGAATTTACGCGAAGCAAAACTTGAGCTTTCACCGGGCGACAAGTGGGATCAGTTGCCGTTAAAACTCGCTCGCCAGGATGCAGACCACAATCAGGTGCTGCGCGGCACAGTGCAGCATGAAGTGGTCGAGGGCACTCAGCAGATCGCCGCCTATCAGGACGGTGAAGGCATTCTGCTGCACGTGACCTGCAAAAAAGATGCAACTGCCCATCTCGATCACGCCATCCCCTACGGCCTGGCGGTAACGCTGGAAGTGGCCGAAGGCGTTGAAATCCCTATTTATGAACAGCTTCGCGCCAGGCTCAAACCACAAGTGGCGGTTGGAGTGGGAACAGGAAACAGTTAATGGCAACCAAAAAAGAACAACTGGCGATTGAAGTCGCAAAAGCCGTAGGCGCAGGCAAGGCGGTCGCGATGGAGACGGTTGACTTCAACGACCCCAATCGTCCCAAGACTTGTCTGGAGGTGGATTTCCCGATCCTGCCCGTCAATCAGGTGGCGATCATCGAAGGCAACGCTGGCAAGCCGATCTACCAGATGTCGAAGTGGTGGGCGCGGAGGCGCTCCAGTGTGTTCCGCTCGATGCTGATCGCTGCTGCAACCAAAGCTCCCGAAGACAAATCGCACGCGGCCAAGCTGGTGTGGGATAACTACTACGCCAACCACCAGAAGAAAGGCGCATTCAAGCACCTCAAGGTGGCGGATATTTTCATGGGCGGCGGCACTACGCTGGTCGAAGGCTCGCGCCTCGGGATGCAGATGTTCGGCAACGACCTGAACCCGGTGGCATGGTTTGTCGTGAAGCAGGAACTGGCGAATGTCGATCTTGATGAGGTGAAGCGTCTGCTCGCCGACATCGAGGCCGAGGTCAAGCCGCAGATCATGCCGTACTACTACTGCGACGGGCCGAATGGCGAGAAAGGGAAATGGACGCATCTGCCGACCAAACGCGTGATGGGGGCGGATTTCGACCCACTCAAGCTGACGCACGAACAACGCCGCGAATACAGCTACGAAGGCCCCGAGATTATCTACACGTTCTGGGCCAAGCACGGCCCGTGTCAGGTGACCGGTTGCGGCCACCGCACGCCGATCATGACCAGTCCAGTGATGGCGGTGAAGACGCTCACCGTCAAGTATTGGGAGCACACCTGCGGCAAATGCGGCAGCGATTTTCACGTTGAGGACAGCGCGGCGCGCATGGCTCCCGACGTGCCGCTATACGTCGCGCCGGATGAATATCCGTTCTCAACCCTGGACCCCAAGCGCGGTGTCGTTTGTCCGCATTGCGGCCATGCAAGCGCGGCGCAAATCCGCATCAATGATGGTCTTGTGATCGACGGCGAACACGGGCAAATCAAGCTGGGAAAGGGCAAGAACAAGAAGGTCGAGATGTCGCTGTTGGTTCACCCGCAGTGGCTGGCGGGTAGCCCGAAGAGCGATGCCAACGGTCAGCCGTTCGGTGGTTCGGCGCAAGATGATTCGACTGCAACTGCTCTTTGGAATGAGGAACGTGCATCCCGAGTTAGATTGCTAGAGGTCAGAGGCAATCTGCCTGAGGAAGTGACTTGCCCACAAACGAACGTGACCTTCAAGACGGGCAAGGAAGGCGGCACGGTACCCAAGAAATCCAACTACGCATGCGGCGCGTGTGGCACGGTTCAAGATGTGCTCGCGACAGTGAAAGCAAGTGGCAAGACAGGCCCGATGGCGGCTTACGCCATCCAGGGTTATGCTCCCAAGCGTGACGCTAGCGGTGCCCCCTACAACGGGCGGTTTTTTGCCCCCTTGGATGATCAACTTGCCCGTCAATACGATGCGGCAGGAAAGGAGTGGGACGAGCGAAAAAACGCCGATTTAGCTGACTACTGGCCGCGCTCTGAATTGCCCTATGGATTCATGACACACCATCTCCAAGGCGGTGTTCCAAATCACGGATACACCCACTGGTGGACCATGTTCAACCCTCGGCAGTTGCTCGTTCACGCACTGTTTCTCAGATGTCTAGATACAACTAGTCGTCAGGGCTACAGCGAAGCAGCAATTGAAGCTGTGCTTGGAACCTATGCTCAGGCTCTTCGTTATCACTGCGTGTTTGGTTTCTATCAAGCCGATTACGACAAGTTGATTCCGCATTTCTCGAACAACAATTTCCATCCCAAGAACAATTCTGTGGAAGGGTTTCTGTTTAGTGGAGTCGGTGCGGGAAATATAAATGCCATCCGAAATTGGCTGGAAAATGGAATAACTTGGCGGGATTCTCCCTGGGAGATCGTAGCGCTAGACAACCTTGCAAAAACAAATGCGAACTTAGCAGTGCAACTTTCAGGTAAGAGCGAAAAGGCCAATCCCGGCGACCCGATAGGTGAGGCGGACATTTTTTGCGGCTCATCCACCGACCTCGCACGACTGCCTGACGCCAGCATTGATCTCGTTATTACTGATCCACCCTTCGGTGGCCTGCTGCATTACTCAGAGCTTTCAGACTTCTTCTACGTCTGGCTTCGTCTTGTTCTTAAATCGAAGTATCCAGATATCTTTGGGGCGGAATATACGCCGAAGGCAATGGAGGTCGTGGCCAATCGGGCGCGCGAACCTGAAGACGCTGATGGCTTCTACCAGCGGCTGCTCACGCAATGCTGGCGCGAGGCTCATCGCATCCTGAAACCGAGCGGCATCCTCGCTTTTACCTTCCACCACAGCGAAGACGATCCGTGGGTGGCGGTACTTGAGTCATTGTTTGATGCGGGCTATTACCTTGAAGCAACCTATCCAATTCGTTCGGACGAAACCAAGGGCGAAGGCGAATTTGGCTCCAAGACTATCGAGTACGACATCATCCACGTCTGCCGCAAGCGCACAGAAGAGCCTAAGCCGGTGAGCTGGGGTAGGATGCGCCGCGAGGTGATGGCCGATGTGCGCCAATTGCAGGCGATGCTGGAAAACCATGCCAAGGAAGGACTGCCTGCAGCGGACATTCAAGTCATCCGGCGCGGCAAGGCGCTGGAATACTTCTCGCGTCACTATGGCAAAGTGTACGTGGACGAGGGCCGCACGATCACCGTGCGTGATGCTCTGGTCGGTATCAACCAACTCATCGACGAAGACGGCAAAGGCGGACAGGAGCCGCCGCCAGTCAATGCCGAGCCGATCACGCGCCAGTTCCTGCGCATCTTCGACGGCAAGACCGAGATCGCTCGCGACCAGATGCAGAAGTTCATGAAGGGCTCTGGCAGTGCGCC
Organism: uncultured Sulfuricella sp.; assembly: GCA_947085875.1. Lineage (GTDB taxonomy): Bacteria > Pseudomonadota > Gammaproteobacteria > Burkholderiales > Sulfuricellaceae > Sulfuricella. The sequence continues at coordinate 15,435 of CAMTYG010000024.1, forward strand.
TGACGAGTTTGAGCAACGCGGCTGGTGCATCGAAAAGAACAAGGTGTTCTCGCTGGTCGATCCGCTGGCCTTCGCGCGCGACTGGCACGGGCGGCAAAAGCGCAGGCTCACCGCCGATCTGGATCAGGCATTGGTGTTCATCGGCGCCTGCTTCGACGGCAGCGGCATCAATGCCGCCGACACGTTAAAGAACGACAACTTCAAGCCGCATGTGGCTTTGAAGCCGCTGCTGGAATGGCTGCAAAAACGCGGCGCGGATCAGGCCACGCGCAATGCCGCATCGCGGGCAGTATCCATCTACAACGCTTGGGCGGCGACGCAGACGGCGAAGCCCAAGCAATCTTCGCTGTTTGAGGAGTACGAGCTATGAGGCAACTACGGGATTCTGTCTGGCAACGGCATGGCACCAGTTGGATATGGGATGCCGAGGCGCTGGCACAGGTTTGCACGGCTTCGGAGGTGTGGAGCCTGCGACAATTTCTGCTGGCCGTAGGGCACTGGCCGGAAGACCTGCCCAGCAATAATGGGGCTACCTTGGTTGTGGCGGGGCTGGATGGTTGCCTGGATTTGCTCGCTCCATCTGACGCTGAAAACTGGCTGGGTGCAGAAGTTAAAGCCGCGATTCTGTCGTTTCAAGATTTCTATGGCGGCGAGGCATCCCTGATTTTTTGGCTCCCTTCCGGCGCGGGGCGAATCACGGTCAATTCAGCAACGGACGCCGTGGGTTGGCGCTGTGCCGCACCCCATACGGGCCAGCAACTGGATTTCGGTCGATTGCTATGGGGAGAAGCGCGCGAGTATCCCCAGGAAATATTACTGCACGAGGGTGCCAGGCCTGCCGGGCTATTTCACTTGCGCATTACCTGAGGTGAGTAACATGTTAAAAAAATTGACGGTGCATGGGTTTAAGTCGATTGAGCGGCAAACCATAGCTCTGGGTGCGCTCAATGTGTTGATTGGCGCCAATGGCTCAGGTAAGTCCAACCTGCTGGGCGCCTTGTCCTTTTTCAAAGAGTCTGCGCTTGGCAACCGGGATGTTTTAGTCAAACGCTTCGGCGGGGCGGATCGCTTGCTCTACCACGGGAAAAAAACTACCAAAGCCTGCTTCTTTGCCTGCGAGAGCGATGAGTTTTCTTATGAACAGACGTTGATACCGGTTGCCGGAGACCGCCTTGAGGTTGCCAAGGAAGGGTTGGCGATTCTGGGCTCGGCGGTGGAGTGGTCTGAAGGCGGTGCGGACATCGACAATCTGGAAGAGCAACTCAGGGCTGAAGAAAAGCATCATCTGAAAGAAGCGATATCGCACGGTGAATTGACTGAAGAAGAGGCCGAAGATCAGCTCCAGGCATTCCCTTCCGCAAAGCGGCATATCGAGGGCTGGCGGCGGTATCACCTGCATGACACTTCGGCTACGGCTGCGGTGAAAGCCACCTGCAACATCGACGATAATCGCTACTTGCGTGAGGATGCCTCGAATCTTGCCGCGTATCTGTATTGGCTCAAATTGAAGCACCCCGTCGAATACCGGCGTGTGGTTTCGACGATTAAATTAGCCGCGCCATATTTTGATGATTTTGTGCTGGAACCACTGCGCCGTAATGAGCAAACGATCCGCCTGGAGTGGAAACAATGCGACTCTGATGCTTACTTCGATGCAGATTCTTTGTCGGATGGCACCTTACGTTTCGTGTGCCTGACAACCTTGCTCAATCAGCCGCGAAGCACCATGCCTAGCCTTATCATTGTGGATGAACCGGAGCTTGGGCTGCACCCTTTGGCGATTCGGTTGCTTGCAGAAATGCTGGATGCGGCCTCCGAGCACACCCAGATTTTGGTGGCGACCCAGTCGGTGACACTGCTGGATAATTTTCCGATTGAGCAGGTCATCGTTGCCGACCACGACGGCAGAGGTAGCCTGTTTCGGCGCTTGAAAGCGGACGACTACCGGATGTGGCTGGAGAATTTTAGCGTCGGAGAGCTGTGGGAGAAGAATGTGTTTGGGGGGCGGCCATGAGGAGGCTGCTGGTTCTTGTCGAGGGTGATTCCGAAGAGCTGTTCGTTCAAAATATCCTTTCTCCTCACCTTGAGAATTTTGGTGTTTACGCGCGCGCAACTGGCGTCGTCAGCAAGCGTCTGGCCAGTGGCAAGAAATTTACCGGCGGCAATCGTTGGTCGAATGTCCAACTCAGCCTGCGCCCCCTGCTTGCCGATACCGAAGCCTGGGTGACTACACTGCTCGATTTCTATGGCTTGCCGGATAATTTTCCGGGGGTATCTGAAGCCTCCACTAGCCATGGGGCTGCGCGGGATCGCGTGCAGACCATTGAGGTTGCAATCTCAGAAGCGGTGGGAAAGCCGCAGCGTTTCATCCCGTTTATTGCACTGCACGAGTTTGAGGCTTGGTATTTTGCCAGCCCCTCCAAAGTGGCAGACTATTTCGGCAAAGCTGATGTCAGAGAGATTATGGAGCGTGCCTGCCAGGAAGCCGATGGCCCGGAGAACATCAATCACGGCAAGGAAACCCATCCGAGCAAACGCCTTGAGGGTTACGGCATGGGATTTCGCAAGACAAGCGCCGTTGCTGTCCTGAAGGATATTGGGCTGGATGCGATTCGTGCGACTTGCCCACACTTCAACGCATGGCTGGATCATCTGGAAAAGCTGGGAACTCCCGCGTGATTTCAGAAGGCGCTACATCAAATTTCGCCCCCGGCGAGCGGATTACCCATAACGAGTTGGTCAGGGTGTTGTCCTCGATGCCGCGCACGATGGGTATCTGCGCGCCTTCTTCGGTGTCGGCGAGCGGCGAGTGCCGATCACTTCGATCCGGCGCGAGATTTCGCGCACCGAACGCATCCTGCGGGCAGTCGATGGTGGTGCAGACCGGGGACGTAAGGCATGGTTGTCTTACGAAGCTCACGCTTTGCCGGTGATGGAAAGTGCATCAGCGCTGACCTCTGCCAAGATTGATCTACTACCGCACCAGGTTGTGCTGACACACCGGATTGCCACCGCATCGCCACGCCGCTACCTGATCGCCGACGAGGTGGGGCTGGGCAAAACCATCGAGACTGCGCTGATCCTGCGTGAGCTGGCGAGCCGGGGCGAAATGAACCGGGCGCTGATAGTGGTGCCTGCTGGTCTCGTGAACAATTGGCATCGCGAGCTGAACGAGGTGTTCAATCTCGATTTCGAGGTATTCGGCTCCGAGGGCGATATCACCGACCGGAAAACCAACGCCTTCGCCAAGCACGACCGCTTGATAGCGAGTATCGACACCCTCAAGCGCCCGGCACGTATCAAACGCCTGCTGGCTGCGCCGCGCTGGGATTTGGTGGTATTCGATGAGGCGCATCACCTGACTGCCTACAAGGTTGGGGGCAAGGTTAGAAAAACCGAAAACTACAAGCTGGTCGAAGCGCTGAAAGACCATGCGCGTGACTTGATGCTGCTCTCGGCTACGCCTCACCAAGGCAACCATTTCCAGTTCTGGATGCTGGTGCAACTACTGAACCCGACACTGTTCGGCAGCCCCGAAGAAATGCTGGAACACCGGCACCGCCTGAATACGGTGATGTTCCGCCGCACCAAGGCAGATGCCTGCCAGCCGGATGGCTCACCGCTGTTTGCCCGGCGTTGGGTGCATACCGAATCGTTCGTGATGGGCGAGGAGGAACGGCGCTTCTACGAGAAGCTGCGCGAGTATCTTGAAGACGGATTCAATCTAGCGCAACGGCAAGGTGGACAAGGACGCGCGCTCGGCTTCTTGATGGCGATTTTTCAGAAGATTGCCGCGTCGAGTTTTGCCGCCGTTCGTCGCACTCTTAAACGACGGCTGCTGATGCTGACGCTGCATGAAGCCTTTCTGCGCGACAAAGACCTCGACATAGAGGGCCGTGAGCGGCTGACAGATGAGGCGCGCGAGCTGATCCACCAAGAATTCAACCTTTCACGCGATAGCATTGGCCGCAGCGAGGTGGATCGCGTGCTTGCCGACCTGAAGTACCGGCTGGTTAAGAAGCTGGACGAAGAAGCGTTGGAGATGGCCTCCGATCCCTATGGCAGCGAGTTTTCGGCTGCGCACGCAGAGGAAGCCGCATCGGCAGTCGTTGAAATGCACTTGCCCGAAGAGCGTTTGCGCATCGGTGAATTGTTGGCGGTGTTCCCGCAGCAACGCGAAACCAAGGCGCAAAAACTGCTCGATGGCCTTGGCATTTTGTGGCGACAAAACCCGAACGAAAAAATCGTGGTGTTCGCCACCTACCTCGGCACGGTGGATTTGATCGCCCGTGAAATCGAACAGACGTTTCCTGGGCAGGGTGTGGCGGTGCTGCGCGGTGGCGATCACGGCGCGAAGCTGGCGGCAGAGCGCCGATTCCGACAGAAGGACGGGCCGCGCGTGCTAGTCTGCACCGCAGCGGGTCGCGAGGGCATCAACCTCCAATTTGCCCGTATTCTGTTCAACTTCGATCTACCCTGGAACCCGATGGATATTGAACAGCGCATCGGACGTATCCACCGCTACGGTCAAAACCACACGGCGCAGGTTTACAACCTCGTGTTGTCGGACACCATCGAGGGGCGGATATTCCTTCTGCTCGAAGAAAAGCTGACGGAGATCGCGCGAACGGTGGGCAAGGTCGACGACCAAGGAAACGTCGCTGAAGACATGCGTGCACAGATTCTTGGTCAGCTATCTGAGCGGCTGAATTACGACCGGCTGTACCAGGAGGCACTGTCTGATCCTGAGCTGAAACGCACACAGGTTGAGCTTGAGGCGGCGCTGTCCAATTCGCGCGAAGCACGACAGGTGGTGTTCGACCTGTTCCAAGACCTCGAAGGATTTAGTCTCGACGATTACAAGCCGTTCTCGGATGTGTCGTCGAGCATGGATCGGCTGGTGCGCTTCATGTCGGCTGCGGTGGCAGATCATCAGCAGCGGATGGTCAAGGTGGACGATGAGACTTACGACCTTGTCACAGTCGATGGTGCTCGCCGTGCTCGATTTACATTGAACCGAGACACAGCCACGAGCCGCGACGATCTGGATTTGATGGGTCTGGATCATCCGCTGGTGCAGGAAGAGCTTGGCCGGTGGCGCAGCGTGCCACCGGAGGAGCTTGGTATCGCGGTTGCAGGTGATGTTGAAGATTCGGTTCTGCTATCGTTCTGGATGGTCGAGGCGTCTGCCGGAAAGGGCGAACGCCGCGTGGTGGTGCAGCCGATTGCGGTCAAGCAGGATGGCACGCGGGTGCCTGCGGTGGAGCGCCAATGCGAGCGCTACTTGCACGCACCAACCACCACGCCGAAATTTTCGCCGGAGCAGCGGCTCGACCTTTTCTCACGAGTGGTAGAGCCGACGCTACAGCGCGAGCTCAAGCACAAAGGGGCTGCAAATGGTGACGGCAGTTACTCTGCCGAGTTGATTGGGTATGTGGAAATTGTTGGATTGGGGGCGTGATGCTGGACGAATACTCAATTGAGCAGCGCGCGACACATATATTCGACGCACGGACGAAGGAATACTTCTCCGAGGTGTTGAGCTGCTACGTGGCGGGGAGTTATCGCTCTGCGGTCGTGATGCTCTGGTCGGTTGCAGTCTGTGACCTTCTGTTCAAGCTACAGAACCTCGTCGAGCTATATGGGGATGACAAAGCAAAAGCGATCCTGTCCGACATTGGCAAGCTGCAGGAGGACAACGAGCGATCACCAATATGGGAAACAAAGCTCGTCGAGTTAGTCGCAGAGCAGACCCAGCTGCTCGACATTGCCGAGCGGGAAAACCTGCTGCATCTGCAAAAGCAGCGGCATCTAGCAGCGCACCCTGTGGTCACCGCAAACTTTCAGCTACACAGGCCGAACCGCGAAACTGCGCGGGCGTTGATCCGTAATACGCTCGATGGTTTGCTAACTAAAGCCCCGATCCTGTCCAAGCAGATAGTCGCCGAACTGGTCGAGGATCTCGAACAAGCATCCGGTATTCTGATCGACGACAAGAAGCTGAAGGCATACTTGGATAGCAAATATTTCAGTCGCTTCAACCCAGAGGTTGAGAAGGCGGTATTCAAAGCGCTGTGGAAGTTCGCCTTCAGGCTGATAGATGATCGCAGCGAGAAGAACCGAGCTATCAACTACAGCGCGCTGCGTCTTTTGTTTTCAAGGAATCCAGCGCAGTTTCGGGCACTCATAGAAGCGGAAAAGGACTACTTCAGCACCATCGCGACCTACGGTGCGCCGGTCGTGTGCTTGATACATTTCTTGTCACGCGAGGCGAGTCTCTATGGGCCGCTTGCAGATCACGCAAAGGCGGCGATTCAGCACGCTGCTGAAAGTGACATCTCAGCCCATTGCCTCGCTTGGTTCACGGTGGAGAACTTACATGAACATGCTGCACGGCTGGGCGAATGGATGGTGGGAGAAGACCGTCCACAAATAGATCGTGCGACGTGGGGTGAGCTTCTGGAAATCTCCGATTCGCATGAATGGGCAAAGTTGCTTGTACGCCTTGCAAGTAAATATTACGTCACAAGCGTCAATTACGATACGGCGGATCGTCGATTTGATGAGGCGATCCGTCCGCTGTTGGATCATTATGAGATCGACGACTGCATCGACCTCATCGAAGGAATACAGGGGAACGGACAGACTTGGGAAAGAGGCCGAGCCTATAGCGATCACCGTGATTTGCGCGCTAGAGCTATTAAGCTTGATCCGGCATTCGACCCAACGCAGTACGCAGTTTTCAACCGCCATCTCAATTGACTAAGCTGACTACTTCATTGCTTCCACTTCGCGCCAAGTGAATAGCCTTGGCTGTGCCGACCTGCCGTCATAGCCCAGCCAGCGAATTCATACGCTATGCTGGTAGCTGCCCTAAACTTTTAAATGGGTCACACCACCCCGTAAATTGCAACACAGATTCTGCGCATAATTGCTCAGAACCCACCTGATTTTATTGTGCTTACCACGCGACAATTGTTGCATGGAAGACATTCGATCCCTCAAGGCGTTATTCTGGTTTTCAGGCAAGATGGATGTGCTGTACGAGCATCTCTGCCGCCAGTACAAAACATACATCCTGTTGCTGCTTGCCTATCTCGCTTTCTCGTTGCGGTATGAGTTTGCCATCAACGCCAGCGTCAGTCTGCCGGGCACGCTGTACCTGATAGAGAAGGGAGACCTTCCCAGGCGAGGGGAGTACGTCGCCTTCAACTACCAGAGCGATTTTCTGTACCCACAAGGCACACGCTTCTTGAAACGCGTCATGGGTACTGCGGGCGATTCTGTCCAATCCCGCGACCACAAATACTATGTCAACGGGAAATTCGTGGGTGAGGCAAAACCAACGACCAGCACTGGGCGACCGATTCTGGAACTGGGGTTCAATGGCGTAATCCCAGCTGGTCACTATTACACAATGGCTGATCACCCGCTGAGTCTTGATTCCCGGTATGAAGCCGTTGGATTGGTATCAGCCAACAAGGTCATCGGCAAGGCGTTCAGGCTGTTCTGATTCATGGAAACTTTGACTGATCGGCTGCTACGCAAATTTCGCTTTCTGCCGGGCGCGCATGATGCTGTGCAAATCAAACAGCTTGCGTCTGCCAAACGGATTGAAGACTTGCAAAGGATACCGCGCTACCCGCCATTCATGGAGGGATTGCCTGTGTATGCCCCCGCCGAACTGCTCGCCACGCAACACGAACTCACGGGCGGAATTCACAACCTGATTGCCAATACGGAGCTGCTGGAAACTTATTACAACCCGGCGATGTTGCGCCTTGCCGCTTTCGTTCATCTCTTGCCAGCCTCGCAAGCGCATCATCATCGCGGTGCGGGCGGGATGTTGCGCCACTCTCTCGAAGTCGGGTTGTGGGCGCTGCAACAAACCGAGGGCAAGCTGATACGCGGTGTGACCACGCCACAGCAACGGCGGGTGATAGAACCGCGCTGGCGGCTGGCAGTGTTCCTGGCTGGAGTCTGCCACGACCTCGGCAAGGTGGTGACCGACTTGACTGTCACCGACCGCGCGAACGCTCAAAGGTGGCGACCTTACCACCAAGGTGTTTATGACTGGGCACTGTCGCACGACATCGAGAATTATTTTTTGCACTGGCAAGAGGGGAGGGGAAGACATCACACCAATGTGTCCAGTACCTTGATTGATGCGGTGATCGCGAAAGAGTCGTTCGACTGGATCAGCGATGGCAGCACGGATGTGGTGATCTGGCTGACGGAATCGCTCAACAGCAACCCCGGTCAAACCAACCAGATACATGACTATGTGGTCAGAGCCGACCAGTTGAGCGTCGAGCGTGACCTGAAAACCATGGGCGTGGCGATGGCAGGCTACGAGATTGGCGTGCCGGTCGAACGGTATCTGACCGACATCATGCGTCGTCTGGTGCGAGAGGGCGTGTGGCGCATCAACGAACCCTCCGCCCGAGTATGGAATATCGACGGCATGACCTACCTTGTCTGGCCGATGGCGGGCGAAGAGATTGCCCGGCGCACCAACGATGAAGACATTCCCGGCTTGCCCAAAACTCCGGATGGTATCCTCGACATGATGGTTGAGAGAGGGATTGCCTGTATGCGCGAAGGCGATGGCGATCCGTATTTCTACATCGCGCCCGACGTGCTCACTGAAAAAATACCCACCCTGAAACTGAAGTCGATTCGATTGCGCGATCAGGCGCTCATCAGTACGATGCCGATTGCGCCTGTTGCTGGTCGCGTGATCGGCAGCAACGAAGCTGCTGGCAGTATCGAAACCCCTGTTGACGCAGAAAAACCAGAACATCCCCAGCACCTCTCCAGCACGTCTGAGCCAGCGGTCAGCGTCGGCACAGAAAACCCAGTACCTCTACAGCACGTCTCCAGCACACCTGAGCCAGCAGCTTCTGTCACCGCCGATCAGCTCAGCGGCAGCGTGGGCGAAATGCTCAAGGTACTGATCGATGATTTCCGAACCGGCAAGAAAGCATTGAACGATCTTGCCGTGTGTCCCGAAGACGGCTGCCTGCGTCTCAAGTGGCCACAAGCTTTTGCCGGTTATGGATTTACGCCCAAGCAAATACTGGACGGCCTTACCGAGCGCGGCTGGATGGAGGCGGACAGTGAGGTCGCCAAAGTGGGTGAAGCCGAGTTCGCCAGCGGTATGGCCAAGGCCATCAGGCTTACCCGGTCGATCAGCAATCTTTTCCCGCAGCGCGCAACAACCGTGCCGCAATGCGCCCCTGCCAATACGGATTCCGCAGCAGAACCCCCGCACGAAACAAAGACAGTTCGACAGCCTGTCACGAGCGATGTGCCTGAGCGGAAGAACATCGTCAAACCACCCAATAAGCCCAGGAAGCGTGCTGCGCCAAAGCCAGGCGCTACTTGTGATGCTGCATTAAAAGACCAATCGCTACCGCCTGTTGATCCGCCTAGCCAAATGGCCAGGCTGAATGAATTGTTGCAAGCGGCCAAGAGGGACGGCAAAGAACTCACCAAGCGTGACATCAATTTGCTGGCGCGGCAGAAAGTGGGGGGCTTGGCAGCAGCGCGCCTCATGCAAGGTGTCGCACTTTCAGACATCACTGAATTGAAAGCATGAACACAAAGCAGATAACGATCTTCACCGGAGAGGACACGCCCGGACAATGGTTCGCACTCTCTCACGACATCCCCTGGTTGGCCGCAGAAGGCGAATCGTTCGCGGCTGCCAGCAAAACCGTGGCTGATATTGCGCCGGGACTGATAAGCATGCACGGTATCGAGGGGCAGGTTGAGTTGGTGTGGTGTCCGATAGGTTTATATGTGGAAATCGGAATCTGAGATGCGCAGCCATCACCGCCTATTGACCAAGCACAAACAACGCGCGATTGCCGTTCGTGCTGAGCCTGTCGAAGCACTCGAATCCGCTCACATTTCGACAAGCTCAATGCGAACGGATTTTTGGATAAATCGTGTCCGATCAACTGCTGCGCTTTGTGCTTTGGTGATCGCCACTCAGGTAGTGTTGGCTCATGCAGAAGACCTCGGTGTCATCGGCAAGACGTATGACATTGCCGAGCGCGACCTCATCGAGGTCATCAAGGACAAGCTGCGCCACATGGAGAAAACCGGCGAGCTGGAAAAAAAGCAGGCTGAATACAAAAACCGCGTGATGTCTGGCATTGAACACCCCAGGCCGATACCGGGTATCCAAGCCACAGAAACAGCCAATACACACTATTACGACCCATCCATTGTCACGGACAAGGATATTGCTGACGCAACCGGCAAAATCCTTTATCCCCGTGGCACACGCGTCAATCCGCTCGATTACATCGGCTGGAACAAATACCTGCTGTTCGTGGATGCGCGCGATGCCAAACAGTTGGCATTCAGCAAAAGAATTACCGCCGCATCCGACAAGCCGGTCAAGCTGGTGCTGGTAGCAGGCGCCCCGCTGGAGCTGATGCGGAAATTGAAGATGCCCGTTTATTTCGATCAGGGCGGCAAGCTGACCCGACGTTTCGCCATCACCCAGGTGCCCGCCATTGTCCGACAGGAAGGGAAGAGGTTGCGTATTGATGAACTGCGTTATTAAAACTTTGCTCTGTGCGTTCGGCCTGCTGTTGGGTGGGCAGAATGCGTTTGCCTCTCTTGATTGCCAGGGGCGCTTTCCCAATCCGATCACCGACATCTGCTGGAGTTGTGTGTTCCCGATCACGTTAGGTGCGGGCGCGCTGTCGCTACCAGTATCGCTCGGACAAGAGGACACGCCGAATCCGGGGGGATCGCCGATTTGCCTGTGCGGTGTAAATCCCGGCATCAGGATCAGTTTCTGGGAGCCGGTGCGTCACGTTGACGTGGTGAGAAAACCCTTCTGCATGACCTCGCTGGGCGGTATTGACATGAACCCCGGCTTTGATGCGCCGCACGGCACACAAGTGAAAAAAGACAACTCCGACACCAGCTCGTTCTATCAGGTGCATTGGTATGTTGATCCGGTATTTATACTTCTCCAAGCCGTTGTGGACAGCCCCTGTCTCGAACAGCAGGTGTTCGATGTGGCTTATCTCACGGAACTCGATCCGCTTTGGAATGATGACGAAATGACCAGCATCCTCAACCCGGATTCATTCCTGTTCGGCAACCTGGTGGCCAGACTTGCCTGTGGCGCGGATTGCGTTGCATCATCCATCGGATTTGGCAGCAACACGCTGTTCTGGTGTGCGGGTTGTCAGGGTTCGATGTACCCGTTGAACGGTCATGTCGCCTCGCATATCGGGGGCGTGCAGGCATCCAGCCTGCTGGTGTCGCGCATCATTGCCAAGATGCATCGCGAAGGGCTGATGTGGGCCGCATCGGGGAGTTCCGGCATGTGTGGGTATTACCCGCAACTGCTCATGGACAAAACCAACTACAAATACCAGATGCACTTTCCGGTAGCGCAAGACAAGATCAATGGCAAGTGTTGCCAGCCGCTGGGCCGCACCACAGTCCTTTGGGGAGCGGGCAAGGAAATACCGGCCATTGGCGAAGACTTCGCCTACATGATCTTCCGCAAGCGCAACTGTTGCCAGGGAGCATTTTGATGGCACACCAGAAGACAGAGGGCAGAAGACAGATGACAGAGGTTTTGTTGCCGCTGCGCGGCAATCTTTCAATAAAGGTGCGGCGCAGCCGCTCAACAATCTGTCTTCTGTCTTCTGCCCTCTGTCTGCTGGTGCAGCAAGCCAGCGCGGAAACAGAATTGGAAAGATCAAACCGGATTCTCGGTGAGATTAACGAGCGCGTTGTTAATCAATATCGCGCATCTGCGCCTGATGTAACCGCATTGCCTAAACCGGCGACCACCGCAAACCCGGCAGACCTGGCAAAGCAATTCCGCCGGTCGCCCATACAAACAAAGCCAGCAACACCAGAGATGATGATCTTTGTGTCGTTCTCGATGCCGCGAGAAAGTCTGCGGCGCATCGTCGAACAATCGGAAATAACCGGCGCGCGGCTGATTTTCCGGGGTTTCAAAGGCGACAAGATGACCGACATGGCAGCGCGCATCAGTGCGCTGCTGGGCAAGCACCATGTCGAAGCGGTCATCCATCCGCCCGCATTTACGCAGTTCAAGGTTAATCAGGTGCCCGCGCTGGTGCTCGCTCAATCCGATGCCGGCGATCGACTGGGCAACGGCTGTGCCCAACCGGATCGCTACGTGAAGGTCACTGGCGATGTCAGTCAGGACTACGCGCTGGAATACATCGAGCGCACGTCACCGCAATGGGCGGCGACCGCGCGCCTGTTTGGCGACAAGATCAAGGTGGATCAGCAGTGAGAACAAGGTGCAGAAAATTTGCCATGTCCTTGTGTCTCATGCTCCTGTATCTGGGTGGCGCAATCCCGGCGCTGTCACACGCCGCCACACCCGTGGAACAGGCGTTCATAGACGGTCAAGCAACCGCGCAAAGCGCCACACCCCGTGCCTCGACAAACATCACCAACGGCACGATAGCGACCACGGTCAACAGCTTCAATCCGAGCTACTACAATTTCAGTAGCAGCGCGCCGGAAGCGGGCTATTTCATGGGAGGAAACGGAGACACGACCACGCCAGGGGCGGGGAAAGTGACGGCCTGTCAGACCGGCCCGGTCAACCCAAACGCTTTCCTTCAGCAAAACTGCGAAGCCATCAATTACATGGCGCGGAACCCGGCAATCCGGCCACAGTTCACCCTCACCCCCGGCGATCCGAATGTCGCGAGAACGAGAAGCATAGAAGCCAATCCAGCGACACTGGCGGCAAACTCATTGGGGTATGCCAGCCCGTCCGCAATCGGGGCGTTTACCGGATGCACGACTCAAACCATCACCACGCCGCCAACCTACACCACAGAAGTCTGCAACGAGTACCTGAATGCAACCAGTCAGATGTGTACGGTCGGGCGCACGATTGTGGTGGATGCCGATGCCAACTACCAGTGTGGCCAGACAGCAAAAAGCTACGAGACGCTTACCTGCGGGAAATGGAAGAATGCTTCTGTGACAAATAGCTGCACCTCACAATGGGTATCTCGAACATTTAATCCACCGACAGGCCCGACGGGACACGTATTGAGTACCTACGATGATTTACGTAACGGGCCGGGAGGGGTGTGTGCGATGCTTTGGCCCGGCTCTTCACCAGTAAGTGCATCATGTTACCCGCCTCCTGCAATGACTTGCGACGGGGAGGGGGTTTGTTGGCAGACCTCTGCTCACGGTGGTTGCGATCATTTGCATAACGGAGGATGGTTTTATTCCAGCTCATGTTACGACCAACAATGGTGTAGTGGTGATGGGATAGCATCAATAACCTGCCAGAAGCTGGAAACAGTGTGCAACCCTGTGGTAACAATAACGCTGGTTAATGGGTGCTCAACCTTGGAGGCAAGGGCACAATGAAAAAGCTGCTCTTTCTGCTGATTCTCGCCGTTATCCAGAACGCATTCGCGGCAGATTGTCAGAAAACCAGCGCCGTCTGTGTTGACGTTACGCCAAGCAAGAACATTTCTGGCGTAACGGTCACACTGGCCCAGGTAGGCGGGTGCTGGCAGTACACCGACACCTACAACTGCATCAAACCCAACGCGGTCGATTATTGTTCTGCCTTCAGGCAAATTCCGGGGTGCTGGCAAACCGACTCGACGTGTGCCGTTACCGACACCACGTTTGGCACCGGCTGCATGCAATGGGATAACACATGGCGGTGTGGCGACCCGGCGTTACCCACGCCACCGAACACGATAAGAGTGGGCGACAGCTATACCATCGCGACTGATACCCTGAATAACACCCAGTGCCAAACGTACACAGACAACCCAAGCTGCGTGATTGCGTCGCACACCTGCGTAGAGCCAGCGGCAACCCGTCTCATTAACGGATTGCCGGTATATCGGGACTGCTGGAGCTGGCAAGACGACTATTCGTGTCTGGGGACGCAGCAAACGGACTGCGGCGCATTGCAGGCCAAAGGATGCACGCTCAGCTCATCGCAATGCCTTGAAACAGCATTCAATGGCCAGTGCAGTCTCACCGAAAAAATCTATAGTTGCCAAAGCGCGCCCGGATCATCTTCCACCGTTACAGATTGCGGCGGAAGCAAATACTGCACAGGCGGCAACTGTTTCAATACCGGTCATGTACCCGACACGGATTTCGCGCAAACAGCCGCCATGATGGAAGCCATGCGTCAGGCCGGGAACTACATGGATGCCGCGAGCCTGCGCATATTTGGAGGGCAGGGGGCTAGTTGCACAAAAAAACTGTTTGGTCTGGTCAACTGCTGCAAGGGGAGTGGCGGAGGCGCGGCATTAAACAATGCCTCTATCATGGGGTTTGCCGTGAGTGCCGGTGGGCAGGGCTTGAAATACGGTAGCAGCTACATGTATGACGCGCTGTACGACAACTTCCATATTGTGCGTGGGCTGGATTCTGCGCTTGCCTCCACCCCGATCGGGTCGCTCTCCGGCGGCTCGTCGCTGCCATTTAGCCCGTCATTTTCTCTTTACGGGTTTACTGCAACGTGGGGAGCCGTGCCGGGGGCACTGGGTTCAATTGGCGGGATCAGTTTTGCCTTCGACCCCACCACACTCGCGATCCAGGTGGGGCTGATGATTCTTCAAGAGCTCCTGTCGTGCGACCAGCAAGAAAAAATGCTCGCCATGAAAAAAGGACAGAACCTGTGCCGCTTCACCGGAAGTTATTGCTCATCCAAGATTCCGATTATAAAAGTCTGTATAGAGAAAACAGAAACGTATTGCTGCTTCAATTCCCGCCTGGCGAGGATTATCAACACATCGGGCGGGGCGCAAATTGGAAAGGCCGCATCGGACTGCACGGGCTTTACGCCAGACGAGTTTGCCAGTCTGGATTTTTCGAGAATTGACCTGACCGAATTCACTAACGAGATTATGGCGAACGTGAAAATGCCAAGCGCAACCGCCATCAACACCGACAGCACTGCCACCATGCAGCGCAAGCTGAACAACTACTACACGCGAGGTCGCCAATGATCGCATCGAGACACTTCATCACCATCGCCACACTTGCACTTGTGGCAACCACGGCGAGCGCAGCAGAAGGATTTAGCGTGAAGACGTTGCTCATGCAGGCCTTGAATGCGCCAGACGGCAAAGCCAAAGGAATTGTGGCAGGCAAGGAGGCCGATGCAATTCACGCCGCAACCGGCGCATCCGATCCGGTCAGAGCAGAGGTATCAACGATCAAGAAATTCAACCAGGAAGGGTGCAGCCGCCTCGCAGTCAAACTGGTGCAACCGAACGCGCCAACCAAAGAGGGCGGTAGAACGGACTTTGCGCTGAATTACGAACTGAATTTATGCCGAAATGGTTTGCCGCCGAGTGAGGGGATTGATTTGGGGAAGGCCGCAAAGGTTTTAGGCAATTGACAACTTCATCCAGGTTTGATGCAGCATGCACGTGCCGCATGGGAAGCGGCTCAAGCAAATTGACAATAGCCCTTCCAAAAATGAAGGTGGCTCTTGCGGTGTTCCCAACAACAAAGTATCAAACCGTTATCATTTGATGTATAATAAACTATTAAATGACAGTATGGAGATTGAAATGACTGCGACCAGCGCCATTACGCGTAAGTTTCCAGAAGGGTTTAGCCAATGGAAAACGAAATTGGCCAAGGCCAATCCCGGCGCGCGGATCAAGATCGTTCGCGCAGGTGTGTCGCCCCTCGTATTGGTTTCGGCCAGCGAACACTTCGGCATGCCGCGTAACCTGTTTGCCAAGCTACTCGGCATCTCGCCAGCTACAGCCGAACGCAAAATCAAGGCCGGTAGCCTGTTAGGGCAAACCGAAACAGAGCGTCTGGAGCGTATTGCGCTGATTGAGAATGAGGCTGATAAAGTGTTTGGCGCGTCCGACAAGGCGCTCGACTGGTTGACTAAAAACAATGCCGCGCTGGGTGTCACTCCGCTATCCATGCTGGACACTGAAACAGGGGCAGGCGAAGTACGCAAGGTGTTGTCAGCTATTGCCTATGGTGGCGCGGTTTAATGCAGGCTTGGCGGATCGCTAAACGGGCTTACGCGCTTGATCGTCAAGGAACTGGCGCGCACTTGTCCGGCGGACGCTGGAATTCGCCCGGTGTAGCTGCCGTCTATGCGGGGCTGACACCCGAGATCGCAGCTATGGAGAAGCTGGTTCATACCGGAGCGTTATTGCCGCAGGATCTGGTGCTGGCCGTGCTTGATCTTCCAGACGATCATGGCCTGTACCAGCGTTATACGGTCAAGGATTTGCCCGCAGGCTGGGATGCTCTACCCAGTTCGACGGCTGCAATAGCGCTTGGCGACCAGTTCCTGCTTGCGGCTTCACATCTGGGACTGATGGTGCCTTCGGCAGTCATGCCGGAAGCTTTCAACATCGTCCTGAACCCCAATCACCCGGCGTTTGCCGCCGTCACCATCAACGTCGTTCGACCGTTCGAGTTTGATTCCAGATTGCTCGGTTGAGTCTAATAATCATCTTGGATGTGCCACCTAACTTGCCCAGCAACCTTTAATCGTCAAGGTATTTGACGATCAGGCGCCCCATTTCATTGTATTGGTGGCCTACGGCACCAGCCAGAAAACTGACCAACTCCGCTCGGGAGAATTCCTTATCGCTGGCCATGAGACGGCGGCGTACCAGCTCGCAGGCTTAAGCTACTCAACAAAATTCTGTTTCCATAACACAGTTGAACTGCCATACAGCAGCGAATGGTTCAAGGTGCCTGGCGCACCAAACGGCCAAACACCAAAGCTCGGGTGCTTCATCCAAGTTTGATGCAGCTTGTACGTGCCGCCTGGGAAGCGGCTCAAGCAAGTTGACAGCACGCTCGGTGCGCGATACATGGAGCAAAAACTGCACTGATTGAAGCTGCAACACTGCGACCGATGAGTTTTTCGACGTGCTCAGCGCCGATTGTGAACGGCGGTCGAAATCCGCGTAAATCTGGCGCAGCGTTTTTTTCGGGCACAAAAAATGCTTTCATAGCGTGACAAAAATCCGCCCCGTAGCCGGGTCAAGGGCAGGCTGCGGCCTTATGCAGACTGGCGAAGCGCACCCTTGATGCGGTGTAGGGGCAATACGATAGTGCATGGCAGTAAGTGCGGCAGTTTCGCGCTTACTGCCATGCTGACAAGGGCTTTTCTCCGCCAGATTTAGGCGGATTTACGCCGCCGCCAACACCGATTTCGAATGCCTTGATGCCGAAATGCTGGCGCTCAACGAACATCACCGCACGTTTCCCGGTTTGCACGACAGATGGCAAGTATTGAGGAAAAAATGACTGAGGCACCCATTAGCACGCCACCGCAAGCGTACATGGACATCATTGATGGATGAAATTCGATTCCCTCTTTTTTGTCTTCCAATGGCGTAGAGTATGTTTTAGAAAATGTCATGACGAGGGCGTTCGACTATTGGAGAATAATAATGGCTGGAGTGAATAGATCAAAGTTGGTGCGAATGACGATACGTAATATCGGTTGTATCGGCAATGAAGGTTTGGAAATTGAACTGGACAATATTGTCTGCCTGGTAGGAAAAAATAATTCAGGAAAATCGACCATCCTACGAGCCTATGAACTTGCGAAAGGCTCCATCCCGTTCGTGCCTTCACGCGACCGTTACCAGCACGCGAATGAGGATCAACCTTCCGAAATATTTTTAGAGGTTCACATTCCAGATGGTATTGGAAACGTTGATGCGAAATGGAAAACCGAGTTGGATGGCTTGCTGATCGTAAAAAGCCGATGGCAGTGGATTGCGCCCGACTTTCAGAAGGTACGCACGACCTGGGATCCTAATGGGGGCGAGGATGGAATTGGGGATTGGGCAGCGGATGGCAAAGCAGGTGGTGCCGACCCGGTGTTCAGCTCTCGACTTCCTCGACCTCTTCATATCGGTTCACTCGATGATGCCGAAAAAACCGAGGAGATGCTCCTGACTCTTGCATTAACCCCACTTCTCGCAAACTTAGAGAAAGAACGAACAAATGCCGAATCCCCTCTTGCGAAGGCAATTGCTAGCGTAACTTGTCAAATAGATAGCCTCAGCAAGACTCATAAAGAGCACTTTAACCAGATTGCAGGTCGCGTTACCACCGGCTTCCAAGGAGTTTTTCCAAAGTTGGATGTCAGATTGGATATTGCCGCAGCCCCTCTCGTTCCAAAAGTTGCTGATCTTGTAAAGAATGGCTCCGGTCTTAGGATAAAGGATGGCAAGGCCGACACATCTCTCAGTCAACAGGGTACAGGCGCACGCCGTGCCCTGTTCTGGGCAATGCTGCAAGTTCACAACGAGCTCACGCGTGACAAGGAACTTCGTGATGAATATCGCAAGAAGGTGAAGAAGACTTTTGATGACGAGGAAAAGAAAAAGAGTAAAAAAGTTACCACGGAGCAGTTAGCGGAAATTGAAGCGAGAATCGAGGAAATCACGGCACAACTCGCCGCACACGATGAAGGTGCCCCAATTCCAGAAAGCCCAGACGATCCAGCGTTTCCTGGCTATCTCTTGCTGATTGACGAGCCGGAGAATGCCCTTCACCCCATGGCCGCCCGAGCAGCGCAACGCCACCTGTACAAGCTCGCGGAAAGCCCGGATTGGCAGGTGATGATGACTACGCATTCCCCATACTTCATCAATCCGTTTGAAGATCACACGACCATTGTACGACTCGAACGTGCGATGGACAAAGACGACTCACCTATCGAGCCTAAGACCTATCGCTCAGATTCAATCAAGTTTAATGAGGGCGACAAGCGACGACTACAAGCACTCCAGCACATTGATCCAAGCTTGGCGGAAATCTTCTTTGGCTCATATCCTGTCCTTGTTGAAGGCGATACTGAGCATGCGGCTTTCATGGCAGCCATCATCGAGAAACAGCATGAACTGATGGAGCGGGTCGCGGTAATACGTGCCCGAGGCAAGGCAATTCTTGTACCGATTATCTCTGTTATGAAGCATTTTAAAATCGACTTTGGTATCGTTCATGACGCCGATTCTCCTTTCAAAAAAAACGGGGACAAAAACGGTATGTGGACAGAAAATGGCAAAATTCGCGATGCTATAAAGCAGTCTCGCGAAGCTGGTGTGATCGTTCGGCATAGAGTGAGCATTCCTGACTTTGAGCGTTTTATGGGCGGAGACGAAGAGTCGAAAGACAAGCCTTTAAATGCGTACCAGAGCATTTCTGATAACACAGAGCTAGCCAAGATGGTACAGAAATTGCTGAACGACTTGTTGAACAGCGAACAGCATGAGCCGTTTCCTGATAAGGTACTCGCACCCGACGGAGACTATCTCGATGTGCTTTGCACTGAAGTGATGAAGTGGGCAGTTGCCAGCGGACAAGAGAATGAAATCCGATTCAAAGGAA
This sequence comes from uncultured Sulfuricella sp., assembly GCA_947085875.1. GTDB lineage: Bacteria > Pseudomonadota > Gammaproteobacteria > Burkholderiales > Sulfuricellaceae > Sulfuricella. Next base: position 34,845 of record CAMTYG010000024.1, read on the forward strand.
AGGTATAAGCAGGAAGGCACCCCATGCCAAAATACCGGCTACACGATTTGGTGTGACATATTAGGCGACCGCCACCCAACACCATACATCACGAACGGACGATGACCCATGCGCTTCTTGCACACATCGGACTGGCATCTGGGGCAGACCCTGCACAGTTTCGAGCGAACCTACGAGCATCAGTGCTTCCTCGATTGGCTACTCGACACCATCACCACTGAACAGGCGGAAGGATTGCTTATCTCCGGTGACATTTTCGACAACGCAAATCCATCCGCCGCATCGCAAAAACAGCTCTACCGTTTTCTGCAACAAGCAAAAATGCGTGTGCCGCACCTCAATATTATCATCATTGCAGGCAATCACGACTCACCTGGAAGGCTGGAAGCACCGGGGCCGCTGCTGGAAGAATTCGATACAACCGTGGTGGGACATATTCGGCGCGCAGCCGATGGCAACATTGATCTCAGTCAGCTAGTTGTACCTTTGCAAAATCGGGATGGAGCCATCGCGGCCTGGTGTTTGGCAATTCCCTTTCTGCGCCCCGGTGATGTGCCGCGCGTCGAAACGGAAGGCGATGCTTATATGGAAGGTATTGCACTGCTTTATGCTCAGGCACTCGAATTGGCATTGGCACGTCGCCAACCGGGGCAAGCCATTTTGGCGCTCGGGCATTGTCACATGGCTGGTGGCGAAGTATCGGCAGAATCTGAACGGCGCATCGTGATCGGAGGTGCTGAAGCACTCTCTGCCGCCATCTTCGATCCAACCATCGCGTATGCTGCGCTTGGGCATTTGCATCGAGCCCAATGCGTGGGGAAGCAGGAGCATCTGCGTTATTGCGGCAGTCCGCTACCTTTGTCATTTGCGGAGATCGACTATGCTCACCAGATTTTACGCGTTGATCTGGATGGGGAATCGGTTCAGTCCATCACCGCAATTCCAGTGCCTCGTGCAGTTGAATTATTGCGTATACCCAAGAAACCCGCACCTGTTGACGAGGTGCTGGCCGCCCTGGAGGCGCTCGAACTGCCTGCGCAATCCGACGTGTTCTCACATCCCTATCTGGAGGTGCGTGTGCTGCTGGAAACCCCCGAACCAGGTCTGCGTGCCCGTGTTGAGGCGGCACTTGAGAACAAACCCGTTCGCCTTGCCAAGATTGAAACCAGCGTCGATCACAAAATATCTGGGGTGGTTGCACCGATGTCACTCGATGATCTGAATCGATTGCAGCCTGAGGATATATTTCAGCGGCTCTACCAAAGTAAATACGGCAGCGAGGCACCACCGGAACAACTCGCCGCATTTGCCGAGTTGTTGCTCGAACCATCCGAAGGTGTCGTTTAATGAAAATCCTCGCAATACGCGGCAAGAACCTAGCCTCGCTGGCTGGCGAGTTCGACATCCCTTTTCATCAAGAGCCCCTTGCATCCGCCGGATTGTTTGCGATCAGCGGGCCCACTGGCGCTGGCAAAAGCACTTTGCTTGATGCACTGTGCCTCGCACTGTATGACGACACTCCGCGCCTGTTGAAGGCCGGTAGCACAGGCACTAAATTGCCAGACGTGCCTGGCGAAACAGTCACTCCGCATGATACCCGCACCTTGTTGCGGCGCGGGGCTACTGAGGGCTATGCCGAAGTGGATTTTGTCGGCAATGATGGGAATGCTTACCGGGCCCGCTGGAGCGTGCGGCGTTCCAGAGTCAAGATTGATGGCAAGCTTCAAGGCATATTAATGACATTAAAGAGCCTTCCTGAAGAGCAGCCAATCGGAGGGAGCAACAAGGGGGAAGTAAAAGCCGAGATTGAGCAACGAATCGGGCTAAGTTTTGAGCAATTTACCCGCTCTGTATTGCTGGCGCAAAACGAATTTTCGACGTTTCTAAAAGCAGACGACAACGAACGGGGCGAACTGCTAGAAACCCTAACTGGCATAGTCATCTACACCGCTATTTCCAGGCGCGCTTTTGAGCGTGAAAAAGTCGAGAAAGCTGCATTGACTCGGCTAAATGATCGTCTTGCCGACCAGAAACCGTTAAATCAGGAAGCGCGTGCGCAACTCGAGCAGGACAGTAAGCAAGCCAATGAGGTGCAAGACACACTGGAGCTACGCAAGAAAAATCTCGACGAGCATCTGCGCTGGCATGAAAGTTTGGGTAAAGCTCAACAAAGCGAACAACTGGCGCTGGAAGAATGGGGAAAATTGCTTGCCGCGAAGCAAGCTGCTGCCCCACGTCAGGAAGATTTTTACCGCATCGAATCAGTACAGGAAGCACGTTCTTTGCTGGGTGAATGCGAGCGCATCAATGCGGACATGGCACGTAGTCAGCTTGCCATAAGCAACAGCGAGGCTGATCTAGGCCAAGCATTACTGGCGCTTCAAGCGGCAAAGGAATCGCACGAAATATTTCGTCAGGAATTGCATGATGCGGAGCAGCGACAAACCGCTGCAGCCCCTGATCTCGATCAGGCAAAGGTTCTCGATACTCAACTTGAAACCATCACGCCGCACCACCATCAAACGAGTCGAATGCAGGATGAAGCTCGTGCTGCTGCTGCCATTGCCCAGCAGGCGCTTCAGGACAATGAGCAGCAACGTACATTCGCACAGAAAGAACAGAAAGAAACGGACGAATGGCTGAAGCAACATGCCGAACTTAAAGTTCTCGCCGAGAGTTGGCCGCGCTGGGATACGCTGTTTAAACAAGCATCACAACTTGCTCAAGATCAAGCCCAATTCAATGCTGAGTTATCAACTGCACAACAGAGTGAAGCGCTGCTGGTTAAAGCCGAGGTTGCGGCAAATGACGCACTCAGTGTGACTGTGCAAGCCATGAGCTTGGCTGAAACCAATCGCACAGTATTACAGGGAAAGCTGAATGAATTCGATGTGCCTGTACGGCTTGTGCGCAAGCAAACCACCGAACTCAGACGCGACTTGCTTATCTCAGCCGAACAGCGGTGGCGCGAGCTGGAGAATGACCTGTCCGAACAATCGCGGCTGAATGGTGAAACCAAACAATTGCAAGATGCCATTGGGCAGGCAGATTCTGCGCTGAGTCTGTTACAAGAACGCACACCCAGCTCGAACGCCGAACTTGCACAGGCGGAACGTTCGCTCAGAATCGCTGAGGCGGCTTGCGCCAAGGAAGTCGAATCATTGCGTGCCACACTCGAAGAAAATGAAGCGTGCCCGGTGTGCGGTGCTCTGGATCATCCGTACCGCAGTGACAATCCGCAACTGCATGCCATGCTGGACAGCCTGCGGGCCGAAGTGTCACTCTGTCGTGAGCGCGTGCATCAGTTACAGCAGAAGCATACTACGCATAGCACGAGGGCCATCGACAGCCGCAGCCAATTGGATAACATTGCGCAGCAATTACTAAAGCTGGAAGAGAGCATCCAAGCTCGTCAATCTGCATGGGGATCCCACACCCTTGCCAGTGAACTTGGGGACATTGAAGCTAATGAGAGAGCAGGCTGGTTTATCGCCCAAAATCAGGCCGTTATTGCGCTGATACAAGCCATCGCCGATGAAGAGCAAGCCGAGCGAGATGCCGGATTTGCTAGAGACCAAGCCCAAGCCGAATATGATACAGCGACAAAACAACACGCAGCCTGTAAAGACGCTGTAACGGCTGCGCAAGCTGCGATGGTAAAAGCACGTTCCGAGCATAGTGTCAGAGTGCAAAAACTGACCGATGCCGCGCATCGGCTAGATACTACTCTTGATGAGCTTGATGCCGCCTTTGATAATCACGACTGGATGGAGGTATGGCGTAATGCACCAGAATCCTTCCATGCCATGCGCAAAATCGACATTGACCAATGGCAAGCACAAAGCAAATCGCGGGAAGAACACCAAGTTAAACTTGGCAAGCTGGATGATGCCCACGCAGTTATGCAGGATGCGCTAGCCAAGGCTAGCGAGGAAACCAGTCGTAAGGAAGCTTCATATACAGCCAGCGCCGCCAACATCGAAAAAATACAAACTACCCGCAGTGCCCTGTTTGGTGGCAAAGCAACCAGCCAGATTCAGGCCGAACTCAGCGGCGCAATTACATCAGCGAAAAGCAAGTTCGCCGAGCAGGTTGAATTGATGCAGCAATGCACCAATGGCCAGACTCGCCATCAAGAAGCGCGCGATCAGGCAAGTAAGCGCCTTGCAGAACAAATGCAATATGCCGAAACTGCTGCCGCAACACTGGCAACCTGGCTCAACAAATTTAACTGCAACAACGCTTCCACGCCCATCGATACCGAACAACTGCACATACTACTCGCACACACAGTTGAATGGATTAGCGACGAACGCAAGCAACTGCAATCCATCGAGTCCACACTTCAGAAGGGCGCAACCGTACTGCAAGAACGTCAGCAGCAAAGGGAGAAGCATGAACAGAATCGACCAACAGCAGATAGTGCTGAGGTCGTGAAAGCGGCGTTAACCCTGCTCGAAGATGAGCGGCAAACAGCCCAAGCTCGAGCCACCGCGCTACAACTCGATATTGCCCAAGATCAGACACGCAGAGAGCAATCGGCATCCATGCTGACAGACATCGAAAAGCAAGAAGCTATACACCGGCTATGGGCGCAATTAAGCGAGATGATAGGCTCGCACGATGGCAAAAAATTCCGCAACTACTCTCAACAATTCACCCTCGATGTGCTGTTAGGCTATGCCAACCAACATCTGGCAGAGCTATCTCGCCGCTACCGCCTAGAGCGCATAAAGGACTCGCTGGCACTGATGGTGGTCGATCAGGATATGGGAGACGAACTGCGCTCGGTGCATTCGCTCTCAGGTGGTGAATCATTTTTGGTATCGCTGGCACTTGCGCTGGGGCTGGCATCGCTGTCGTCGAACCGTGTTCGCGTCGAATCGCTGTTCATCGACGAAGGCTTCGGCAGTCTGGACCCCGAAACCCTGTCTATCGCTATGGACGCGCTGGATGGCTTGCAATCTATGGGACGAAAAGTCGGCGTCATCTCGCATGTGCAGGAAATGACGGAACGGATATCGACCAGGATTTTGGTGCAGCGGATGGCAGGGGGGATGAGCCAGGTGGTTATTGCTTAGTCGGCATTGATATGGCGAGAGTAACCAACTTATTAAGAAATACGCCTGAACAAGCTCGGGGTTGTCCGTAGTGTAAAATAATGCTACGCTGCGCAACACCCTTAACTGGCGATTCAGTAAAAAACATGATTTGCTGTCACCTGTCCACCCTCATGGGGCGCGATAAACTTCGTATCTCTGATGTTGCTCAAAGGACTGGGCTGAACCGCAGCACCATCACAGCCCTTTACAACGAGACCGCAACGCGAGTTGATCTTTCTGCCATTGAAAGTCTGTGCAATCTTTTTCAGTGCCAGGTTGGAGAGTTGCTTGAAATCGTCCCAGATAAACATGAGGTTCAACCATGAGCATGGGCGGCAACCGCTGGCATGTCATCGCCGAGTCCAACTTCCCGTGGGAACGTGAAGCTCTGGAATGGTTGCGCGCCCAACTGCCTGACCGCGACCCCTGGAACGTCTGGACGAATTTTGAATTCATTGATGATGAAGGCAAGATCAGCGAGGTCGATGCCTTAGTTCTGTCATCGGCGGGCCTGTTCCTGGTCGAAATCAAAAGCCGGCCCGGAACTGTTGATGGCGACGCGCACACTTGGACGTGGACCACGGACGGTCGTGATTACACTTACGACAACCCCCTGTTACTGGCAAACCGTAAAGCCAAGCGCCTGGCTGGCCTGTTGCGCCGTCAGTCAGCCATTATCAAAGCCAAGATCCGCCTGCCGTTTGTTGAACCTGCGATCTTTCTCTCATCCACCACCCTTAAAAGTCGCCTGCAAGGCACAGCCAAAACCGCAACCTTCCTGCGTGGACAGCCCGGGGCTCTGAGCGACGACGGCATCATTGGCGCGCTCACCAATGGCATTAATACCAACCAGGTCCGCGCCGTGGATGGCCAGCAAGCACGCGCCATCGCACGTGGGCTGGCAGAGGCTGGCATCCGGCCCTCGAACAAGCACAGGCAGGTTGGTGATTACAAGCTCATCAAGCTGATTGCCGAAGGTGAGGGTTTCCAGGATTGGCAAAGCCAGCATGTCAGCATTGAAAGCGTTCAACGTCGAGTTCGCATCTACACCGTAGCCAATGCCTCCAGCCCCGAAGCTCGTGCCACCCGGGTTCGCCAGGCACGCCGCGAGTTTGAGGTCCTGGAGGGCATCAGCCACCCGGGTATTCTCAAGGTTAATGATTACAAAGAGACCGAGATGGGCCCGGCGCTCGTGTTTGATCACGACCCCAAGGCTCAGCGGCTAGATCACTTATTGCGTGATCGTGGAGCACAACTCACGGTCACCCAAAGATTACAATTGGTGCGTGATATTGCCGAGACATTGAAGTACGCCCACTCCAAGCGCCTGTACCACCGCGCATTGGGGCCGCAAAGCATCATGATTCACACAGCGGAGCCCGGTGGGGCGCTAGCACCCCGGCTGATGAACTGGCAAACCGCTGCGCGCGAGTCCAACAATCCTGACACCATGCACCGCACCACCGGCACGCGCCATGTTGAGGATTACGTCGAAGATCCCGGTTTGGTGTACCTGGCGCCTGAAACCACTCACGCCGACGCCACTCATGGCCCGAGTCTGGACGTGTTCTCCCTGGGTGCTATTGCCTACCACGTGTTCTCTGGCCAGCCACCCGCTGGTTCCGTCCTTGAGCTTGCAGAGAAGCTGCGTCAGGGGCAAGGCTTGCGTCTGTCCGATGTCATGGACGGTTGTGGCATGCGCCTTCAGGAGTTGATTCAGTACGCCACCAGCCCCGACGTAATGGCTCGTTACGACACGGTAGGGGGCTTTTTGGATGATTTGGTGAAGGTGGAAGACGAACTCACCGCACCCGACCCAGAAACCACCGTAGACCCCAGCATCGCCGGCCACGAAGACCGACTCGATGGCGGCTTCACCGTGGTCAAGCGGATGGGGCGTGGCTCGTCGAGCGATGTTCTTCTGGTACGTGAAGATGGTTCGCAAGAAGAGCTGATCCTCAAAGTTGCCTGTGATCTGGCACACAACGGCCACCTGATGGCTGAGGGAGAAGTGCTCGCTGGCCTGCGCCACCAAAACATTGTGGAATACCGTCGCACCCTCACGGTGGGCGGACGCACTGCCTTGCTGATGCGCAGCGCAGGTCCGAAGACCCTTGCAGGAAAGATTAAGGAAGACGGCCGCCTGTCGCTCGACCTGCTCCAGCGCTTTGGTGAGGAACTGATCGAAGTCGTGAACTACCTCGAAGACCATGGGGTTGCCCACCGTGATCTCAAACCCGAAAACATCGGCATTCGCAATACCAGCTCGGGCAAGTTGCAACTGGTGCTATTCGATTTTTCCTTGTGTCGCACGCCAGCAGACAACATCACCGCTGGTACGCACCCTTACCTTGACCCTTTCCTGAGCCTGCGCTGCCCACCCCGCTGGGATCTTTACGCCGAGCGCTTTGCCCTGGCCGTCACCTTGTACGAGATGGCCATTGGCAAGCCGCCCATATGGGGCGATGATCAAACCTCACCGGCCATGCTTGACGTGGAAGCGACCATCGCGAGCGACGTGTTTGACCCTGTCACGCGCGAAGGCTTCACGGCGTTTTTTTCCAAAGCACTGCGGCGTGATTTCAAAGAGCGCTTTGACAACGCAGAAGAAATGCTCCGCGCCTGGCGCGCCATCTTTGCCTCCAGGCAAACCGTGCACCCAACTCAAGCCGAAGGCTTTGACGCCATAGCGCTTACTGCCACACCGACCACCACCATGGCCGAGTTAGGTTACACACTCGAGGCGCAAGACGTTTTGGAACGTATGGGCGTCCACAACGCGCGCGAACTTCTCGCGGTTGATCGTGTTCGTTTTCGTTACCTCAAGGGCGTTGGCGATAAGATCCGAAAAGAAATCAGGCTTACCGCCAAAGAGCTGGCACGGCTGCGGCCTGACCTCCTGCAAGGACGAACCACGCTGCACGATTCCGATGAAGACCCATCTTCCAATGGTGCGGTGAGCGTCAACGAGTTGGCTGCCCAACTCCTGCCTCGCCGGCCCGCCGGCGACGACCGCCCTGAAGAAGCCGCATTGGCACATTACCTCGGACTCGACTCGGGCCTGGACGATGTGGCCAAGCCATCTGACCAATCAAGACAAACTGGCCAATGGCCGACCTTGGGTGAATCTGCCCAAGCCGCCGGCGTAGATCGCAGCACATTGACCGCCGCTGTGATCAAGGCCCGCGAGCGTTGGCTGAAAAATCCAGCCTTCACCGAAGTTCGCCTGCAACTAGACAAGCTTGTAAACAGCCAGGGTCAGGTGATGACCGCCAATGAAGCCGCATTGGCCCTGCTGGCCCTGCGCGGTTGCGCCGTGCAAGACGACGCCGAACGCTTGCAGCTCTCCAGCGCGGTGTTGCGCGCCGCCTTGGAGGCCGAGTCCCACCTCGACCAGCCACGCTTTGAATGCTTTGACCACCAACCTTCACCCTTGATCGCGACCAGCTCGGCATGGGCCGATTACGCCCGTCAACTGGGCAACGTGGCAGACACATGCGCGCTGGCAGAGCCGCTGCTTCCACCCTCTCGTGCACTAGAAGCCCTTGAAGCGATCAAATCAGTTGGCATCACGGTTGGCGGCGGGCAGGATCAAGATGCTGCGTCGTCCCTCATGGCTGGCACCCGGCTACTGCGATTGGCCACATCGGCATCCCGCAAAGCGGCTTTGTCCAGCCGACAAGAAATCTACAGCCATGGCATGCCCGCCTTGCAAGCGCTACGCCAATCCATGGGCGCGCTCGTGGGCGCACCCATGCTGCGCCCACGAGAACTGCAAGACCGGGTGCGGGGCCGATACCCCGAGGCCATGCCCTTGCCCGGACGGCCTGAACTGGACCGTTTACTTGAAGAGGTCGGGGCGCCCCTGCAATGGAGTCCTACCGCGGCCGATGGCGCAGGCGCCTACTTGTGCGCATCTTTGGGCAGCAACCTCACCGCTGGCACAACGACTTTGTATTCGAGGCAATCCACCTTACTGGGGGCCGTTTCGTCTGGCACACCAGTCGGCTCAACCAGCGACGCGGTCATTGCCGACGCACAAGGTGCCGAAGATCGGCTGCAACATTCCATCAACTCGGGCGGACTGCTGGTTTTGACTGTTGATCCCCTCCAGGCGCGCCATGCCGAGGCTGAATTGCTGCGCCGCTTCGGCCCAGATTCCGAAACCGATCCAGCGCTCCAGCGGTTGAGCTTCGATTCCCTGCTGCTCAAAGCGCTGCGTATTGAGGCCACCTCCGCCCGTGTGGAATGGAACACCGTGCTACATGCTGACGCCGCTGATCCCGGCAGCCGCGATTGGATCAACCTGCAACGACTGGTGCAACGTACCCTCTCCACGCTCAAACCACTCCTTTTAAACAGCCCTGTCCCGCTGTTGCTGGTCAACGTTGGCCTTCTTGCTCGTTACGACCTCATGGCGCTGGTCACCGATATTGAGACCTCAGCCGGTCGCCCCGACCACACCCCTTCCTTGTGGTTACTGCTGCCCTCGCACAAGCAGGGTCTGCCTGTCATCGATGGGGTGGCCGTGCCTCTGGTCAATAGCACTCAAGCTTTTGCCCTGCCGCAAGCCTGGGTTGAAAACAAACACCGCGCTGCGGCTCTGGCCTGATGTCCACATGAAACAGACATCCAACCCCCGTCCAAAAAGCGCCAGAAGCTATAAAAACAATAGCCATGCAGGGAATTTCAACACATGATTAACGCCCCCCAGCTTCTGGCTGACCTCAAGCGCCGCCTCACGTTGCTAGATGATGACCTGCGTGAGCGCATCAACGATGTGCCTGAGCTCAAAACCAGCCTGCAAGGCGAATGGCAAGCCGCCCGCGAGGCTGACCGCACTGCCGAGACCTTCGAAAGCTGGGCCGACCAGGTCATCACCCAAGCCGGGGTGCATTGGCTGTTGAGCTGCGTGTTCTTGCGATTCATTGAAGACAACACTTTGGTTGACCGCCCATGGATCGGTGGCACCCCCGACAGTGGCCGCCTCAACTTGGCGCGTGACCGGCACGAAGCCTACTTTCGTGCCCACCAGCTGGAAAGTGACCGCGAATACTTGCTGGACTGTTTTCGTGAAGCAGGCAGATTACCCGGCCTGCACACCTTTTTCGACGAAACACATAACCCGGTTTTTCGGCTGGGAATCAGCGGCGATGCAGCCATGGCCCTGCGTAGTTTCTGGCAACAGCAAGACCCCAACACGGGTGCGCTGTTGCACGACTTCACCGATACCACATGGAACACCCGCTTTCTCGGCGACTTGTACCAGGATTTATCGGAAGCCACTCGCAAACGTTACGCGCTATTGCAGACACCCGAGTTCGTCGAAGAATTCATCCTCGATCGCACGTTGACCCCGGCCATCCGCGAGTTTGGCTATAAAGAAGTTCGCATGATCGATCCCACCTGCGGCTCGGGGCACTTTTTGCTGGGCGGATTTCATCGACTGGTGGACGAATGGTCGCACGCTGAACCGACCCGTAACCGGCGAGATGTGGCACAGAAAGCATTGGATGCGGTGGCGGGGGTGGATCTCAATCCCTTCGCTGTTGCTATCTCGCGATTCAGGTTATTGGTTGCAGCACTCAAAGTGTGTGATGTCCACAAGTTAAGTGAAGCACCGGATTTCAAAATTCATGTCGCCATTGGCGATAGCTTGTTGCATGGGCCACGCTTCGGGCAAGGGCAACTTGAACTAGGGGGTGAGGCGGAAAACCTCGAACGAGGTGGATTGGCACATGCATTTAAAAGCGAAGACCTTACCGACATTAATCGTATCCTTAGTCAACGCTACCACGCCGTTGTTGGCAATCCTCCCTACATTACCGTCAAGGATTCAGCTCTTAGCACTGCTTATCGCAGCCGATACCGAAGCTGCCATCGGCAATATTCGCTTGGCGTACCCTTTACTGAACGGTTCTTCGAGCTGGCTTTTCCCCCCTCTCCCGCAGGCGGGAGAGGGGCTGGGGGAGAGGGAGCGGGTTACGTTGGCATGATCACTGCTAACAGCTTCATGAAGGCCGAGTTCGGTAAGAAGTTGATTGAAGAGTTCTTGCCAACTGTTGATCTTACCCACGTAGTTGATGCTCGCCGGGCAAGTATCCCCGGACACGACACTCCGACCGTCATCCTGTTTGGCCGTAACAGACCGCCGTTGATCTCGACGGTGCGCACAGTCATGGGTATCAAGGGCGAATCGTCTACACCGGCTGATCCGGCACAAGGCCTAGTTTGGCGTGCGATCGTCGATCAGGTTGATGTGGCCGACAGCGAATCGGATTTCGTTTCGGTGGCAGATACGCCGCGAGCGGCATTTGAGCATCATCCATGGAGCATAGGTGGGGGTGGAGCTTATGGCCTATTGGAGCTAATCAACGAATCATCTAATAAGCGGCTTGGTGAATTGACCTCTGCTATAGGACGAACGACGCATACCGGAGAGGATGGCGTATTCTTACTCCATGCTGATTGCATAAGGCGATTGAACTTAGAGGAAGTTGCCGTTCCGTTAGTGGAGGGTGAAGGTGTTCGTGATTACGTTGTAGAGTACAGCTTGTGGACACTTTTTCCTTATGACAAAGTCACAGCGACGATCAAAACAAGTTTTCCAGACTGCTTGTGGAGGTATTTATGGCGTTTTCGTCTCCTGCTTAAGCAGCGAAAAGATTACGGGAATTTTATTGAAGATCGTGGATTACAGTGGTTTGAGCATTCCATGTTTTTTGCCGAACGGTACCTCGTACCACTTGGAATCACCTTTCCAGTCGTTGCTACCCACAATCACTACGTTCTCGATAGGGGTGGTAAGGTATTCAAACAGACTGCACCACTCATTAAGCTGCCGTCGGGGGCAAGTGAGGCTGAACATCTCGGGCTTATGGGACTACTCAATTCCTCGGTCGCATGTTTCTGGATGAAGCAGGTATGCTTTCCTCGTGGTGGCGTAACCGGCGAACTTTGGGCTGAGCGACTAAATTACAACGCAACAACAATTGCAGAGTTTCCCCTCGTGAAAGCTCTGCCACTAGATTACGCTCAAACTCTCGACCGATTCGGTCAACAACTCAGCGCTACAAGTGCGGCTAAACTATTTCAGCATTTGTTGCCAACTCGTGCTTCCCTCGGCACCGCTCAATTCCAAAACCAATCACTGCGTCAACAAATGATTGCCATACAAGAAGAGCTAGACTGGCGCTGCTACCAACTTTACAACCTAACTCAAACTGAACTTACACACCGCAACCCACCGGAAATTGTGCTTGGTGAACGCGCCTTCGAGATCGTGCTGGCTCGTCACATTGCTGCCGGTACGGAATCCACCACATGGTTTGAGCGCCACGGTTCAAAGCCCATCACTGAAATTCCGAATCACTGGCCCGAGGACTACCGCCACGTAGTGCAACTCCGCATCAATCTTATCGAAAGTGACCGCAACATCAGCTTGATCGAACGCCCTGAGTACAAGCGTCGCTGGAACTCGCCCCAGTGGGAAACATTGGAAAAGATAGCCCTGCGTGATTGGCTGCTAGCCCGCCTAGAGTCTCCTCACTATTGGATTACCAGCGCCGACCAACCACCCCAGCTCACCTCCACCAGCCGTCTGGCCGATGCTGCACGGCAGGATGCCGATTTCATGCAGGTAGCCGCGCTCTACGCAGGCCACGCCGACTTCGACCCCAGCCAGCTCGTCGCCGAACTTGTACTCAGCGAAGCCGTGCCCTTTCTTCCCGCGTTGCGCTACACCGACACCGGCCTGCGCAAGCGCTCCCAGTGGGAAGACACCTGGGCCTTGCAGCGGCGCGAAGATGCCGGTGAAGACGTCGGCAGCATTCCCGTTCCACCCAAGTACCAGAGCAAGGATTTCCTCAAAACCGACGTTTGGCGCCTGCGCGGCGGCCTGGATGTGTCCAAGGAGCGCTGGGTCAGCTACCCCGGCTGCGAACGAGGCGCCGACGGCAGCCTGGTCATCGCCTGGGCCGGCTGGGACCCCCTGCAACAAGCCACCGCCATCGCCGGTTATTACCTCGATATGAAAGACAACGAAGGATGGCTGCCCGAGCGGCTGCAACCCCTGCTGGCCGGCCTGCTCGAACTGGTGCCCTGGCTCAAGCAGTGGCACAACAAGATCGACCCCACCTACGGCGAGCGCATGGGTGACTACTACGAAGGTTTTGTAGCCGAGGAAACTCGCGCCCTCGGCTACACGCTGGATGACTTGCGGGCGTGGAAACCGGCAGTGACGACTGCACGGCGAGGGCGGCGGAGCGCGACATGAACTCGTACAACCGAAACCTCCCATACAACGACCTTCCACCGCTGCCACCTGCTGCTGAAGTGGAAACAACAGCGGTGCTCAAGAAGGCCATTTCTGCCAGCCGTGCGATGGCCGAGCTCAAGGGCATGGCAGAACGCATGCCCAACCAGGCGATGCTGATCGACAGCCTGGTGCTGCAGGAAGCGCGGGCGTCGTCGGAAATCGAGAACATCCTGACCACCAACGATGAGGTCTATAAGGCTGCGTCGGACGAAGCACTGCCCGCAAGCCCGGAAGCAAAAGAAGTGCTGCGCTACAGGCAAGCACTGAACCATGGGTTTCGGCAAATCAAGACCCGCCCGCTCGCAACAGGCATGTTTGTCGAGATCGCGCAGCTCATCAAGGAATCGCAGTTCGATATCCGCCGTACACCGGGTACTCGGATTGCGAACGGCAAAGGTGAAACGATCTATACGCCTCCCGAGGGAGAATCGATCATTCGGGATAAGCTGCGTGAGCTTGAGAACTTCATGCACGCTGACGACCCTCTCGACGTGTTGGTGAAGATGGCGCTGATGCACTATCAGTTCGAAGCGATTCACCCCTTTCCTGATGGCAATGGGCGTACCGGCCGTATTTTGAACATCTTGTACCTGGTGGACAAGGGACTACTCAACCTGCCCGTGCTGTACCTGTCACGCTACATCATCGACCACAAGGCCGCTTACTACGAGGGACTACGGCGCGTGACCGAAGAAGGGGCGTGGCAAGATTGGGTACTCTACATGCTCGATGCGGTAGAGCAGACCTCAATGCGCACCCACGGACAAATCACAGACATCCTCGCGCTGATGGAATCCGTGCGCGAGCGGGTGCAGCGCGAGGCGCCGGGCATCTATAGCAAGGACCTGATCGAGCAGATTTTCAAGCAGCCCTACTGCAAGATTCAGTTTCTTGAGCGGGCGGGTATGGGCACCCGTCAAACCTGCGCCAAGTACCTGCGTGAGCTTGAGAAGATGGGCGTCTTGACGGGCCAGAAGGTCGGGCGTGAGGTCTATTTCATCAATAGCAGCTTGTTCACGCTGCTGACTCGGTGACATGGAATTGACAACACAAACGCCAATTGAATCACAACATGTTAAATTTTGATACGTGTTTTTAACATGTTGCCCGGATACGTACAAGCAACCAACATGTCGCGTCGTATGCGGCGAATAACAGGGATATAAACAATCATGACCTTGCTGAAAGACCTGATCAACATTCCGGAGCGGGTGCACCAGGGTGACTTTGTGCTCAAGCTGTCAGAGGGGGTGACCCACGCCGAAGCGACCCTGCGCGATTACGTGGTGACGCCGCAGCTGGTGGACAGCTTTGATAACGCCTTGGGCTTCATCAAGCAATCGGTTGAGTCGGGCGGCAGCAAGGCCGCATACCTGCATGGCAGTTTTGGCTCGGGTAAGTCGCACTTCATGGCAGTGCTTAATCTCCTGTTGGCGGGCAACACTCAGGCGCGGTCGATCCCCGAGCTGGCCAACATCGTGGCCAAACATGGCTGGACGCATGGCAAGAAATTCTTGCTGGTGCCCTACCACATGATCGGCGCGAGGGACATGGAGAGCGGCATCCTCGGACAATACGCCGATTTCGTGCGTCGGCTGCACCCAGAAGCGCCGGTACCGGGTTTCTACCTGGCCGAGGGCCTTTTTGCTGACGCCAGTCGCATGCGTGAGCAGATCGGTGATGCTGCCTTTTTTGCCAAGCTCAATGAAGGTAGCGCTGAGGGCGCGCGTGGCAATGACAGCGACACGGGTGGCTGGGGCGACATGGATTCCGGCTGGGATGCGGCCAGCTTTGACGCTGCGACGTTGGAGGCGCCCAATGATGAAGAACGGTCTCGCCTGGTAGGCGACCTGATCAGTCAGTTTTTTTCCGCATACAGCACTCTGGCCGTTGGGGGCGAATCGTTTGTGTCTCTGGACGATGGTCTGAGCATCATGACCCGTCATGCACAATCCTTGGGGTACGACGCAGTTATTCTGTTCCTCGATGAATTGATTTTATGGCTGGCCAGCCATGCGGCAGACGTAAGTTTTATGAGTCGCGAGGGTACCAAACTGGTGAAGCTGGTAGAGTCGACCAATGCCGACCGGGCCATTCCACTGATCAGCTTTGTCGCCAGGCAGCGTGACTTGCGCGATTTGGTTGGGGAAAACATGGCGGGCTCGGTGCAAACGCAATTCAGCGACGCGTTGCGCCACTGGGAAGCACGCTTCCACCGAATCACGCTGGATGATCGGAATCTGCCAGCCATTGCAGAAAAGCGGGTGTTGCGACCCATCGATGAGGCCGCACGGCTAACCTTGCAGACCGCGTTTGAGGAGATTTTAAGGGTCCGCCGGGACGTGCTTGACACGCTGTTGACGACCTCAGCCGACCGGGACATGTTCCAGAAGGTCTATCCCTTTTCGCCCGCATTGGTGCAAACGCTAATCGCCGTGTCTGCTGCGCTGCAGCGCGAACGGACGGCCCTGAAGTTGATGATGCAGCTATTGGTGGACCGGCGCGATGACCTGGAGTTAGGTCAGTTGATCCCGGTCGGCGATTTGTATGACGCGATCAGCGAAGGCGATGAGCCGTTTTCCGAAGGTATGCGTTTGCATTTTGACAATGCCAAGCGCTTGTACTCCCAACGGCTGTTGCCTATGCTGGAGCGCCAGCATAATGTGACATTGGAGTCGATCAAGCTCGGTCAGGCGGACCCTGTCGCAGCAAAGAACCTGCGTAACGATGCACGTATTCTCAAGACGTTATTGCTGGGTGCATTGGTGCCCGAAGTGGAATCCCTCAAGGGTTTGACAGCTCAGCGGCTGGCCGCATTGAACCACGGCACCTTCAAGTCTCCAATCCCTGGTCGGGAAGCGCAGGACGTGCTGCGCAAATGTCGAGATTGGGCTTCGGAGATCGGCGAGATCAAGATCACCGAAGATCAGAACCCGGTGGTGTCGATCCAGGTGACAGGGGTGGACATCGAGCCCATCCTGCGGGCAGCGGCAGCTAATGACAATGCCGGTAACCGGCGCAAGAAGATTCGGGAATCGCTGTTTGCCGAATTGGACATTCCCGACGACGGCGTCTTGTTCACCAGATACGAATTCACTTGGCGAGGTACCCACCGTGAGGTAGAACTACTGTACGAAAACGTGCGTGAAATGACCGACGACCGTTTGCGAGGCCGATCAGGTGCATGGACCGTGGTGCTCGATTTTCCCTTTGACGAACCCAACCGCAGTTCCGCCGACGACATCGCCCGCCTGGCGGACTACCAGGGTGGCGACACTAAAACGTTGGTGTGGCTACCTTCGTTTTTTAGCAACAAGGCTCTCGCCGACTTGGGACGCCTCGTGGTGTTGGACCACATTCTTTCGGGTGACCGATTTGAAAGTTACGCTTCCCACCTGAGCTACGTGGATCGAGTGCAGGCCAAAGCCTTAGCCAAGAATCAATTGGATCAATTGCGGATTAAACTGCGCAGCCAGCTGGAAGTGGCTTTTGGCATCAGCGCAGAGCCAAATGATGCGGTGACCAATGCACTTACCGCTGACCAACAGTTTCAGTCTTTGGATCCAACCCTTTCACCGAGGCCGCCTGTAGGTGCAAACTTTAAAGACGCTTTCGAAGCACTTCTGGGACAGCTTTTTGCGCACCAGTACCCCGCCCATCCAGAGTTCGACACAGAGATCAAACCTGCCGTTATTCGTAAAATTTGGCCTGAGGTGCAGCGCGCCATCGAAGCGACGGACCATCGTGGACTCGTACAGGATCCCGCCACACGAAGGTTGGTTCGCTCTATCGTGAACCCCTGCCATTTGGGTCAAATGGGTGAGACTCACCTGCTGGTCGAGGACCATTGGCGTTCCCGCTTTGCACAAAGCCATGCGCGCGATGGAGGTGGCACGATGACTGTGGCGCAATTGCGTCGCTGGATCGACATGCCTAACTCCATGGGACTGCCGTTGGAATTGCAAAACCTTATTATCTTAAGTTTTGCGGCCCTCACAAACCGCCGCTTCATTTTGCACGGCGGTCCAGTAGAACCCACCACCGACAGCCTGGCCGACGAGCTTGAGTTGCGAGAACAGGCCCTGCCGGATGCTACCCATTGGGCAACTGCGGTGAGCCGCGCCGCCAGCCTGTTTGGCCTGACGGTTCCGCAAACACTCAATGCTGGAAATGTTGGCCGCCTGGTTGATGATGTTCGCCGCGAGGCCGGTGCCAAACGTGAAGCGGTAAGCAAACTGGTAGTGGCCGTGCGAGACCGTGCCACACGCTACGGTGCTTCAATGGAAGGGCGTGTACGCACCTGTGAATCGGCTCAGTCGCTGCTTGCTGTGCTCCAGGCAGCAACCGACGCTGATCTGGTACAAGCGCTGGCCAACGCACCCATCGAAACCTCTGAAGCGGCGGTGGGTCGCAGTATGGGGCAAGCACAAAACGTGGCCGACGCGTTGAACAACGCAAAATGGAATATTTTCGATGCCATGCGGGACCTGCAAGACCACCGTCAGGCAGCAGCAGCTTCGATCCTGAGCCGCTTGACCGAAGCGCTGGGCAGCGAAGAACACGTTATCCCTCTGAAGCCGAAGCTTGAGGAACTTGACCGGGACGCGGTTCGTTTGCTGACTGTTGCGGCGCCAGCGCCGTTGCCTGCTGATACTGCGCTTACGCCACCTGGAACCTCACCGCTGCCCATGCCAGAAGCACCAGCCCCAGAGTCCTTTTCCGTCACTGGAGCTCCGCCTGCGATGCCCATCCTTGTGGAGGAAGCTCAAAAGGTTGACCTCGACACCGAAGCGGCAGCTTCGGTGCTGAAAACCCTACAAGATCGCCTGCAAAATGACCATGAGCTGGAGCTGAGTTTGAGCTGGCGGCTGTCGCGTCGGAGCTCACCGTCGTGACTATTTCGGTGCCCCAAATTACCGCACAACTCGATGCGGTGCTGGCGCGTGAGCCGACCGCATTGGCCGTCGCGATTCGTTCTGCCACCAAGCAGGATTGGCCTGACGCCGTCACGCAGCGTGGGCGCCGATTTTCCTTGCGCTGGTGTGACTCCATGCTGGCGATGCGCGAAGCACTTTGCGATGTTGAGCAAGCCGATGCGGCCAACGCTGGCTTGGTGGTGCTGACACCATTGGGTTCGCACGAGATTGCTGAAGACATCGCTGCGCGCCTGGCACGAGGACGAGTCTTTCAACCGGGAGGCTGGGAAATCGTACGGCAGCTCTTTAGCGCTAAAGAAGTGGATGCCCGCTTGGGTCGTTTCTCGTGGATGCCCCAGGTGCTGATGGACGGTGCAGCCCAAGGCTCGTACACACCCGTTGCGAACGGCTTTCTTGACCTGGAAACCGCCTGGAAAGAGTTGCTTCAGCGCTTCTTGCAATTGGAGGTGTCACGACCTGATGCAACCACTCTTCTTAGATGGACGATGCAGCCCAGCGCCGATGTCTCGCTCAACCTGCTACCGGCTAGCGCACGGACCGATGCCCTGCGCTGGTTGGGCGAATCGGCAGGTACTGCAGGCAGTATGGTGTTGGCCTGCGTGGAAGCAGGCCGCACTGGCGACGCGATGGCGCTGGGTTTGGTTTGCGGGGTTCTGTATGCCCCTGCAGGAGAAGGCCAGGCAGCCTTGGGGCATGCCACGATCAGGCTTGAACGGTTTGTGAATGATGTCCACGTTGGAGTGGCCGAAGGGCGCGCTTGGGCTGCGGCGGCGTGTCAGTTGGTTCGTGATGGCGGCGTGGATGTGTACCGGCCCGCATTGGACCGAGCGGATGCCTTGTTGAACGACTTACGCGTGGCCGAGTTCGCCCACCTGAGCGATGTTTTGCCTACGGGCTTCGACCAGCGCATGAGATCATTCGCGGCGCTCCTGTCTCTGCATGTGCAGGCTCCCACGGATGAATCCTTGACCTCCGTTGAGGAGGCTGCCAATCGAGTCCTGACCCATGTACTGGCTGACTCCCAGCCTCAGCGGAAAGACCGAGTAGAAATGGCCAGGCGCATGGCGCGCTGGCTGGTGCGGCCCAGAACAACCGCCACGACGGTGGCCGATTTCGTGTGCTGGCAAGCCGACGAAGGTGCGTTCGTTGACTGGGCTCGTTTCAGGTTGCTGGGTGGAGATGAACTGGAGGAGGTGTCGCTCGCATACGGGGCTATCCGGACTAGTGTCATCGCACGTCGCAATGCATTAGGACAGCAATTTTCATTGGCTTTGCAGCGCTGGAATGTGCAGGCACCAGGGGTCGATGGCCGCACCATTCCTCTGGAGTCGGTGCTCGACAGCGTGGTGGCACCCTTGGCCGCGCACCAGCCTGTACTTTTGCTGGTAGTTGATGGCTTGAGCACCAGTATTTTCCGAGAGCTTTTTGCACGCACGGAGCGCCTGGGTTGGGCCGAAATGGTTCCTGCCTCCTTGGCTCGGCCTTTAGTAGGTGTGGCGGCATTCCCGACTGTCACCGAAGTGAGCCGGGCAACATTGCTTTGCGGAAAGCTTACGACGGGCACGTCCTCACTTGAGAAGACAGGATTTTCAACCCATGCGGCCCTGCTGGCCCAGTCACGCGCCGATGCGCCGCCCAAACTATTTCACAAGGGCGATCTGAGTGAATCGACGAACCTGTCAAACGAAGTCAGGTCGGCCATTGCCAACCCGCAACAACGTGTGGTCGGCCTCGTTTACAACGCAGTGGACGACCATCTCAGCGGGCCAGACCAATTGCACCAACGATGGAACCTGGAAGATCTGCGGTTATTCCTGCCGATCCTGCGCGAAGCACGGGAAGCACGCCGCGTGGTCATCATCACGGCTGATCACGGACATATGCTCGAGGACGGAACCACGCAAACTACCGGTGGCGAAAGCGACCGATGGCGTGTTGGCAACGATACCGTAAACAACAACGAGATTGTTTTGACGGGTGGACGTGTTCGAACCTCTAGCGGTGCAACGTCAGTGGTATGTCTGTGGAGCGAAAGCGTCAGGTACGCGGGCCGCAAAAATGGTTACCACGGTGGGGTTTCTCCTCAAGAGGTGACCGTGCCTTTGAGTGTGTTGGTACCGTTTGGCATGGCACTGCCTGAATGGCAGCCAGCATTGCCAGCCCAGCCGGAATGGTGGGATCTGCCCAACCCGGCAATCTCGCAAATGGAGGCGTCCCAACAGGGTCCGTTGTCACGAACAGTGCCACGTCGGCCAGCACCGCCACCTATTGGACAGCAGCAGCTATTTGAAACGACCATGGCAGCAACTCCAGCAGCATCGCCCGCACAAACAGAAGACTGGATCGATACCCTCTTGCAAAGCCAGGTGTATGCATCTCAGCGTTCGTTGGCGGCGCGTGTGGCACCACCCGATGAACAAATGCGCAAGTTGCTGACAGCACTGGCCGAGCGAGGCGGAAAACTTTCTCGCGCAGCCCTTGCCCAGAGGCTCTCTGTGCCAGAAATACGATTGAACGGGATGCTGAGCGCCGTTCGGCGGGTCTTGAATGTGGACCAAGCCACGGTGTTGTTGGTAGATGAGTCTGCTGGCACTGTTGAGCTGAACCGGACTTTGCTGCTTCAGCAATTCCGCATCGCTAATACTACCGGAGGCGGTCGATGATAAGCGCCGCAAGACGAGATGACATCGTCGGCGCCTTGCGACGCGGCACGGTTCCAAGCGCCGGGCTGGACGCACTCGCAGTGGGCATCGACGCTTTCGCGCCCACTCTGGACGAAGAGCTTGCCACGGTCTCTAGTGGACGCGGTGGGTTCAAGGCGGTGCGAGGGGAGTACGGGACCGGCAAAACATTTTTTGGCCGATGGCTCCAGGAACGCGCACGTGCGAAAGGATTTGCCACCAGCGAAGTGCAGATCAACGAAACTGAAACACCTTTGCATCGACTTGAGACGATCTACCGTCGGCTGGTAGAGCGACTCGGTACTGCGGACAGCAACAGCGGCGCATTTCGCAGTGTGATTGATGGATGGTTTTTTGCTTTGGAACAGGATGTTCTAGCCGACGGGTCGGTGGGCACTGATGACGCAAATGCACTGCTGGAGCGAACCGAAGCGCTGATGGAAGCCCAATTGGCGACCATCAGCAAGACCGCGCCGGCCTTCTCAGCCGTTCTGCGAACTTACCGCCGAGCATTAGCCGATGGGAACAATCAGCTTGCGGAAGGGTTGATCAGCTGGCTTGCAGGCCAACCCAATGTCGCAGCCAGCGTGAAGCGCGCGGCAGGCATCAAAGGTGAATTGGACCACTTTGGGGCAGCCAACTTCCTGATTGGCTTGTTGACCATCCTGCGCGACAGCGGCTTCCCAGGCTTGGTGTTAGTGCTTGACGAGGTGGAAACGCTCCAGCGCATGCGTGCCGATACGCGAGAGCGTGGGTTGAATGCGCTGCGCCAGCTGATCGATGAAATTGATGCGGGACGCTTTCCTGGCTTGTACCTCGTCATTACTGGGACACCTGCATTTTTTGATGGCGCCCAAGGTGTGCAGCGGCTTGCGCCTTTGGCGCAACGCCTGCATGTGGATTTTGGCACCGACCGACGGTTTGATAACCCACGGGCCGTACAGATTCGCCTGGCACCCTTCGACCAAGGTTCGTTGGTGGCTGTGGGTAAGCGGGTACGCGACATTTACGCGGAAATGCAGCCTACCGAGAGCCGTTTGCGTGCTTTGGTCAATGATGCCTATATTGAAACCTTGGCCCGCGCAGTGGCTGGCGGACTGGGAGGCAAAGTGGGAGTGGCCCCACGTCTATTTCTCAAGAAACTGGTTGCCGATGTGCTAGATCGGGTGGATTTACATGAAGACTTTGACCCGCGCCAGCATTACAAACTCACGCTGGCAGAAAACGAGATGACGACCAATGAGCGGGCCGCCGCCGGAGCCATCGGCGTGGATGACATCGAGCTGTGATCGAATTCGAAAAGCTGCACCCGGCGCTTCAGTATCACGTCGTGAATTCACTGGGCTGGAACAGCCTGCGACCGACCCAACTCCAGGCGATTGATCCGATTCTTTCTGGCGTGCACTGTCTCTTGCTGGCACCAACGGCCGGAGGAAAGACAGAGGCCGCCATCATTCCCGTTTTATCGAGGATGTTGACCCATGCCTGGCCTGGGGTGAGCGTGATTTACGTTTGCCCGATCAAAGCACTGCTAAACAATCTCGAACAGCGTTTGTCTTATTACGCCGGTTTGGTCGGCAGGCGTGTTGCCGTTTGGCATGGGGATGTTTCCCAATCTCAAAAGAGTCATGCCATCAAGGACGCACCCGACATTCTTCTGACCACGCCCGAATCGCTTGAAGGCATGCTGGTGTCCACACGTATTGACAGACAAGCCTGGTTTGGCAATTTGCGGGTTGTGATTGCCGATGAGTTGCATGCGTTCGCAGCGGATGACCGCGGTTGGCATTTAAGGGCCGTGCTTCACCGCCTGCAACAGTACGTTCCCCACGAGATGCAACGGCTTGGTCTGTCAGCCACCGTGAGCAACCCAACGGAGCTGCTTAACTGGTTTGCCCCCACTGGGATCAAACAGGTTGTCGGAAGCGCGTCGGTGAGCACCGATGCTGACGTCACAGTGGATTTCGTTGGCTCTTTGTCCAACGCTGCCACGGTAATTACCCGTCTTCACCGGGGCAGCAAACGCTTGGTTTTTTGCGATTCACGTAGCAGTGCCGAGCAACTGACTAGCATGCTGCGTGGCCTGGAGGTACGAGCTTTTTTAAGTCATGCATCACTCAGCCATTCAGAGCGAAAACTTGCCGAGACTGCCTTCGCAGAAGAAAAGGACTGCGTGATTGTTGCCACCTCAACTCTGGAACTTGGCATTGACGTCGGGGATTTGGATCATGTGATTCAAATCGATGCACCTTCGACGGTGTCATCGTTTCTTCAGCGCATGGGTCGATCCGGCCGCCGAGCTGACGTAAAACGAAGTTGCTTGTTCCTCTGCACGAATGACGACTCACTAATGCTGGCCATGGGTATTTGTCGGCTTTGGGGTGAAGGTTGGGTTGAAGCTGCATACCCACCCCCCGAACCGTGGGCCATCGTGGCGCAACAGGCCATGGCAGCCACCTTGGAACGCTCTCAATGGCCAAGGCGAGAACTTGTTTTACTATTGTGCGGAGCTTTCCCAGAATCGAGTTCCCAAGGCATTGCGGATTTAATCGGTCACATGGTTCAACTCGACTACCTGATGGAAACTGATGGGGTTCTGCAAATTGGTCCTACGACTGAAAAACATTATGGCCGGGCTCACTACAAAGACCTGTTGGCATCTTTCTCAGGCGCCCAACTACTTTTGGGACGTTTTGGCAGTGTTGAGGTCGGATTCATCGACCCGATGATGTTGGCTGGTGACAAGGAAGATCGATTAATTCTGCTAGCGGGAAAGAGCTGGCGTATAACGGATGTCGACTGGAAACGGCAAACAGTGTGGCTTGAGCCAGCAAAAGAGGGAGGCAAGGCCCGATGGACAGGAAGCGGGCGCACCTTGAGCCGAGAGATCGCCCAAGGAATCTTTCGCGCCTTAAGTGAGGGTGCAGGTATCCATGCAGTGATCTCTAAGCGAGCCCAACTTGAAATCGAAGAGGTTGTTGAACACTTCCCTGAGGCTGCTGGAACCTCATGCTTCGCGATAACCAGGAATGAGTCGGGTGGAGCCCGTCTATGGACTTTTAGTGGCACCCGCGCCAACCGTACTATCGCCAAGCATATTCAATCGCAAGCTGAGGTCGGGTGCATTGATGCACTTGGTCTTGATCTTAAATCGCACCTTGATTCAAAGAGTCTGAGCACGGAATTTTGTGTCACTGATATTCAGTTTTTGGAGGACGAAATCAAGGAGCGAGCGAAGCCAATCAAATTTTCAGATTGCCTGCCAGTCGCGTTGCTTATTCAAATAATTCGAATGCGCCAGTTCGAACAGCCAGTCAATCCAGCACAGTGCAGCGCCCGTGACGTTCATGAGAATGGGTAATGGTTTAGCCGGGCGCGCACTATAAAGTAGCGGCCACCAAGCCTTCCTCTTTCGTTGCCTGTTCCGCCAGACCTGCATCCTCGACCATCAAGGGCGTGGTCGCTTCCGTACTATCAGGTATCTGGGTTTTCGTCTTGCGAGTCTTTTTCTTGGGTATTTCTTCTACCGCGACTGCGGGGCTTTCCGTTATCGCCTGGCCGGGTTCTGCCTGAGCATCATGCTTGATCTTCTGCGCGGCGCTGAACGCGCGCGCCAGAATCGCAGTAATTTCTGCCGAAACCCCCAGCATCTTCCTGCGCCATTGCCGCTCCAATGCACCTTTCGCATCGTCGGCGATAAATCCGGCAAGCCAGGTTGAGTGTACCAATTCCATCAACCTGTCGAGCTCGCGAATCATTTGCAGATATTGACCGGACTTGTTGCAGGTAATTTTGGCTTGGTAAGCGGTGACATTCGTGTAATTCACCCTGCCAATCTCAATGCCGTTGTCCTCGGCGATCTTCTTGAGTCGCGCGCTTTCATTGCGCAGATTCGCAAACGCATTGTTGATCAAGTGATCGACCGCGCCATTGACGGCCATTATTTCGTTATCATTTTTGAGGACTGCCGGCAGAACAACGCTTAAGCTACGCAGTGCCGAATCGCATTTCTCGTAGCCGTTTTCAAAAACAGCCTGGGCGGGTGACGAATGTATCTTCACCTCCTGGGTCAGGAATGGATTGCTGAATTCATCAGCTTTCTTTCTTGGCGCGCCTTTCACTGCTTTGCCGTTTTCCACAAAACTCTCCTCTGAGGTTGTTGAACAAAAATACCGCACGGTCACAGCACCCGATAGTGGAACAGGTCTTCAGGAAAATCTGGTGGAAAGTCAGCAATTTTGCGGATTATCCGCATGGAAGAAAGAATAAAACCGGTGTAGTGTCTGCCGTATCTTGCTTCATGTGCTTAATGCCTTGAGCTGATATTGGCGGCTGACCAATCAAAACAAACAGAAGACGAGCAATCGTCGTAACCACCCAGCGGGGATATCGTTCCCCGCAAGGGTCATGGTGTCTCCGTTTTTTTATCAAAAGGAGAACACCATGGAACTTGTCATCATTGCTTGCTGCATCAGTGGCTACACCCTCAGCCGTCCAATTATCTGGATGCTGGGGTTGAAGTAACCCACGCGGGGACACCTCCCCGCATAGGGTTTGTGTCCCCTTTTTTTCAAAGAGGAGGCACAAAATGAAGCGCATCGTCAGACATTTGCCTATACAGGTTTACCACTCCGGTGAGGCAATATCACACAGCGGGATTGTTCAATTACTCAAGTCTCCCGAACATTACCTGCAATACAAAACGGGCTCAGTCGAGCCAACGCCAGCAATGGAATTCGGTTCGGCATTCCACGGTTTTATCCTTGAACCTGAGGTCTTTTCAAAAGATTATGTGCTCGCGCCGAAGTTCGACCGACGCACCAAGGAAGGCAAGGAAACAGCTGCAAAGTGGGATGTTGAAAATGCGGGCAAGACACCTTTGACCGCAGAGCAGATGGACACGCTTGCCGCAATGAGGGTGAGCGTTTTCAATCACGCTGGCGCGGCCAGAATGCTTAACGATGGCGAAGCTGAGACATCCTTGTTCTGGACTGATGACTACACGGGATTGCCGTGCAGGATACGCCCGGACTGGATGTGCGAGTACGGTATGGCAGACCTCAAAAGCTGCTGCGGTGCGAGCAAAGACAGCTTCTCGAAAGCGATAGCCAATCTTGGCTATGACGTGCAGGCCGCTTTTTACACGGATGGCATGAAGGCGGTGACTGGAAGATCGGTCAGCTTTCACTTTATCGCAGTGGAAAAGAATGCACCGTATTCGACAGCTTGTTACATCGCCAGTCAGGAAATGATCGAAGTCGGGCGTGCAAAGTATCGCGGCGCGCTCCAGTTGCTGAAATGGTGCCAGGAAAACAAACAGTTCCCCGGCTATCAACCCGGTGGCGAGATCGAGACGATTGATCTTCCGCGCTGGGCAGCGAACTTCGATATCGAAGAGTAGTACCAACCCTATCGGGGACACTTCCCCGACAAGGGCTTGTGTCCCCTTTTTTCATTTCAAAAAGGAGACACAAAATGGGCATCTTGATCTTGTTGGGCATCGCATGGGCAGTTTATTTGGCCATTCGAGTTGTGGTGGCGTTGATCAATTCACGCGCCAGGGCAAAGCTTGCGGCCAAGATTAAATCGGCATCAATGCCGAACGAGCAAAGCTGGGCGGGCCTCGAAACACCGACATTCATTCGGCGCGGAATACCCTTTCCCGTTCTGACTGAAAAGAAAAAGAAGCGCATCCGCAGAGCAAAAGCGGTGGATGCACCGGCTTGCGTTAACTAGCCAACCACCCACGAGGGGACATCGTTCCCGCAAGGGGCAGGGTGTCTCCGTGGTCATTAACAACAAGGAGATTCCATGAAAAAAGTTTTTCATTTTTACGCCGACCCCGGTCACGGCTGGCTCGCCGTCAAGAAGCACTACCTGCATTGTTTTGGCATCGCCTCTCGGATCACGCCATACAGCTACCAACGTGGCGATACGGCCTATCTGGAAGAGGACTGCGACTTGTCGGTTTTTCTGGCTGCACTCAAGGAAGCCGGTATCGAAGCAGACATCAGGACGCATCACACTGATTGTCGATCCAGGATTCGCGGGTATGAATCGTATCGCTGCGAAGATTCCAGTCTGTGCAAGATCGAAAAAGTATCCGAAGGCCGTTGGCTGGTCCGAAACGCGGAAGATGAGCGTATCGGCGAGGTCTTCGGCATTAAAGGAAAGTTTCAGGCACAAACCATGAGAGGCGTTTTTGTCGCAAACGGCGGCACGCTGTACATGGCGGCAAATCTTCTATCTTCGGCTCACTACCATGTGGTCGCCACCGTTCGTGATCCCCGTACCAACGAGGGTATGAAAGAGGCGCCGACAATGGGGTATTGCACCGAGTCGCGCGATATTGCCTTGCATCAGGCAAGGCAATGGGCGAGCGATGGCTATTGGTCATCGGTGTACGACAAAGCGTCCGGTGAAGCTATCTATGACTTCTCTCCGAAAGGAGGTGTGCATGGGTTGCGCGCCTGACCAGTCGTAGCCAGCAATCAGGCGACAATCAACTTGCATCACGAGACGATGTGATGTGTTTTCTACTACCCCTGCGGGATATTTCTTCCCGCCAGGGGGAGAAGTGTCTTCGGGGGTTTTTTTAATTCCCGGAGGCAATAATGAAATTGAAAACAATCGCTGCGGCAGCCATGTGGTTGCCCGGTTTTGAGCCAGAAGACAGCCCCCCTATTGTTTTACAAGGGCCGGTTGTTCCGCAACGCGAAGCAGAGATCATCCCGTTTCCCCAAGCGCTGGCTGCCGAAGTCGCAACAATCAAAGCAGTATGGCCGCGTCTCGATGCTGTTACGTTTTCCGGTTTGTCCGGCAGCGTCACCAAATTCGAGGCCAACATTGCCGCAATCGAATGCCTGCGCAAGCTGGAGTCCGAGAAGAGGCAAGCGACCACGGAAGACCGGGAAGTGCTCAACCGTTACACCGGTTGGGGCGGCATTCCGCAAGCGTTCAATGATGACCAGAAGGAGCAGGCGTGGGTTGCACGCGCCGAACGCCTCAAGGCATTGCTGAGCGAAGACGAGTACCAGTCTGCTGAAGCCAGCACACCCAACGCCCACTACACCTCACTGGAAGTTATCGAGGCGACGTGGCGCATGGTGGAACGGCTGGGTTTCAAGGGTGGCCGCATTCTTGAGCCATCCGCCGGTGCCGGATACTTCCTCGGCGCGATGCCGCAGGAGATTGCCCGGCAAAGCACCGTCACGGCAATTGAACTCGATCAACTGTCGGCGCGCATCCTGAAGGCTCTTTACGGGGATTTCGGGGTAAACGTCATACAGAGCGGGTTTGAGGCGGCAAAGCTGCCGGATGAGTTTTACGATCTGGCTATCTCGAATGTTCCGTTCGGGAATTACCAGGTGCCGGAACTGCGCAACGTTCCCTACGCTAATTTCCTGATCCACGATTACTTCTTTGCGAAAGCGATGGAGGTTGTCAGGCCGGGCGGGTTGGTGGTGTTCATTACGTCCTCCGGGACGATGGACAAGTACGATGACAAGGTGCGGCAATATCTTGGCAGCAAGGCAAATTTGGTGGCGGCAGTTCGCCTGCCGAATACCGCTTTCAAGAGGATCGCCAACACCGAAGTGACAACCGACATACTGGTGCTGCAAAAACCGCTGGAAGGACGTAGTAGTAAAAAAGGCTGGATGGAAACCATCGTTCTGCCGGAAACATCCCCAATCTACGGGGAAAGCAAGGAATACTGGAGACATCAACAAATATCGTGTAACCAGTATTTTGCCGAGAACCCTCAATGGGTCATCGGCAAGCTTGCACTGACTGAAAACGGCTACCAGAAATCTACTGGCTGCCTATTCGAGGGCGACCTTGAAAGCGCACTGGCCGAGAAGGTGTCCATGCTGCCAGAAGGTATCTACGCAGCGATTCAGGAAGTCGAAAAAACGAAGGTTGTTTTGCGTTTGGAGTACAACGCCCAGGGTCGCCCAGGTTTCAGGGTGATTGACGGCAAGGTGTATGAAACAAATGACGGGTTGGAAGCGTCGCAATTCATCGCGCCGCAAAAAACGCTGGAACGCATCGCGGGCATGTGCGGTATCCGTGATGCGGCACGCAAGATTGTTCGGTCACAGGTTGAAACCGGGGATGAGGCGATTCTTGCCGCTTACCGGTTGATGCTGAATATCGAATACGACAACTTCGTCGCAAAATGCGGGAGCATCCACACCAAGGCAAACAGGGCTGCTTTCAAAGGCGATCCTGACCTGCCGTTGCTGATGTCGCTGGAACGCTGGGATGGGGAAACTCAGGCCGCCGAAAAGGCAGACATCTTTTTTCAGCGCACGGTGGGGATGTTCAAAAAGGTCGATCATTGCGAAACCTCGGAAGAGGCGTTGCTGGTCAGCCTGACCGAGTGTGGCCACGTCGTCGAAAACCGGATTGGTGAATTGCTCGGGAAACCTGGCAGCGAAGCCATGAAGGAACTCGAAGCGTTGGGCGCAGTATTCCTCGATCCGCAAACCGGCAATTGGGAAACCAAAGATAGTTATCTTGCCGGTAATGTCCGTAATAAATTATCAGCTGCCAAGGTATCGGGTGAGCGTTACAGCCGAAATGCGCAAGCGTTGGAAGCCGTGATTCCCGATGATTTAACACCCGGCGAAATCGGTGCGCGCATCGGCTCCACCTGGATACCGACCAGCGATTACGAAGCATTTCTGGATGAAACTCTGGAGTGCAACGGAAACACCGTGACGTTCAACCAGACAGCAGGCGCGTGGAATATCGACACGCATTACAGTACCAGGTCGTCGGTAGTAGCTACGCAGACGTTTGGAACCGGGCGGGTCAATGCGGCAACCCTGTTCGATCAGGCGTTGAATCAAACCGTGCCGACCGTGCATGATCCTGATCCTGATGATCGTGACAAACGCGTGGTCAACCAGAAGGAGACCATCGCGGCACGCGAGAAGCAGCAGTCGCTCAAGGAGAAATTCCAGGAGTGGTTGTGGTCGGAGCAGGGAAGGGCGCTGAGGCTGGCAAGGCTTTACAACGATACGTTCAACAGCGTTGTGCCGCGCAGGTTTGATGGTAGGCATCTGGTGTTGCCGGGATATTCCCGGATAGTCAGCCTGCACGAGCATCAGCGGGATGCCATCTGGCGTATTGTCGCGAGTCAGCTAAACACCTTGCTTGCCCATGTTGTCGGGGCCGGCAAAACACTGACTTGTATCTGTGCCGGCATGGAGCTTCGTCGCCTGGGCAAGGCAAGCAAACCGATGTATGTGGTGCCAAACCACATGCTTCACCAGTTTGCAGCCGAGTTCCTGCGTGCCTATCCCGGCGCCAACATCCTGATCGCGTCGAAAGACGATCTTCAGGGCGATAAGCGCCGTCAGCTTCTTTCCCGTATTGCCACCGGCGATTGGGATGGTGTGCTGATTACGCATGCTTCGTTCGAGCGCATCAAGATGAGCGATGAGTTTATGGAGGAATATATCCAGAATGAAATTGACCTCATTGAAGATGCCATTCGCGCTGAAAAGCAGGAACGCGGTAACCGCATCGTCAAGGAGCTGGCCCGTGCGAAAAAAGCATGGGAAGCAAAGCTGGCAAAGCTGTCAGGCAAAAACAAGAAGGATGAAATTCTGTCCTTCGAGCAATTGGGCATCGACTGGATGTTTGTCGATGAAGCGCATCTGTTCAAGAACTTGTGGCGGTTCAGCAAGATGACACGAGTTGCCGGATTGCCCAACAGCAATTCGGAGCGGGCATTCGACATGTTCGTCAAGACTCGCAGCGTCATGGCAAAACACAAGGGCAGGGCAGGCGTGGTGTTCGCGACTGGCACGCCGGTATCCAACAGCATGGCCGAAATGTGGGTCATGCAGCGATACCTGCAACCGAAGACGATGGAAGCCTTTCAGGTGGGGATGTTTGACACCTGGGCGGGCAACTTCGGCGAGTCGGTAACGGCTCTGGAGCTGGCTCCGGATGGCAGAGGCTACCGGATGCATACCCGTTTCGCGAGGTTCGTCAATCTTCCAGAACTGATGTCCATGTTCGGTGAGGTGGCGGATATTCGCACGGCGGAGATGCTGAAATTGCCAGTGCCGACCGCGCACAAGGAAACGGTAGCAATCAAGCCGACAGATGACTTGAAAGCACTCGTCCAAACCCTCGTGGAGCGGGCAGAAGCAATAAGGAACGGTAACGTCAGTCCCTCTGTGGACAACATGCTGGCCGTTACCAACGATGGCCGCAAGGCCGCGTTGGACATGCGTCTGATTGATTCATTCGCTGAGGTCGAGAATGGCAAGGTGAACCATTGTGCCGAGAAAGTATTCGGTATCTGGGGTGAAACCAGGCTGTTCCGTGGAACGCAAATCGTGTTCTGCGACCTGTCCACTCCGGTGGAAAACGGGCGGTTCAGCGTGTATCAGGCGTTGCGTCAAAATCTGCTGGAGAGAGGCGTGCCAATTGAGGACATCGCCTTCATTCACGACTACGAGAGCGATTCCGCCAAGGAAGAGCTTTTCAAGGCCGCGCGTGATGGGCGTATCCGCATCCTTCTGGGCAGCACGCAGAAGATGGGGGTCGGGACCAACATCCAGACCCGGTTGGCGGCACTGCATCATCTGGATGCCCCATGGCGGCCATCTGATGTGGAACAGCGGGAGGGGCGCATTATTCGCCAGGGCAACCTGAACGAGCGTGTACGCATTTACCGCTATGTAACCGAAAGCTCGTTCGACGCCTACATCTGGCAGACGCTTGAGACCAAAGCGAGATTCATCGCACAAGTCATGCAAGGGGATACCGGGATGCGTAGCGCAGAGGATGTTGAATTGGCCGCGTTGTCTTATGCGGAGGTGAAAGCCTTGGCGTCGGGCAATCCGCTGGTGCTGGAAAAAGCGGGGGTTGATACCGAACTTGCCAAGCTGTCGTTGCTCCGGTCTCAATGGGATCAGCAACAATGGCGCAACAAGCAGGAACTGGCAACTTTGCCAGGTCGCATCGAGCGTGTCCAGGCCAGAATTGCCGGCATCGAGTCCGACATGGCTTCCCGGCAAGACGTATCTGGTAGCAAATTCCTGATGGAAGTAGAGGGAAACCGCTATACAGACCGCGCCGAGGCTGGAAAGGCACTTTTGCACGCTGTGTATGGTGTCAGGTCAGGCGGTGATCGGATAGTGGGCCAAATTGCCGGATTCCGTGTTGCCGTGCAGTTGTCGGCATTACAGGAAATGGGCAGGCAACTGGTTGTCATGGGAGGTGTCGAGTATCGGTGCGGCCAAGCGGAATCAGCGCAAGGTTTTGTGCGTGTACTCGAAAACGCACTCAACAGGATGGAACAGTGGCTTCTGGAAGAACAGGAGTATTTGGCCAGGACCGAGAAACGCATGGCCGACATTCAGGCCGAAGCCGCAAAGCCGTTTGACAAGGCTGCGCGGTTGGAGTGGTTAAAACAACGGCAACGAGAAATCGAAGCCGAGCTCGATTTGAGCAAGGGCGAAAACACCGCTGTTGAAGAAACAGAGGAGGTAGCCTGAATAAAATTCAAGCCACCGCGTAATGCAGTGACGTGAAGAGGTCGCTGGCCTTGCCGAAAGGTAAAACAGCATTACAGCATCGTTCCGGGCAACCGGTTCGGTTCAAGCAACCCCACGGGGACATTCATTGTCCCTCTGGGGCGTGGTGTCTCCGTTTTTTTGTTTCAACAAAAAGGAGAGACACCATGGCATTACAGGCACTCAGAAACATCAACCGTAGCGCCGCAGCCAATAACGAGCAGCCGCAGAGCTTCCCGGCAATGCTTGAGCAGTTCAAGGGAGAAATCGCCCGCGCGCTGCCCAAGCACATCAATCCTGACCGCATGGCGCGCATTGCGCTCACGGCGTTTCGCATGACCCCGAAGCTGGGGGAGTGTGACCCGCGCAGTGTGTTTGCCGCCGTCATCCAGTCTTCGCAATTGGGGCTGGAAGTAGGGCTGATGGGCGAAGCTCACCTTGTCCCGTTTGGCAACCAGTGCCAGCTCATTCCGGGTTACACCGGACTGATGAAGCTGGCGCGCAATAGCGGATTGGTTCAGGACATCTATGCACACGAGGTACGCATGAACGACACGTTCGCGCTGAAACTCGGCATGGAGCGGAACCTGGAGCACGAACCGCTGACTGCGCCGGGCGGCTTTCCCGCATCTGATGAAGAGCGCGGAGAGGTGGTCGGCTTCTATGCGGTAGGCGTCCTCAAGGATGGTAGCAGGACGTTTGTCGCAATGGGCGGTAAAGAAGTCGAAAGCATCCGTGATGGCAGTCGCGGCTACCAGGCAGCCAAGAAATACAAGAAGGAATCCGTCTGGGATACCGACTTTGTGGCGATGGGGCTGAAAACGGTCATCCGGCGCATCTGCAAGTTCTTGCCTAAATCACCCGAGCTGGCAACAGCACTGGCGATGGATGAAAAAGCACATGCAGGCCAAGGTCAAAACCTGAATCTGAACGATGTGATCGACGGCAGTTACGCGCCGGTTGATGTCGCTGATGATGCGGAGGAGATCAAGGAAAAACCACCAGCCAAAACCGAGAGCCAAACGCAATCGGCAAAAGCAATGAGCCAGCTCGAAAAGCTGGACAAGGTTGTCGCGGCTTTGAAATCAGCCAGCACTGTTGAGGCATTGGATGAGATTTATATCCGTGCTGAAGTGGATTTGGAGGATGCAGAGCTTGAAGTCGCTCTGCGCGAGTATCGCAAATGCAAAGACGCGATCACCGAACAAGGCAGCCTGGTTTAATCACCCTCACGGGGACATCGTTCCCCTATGGGGCATGGTGTCCTCTTTTTTATGTTTTATCAAAGGAGAAATACCATGTTGAACAAAGTGCAATTAATCGGTCGTCTGGGCAAAGACCCGGAAGTTCGTTACACCCAGGAGCGCGAAGCGGTCGCAACTGTTTCTATGGCAACTTACGAAAACTGGAAGGACAAGGCAGGCGAAAAACAGGAGAAAACCGAGTGGCACAACCTCGTGTTTTATCGCCGCCTGGCAGAAGTGGTTGGTGAGCACCTAAAAAAGGGCGCGCTAATCTATGTCGAAGGCAAGATCACGACCGAGAAGTATCAGAAAGACGGGGAGGATCGTTACGTCACAAAAATTGTTGTCTCCGAGATGAAAATGCTCGGCGGCAACAAGACGGATGGTGAGTCCCACGTTGCAGCACCCGCACCCGCTGCGTCTGCTGCCAACAATGGCAAAACCACAAAGGCGGGCCAAAAGCCCAAATTTGACGAAGGCCCTTTCTAAAATCAACCACCCACCGGGGGAATCATCCCCCAAGGGGTGCTTCTTTGCCGGTGGTTTTACAACCACCCGCCCACACGGGATACGCCAACACATCCCGCCGGGTGCTTTGGCGTGTCCCATGCGGGATAGACCAAGGAGGCACCATGGAAGCGAAAGAACTGAAGTTGTTGGCCGCAGGACGCTGGGAAAGCATTGTTGCATCGCTCGCCCCGCATCTAGGCCAAGCAGTAGAGCGCACGCCGAATCATGTACCGTGCCCGGTGCATGGTGGGACAGATGGATTCAGGCTGTTTCGGGATTTTGAAGAAACAGGTGGCGGTGTGTGCAACACGTGCGGCATCCATCACGATGGATATGCGTTACTCATGTGGGCGAACGGGTGGGATTTTCTCACTACCCACCGCGCCATACACGACATGCTGTTGGGAGGCGGCGAGAAGCATTACGCGCCCTTGCCAGCCAAAAAACCGTGTGTCAAAAAAGAGGAAAACAGGCAGGACATCCGCGATTCTCTGAATCATGTGTGGAAAGCCAGCATTCCTCTGACCGCACCCGAAGCGCGGGCAGCAAGGTTGTATTTTGCAAACCGTGGAATCGTGCAGATCGACTATCGAAAAATTGATGGCAGGATGATCCGTTTTGTCCCTTCGCTTGAGTATTACGAAGAGGGAAAGCTGGTCAGCACCCATCCCGCCATTGTCACGATGGTGTGCGATGCAAACGGTCGTCCTTCGACCGTACATCGTTCATACATTACACGCGATGGCGAGAAAGCCAAAGTCCCGTCCCCCAAGAAAATGATGCGGCACTGTGCCGATAATTTGTTTGGTGCGATGAGGATAGCGGTACAGGGCAGCAGCAGGGTATTGGCAGTAACAGAAGGCATCGAAACAGCGCTGGCCGTCATGGGCGCTTTTAACGTGACTGTATGGGCTGCCGGCAACGCCTACTTACTGGAAAACTTTGTGCCGCCAAAAGGGGTTGATGTGGTGATCTATGCCGACAAAGACCGGCCTTCCATGATTCATCCGGAAGGTCACGGATTGAGCTCGGCTAAGTCATTGGTCAAACGCCTGTGGAAAGAAGGCGTAAGGGCCAGCATCAAGCTGCCTGACACAGATATTCCGCAAGGGATGCAATCTGTTGACTGGCTGGATGTGGTCAATGGCGACGTGCAACAAGCGCCCGCCAGGAAAATCGCCACACGGTAAGCGGGCCAGTCTCATGGCCATGCCTGCCCAAGGCAGTTTTACCCCGCTTGCGGGGCTTTTTATGACGCATTCGATGAGTGCGCCATAAAAAGAGAATTCATCCTCAAGGCTATGCCTTGAGCTGATATTGGCGGCTGACCAATCAAAACAAACAGAAGACGAGCAATCGTCATAACCACCCTATCGGGGACACCTCCCCGACAGGGCTTGTGTCCCCTTTTTTATTTCAAAAAGGAGACACAAAATGAATATCCAAAATTGCAGCACACCTGACTTGTTGTCCGTACTTGTTGGAAATGAGATGGCTAAAAAGCTGTCACAAGTACCGCTTTCCGTTTTATTTGGAATGCGTGCAAATCGTCAGGAAATGGTTTGCGAAAACGAAGCTCAGTATGTGCCCGCACCCATCATCATCTCTGCAGCCAAGGAGTTGTTGGTGCGGGCACTTGAAGAGGACATCAGCATCCATCCGATTTCGTTGACCGCTCCAAAGGCGGTCAAGGATTATTTGAGGATGGCGTTGGGTGGGCGGCAGCAGGAAGTATTTATGGTGCTGTTTCTCGATGCCCAGAATCGTCTTATCTGTTCGGAAGAGCTATTCCACGGGACGCTGACACAAACTAGCGTGTATCCGCGCGAGGTTGTCAAACGCGCCCTGATGCACAACGCGGCAGCGGTAATGCTGAGCCACAACCACCCTTCAGGGTTGGCAGAGCCAAGCAGCGCCGACCGCTCGCTAACTGATGCACTAAAGCAGGCTCTTGGCTTGGTAGATGTTCGGGTTCTCGATCACATCGTGATCGGCGAGCAAGAAGCATTGTCTTTTGCCGAACGAGGTTTGATATGAGTGTGCCTGAATAAAATTTGATTCAACCCGCGCGGGGACACTTTCCCGCAAGGGGCAGGGTGTCTCCGTTTTTCATATAAAGGAGCGCGCCATGTTTTTTGAAAAGATGTTCGACAAGCGTAGCAAAAAAGAGATGATTGATTTTGTGGCTGGCCATTACAGGTACAACACAATGAACAGTTGGAATCGCTCGACAAGCTATGCGCAAAACGTAAAGTTGCACAAACTGGGTCTGACTTCCGAGCAATTGAATGCAGCATACGACA
Source organism: uncultured Sulfuricella sp. (assembly GCA_947085875.1). Classification (GTDB taxonomy): domain Bacteria; phylum Pseudomonadota; class Gammaproteobacteria; order Burkholderiales; family Sulfuricellaceae; genus Sulfuricella. The sequence goes on from CAMTYG010000024.1 coordinate 71,479, forward strand.
TGCTGCAAACGGATTTTTGGGACGAAATCGACCAGCCAATTGCAGACTTCACCTCGGAAATGGGTGGGAGATACACGATTGGAACCAATGGGCGATCCAGTGGCTACCTCGTCCTTTACAACAGCAAGTATGAGTTGACCGGACACAAGTCGCACTGTCGCACCTGCGGCCAAAGAAATTACCGCTATGTTTATACACCTGACGCTACGGCAGAAGGCGTGATAACGGCTGCGGTGATTGCCAGTGATTACACCATTGGCAACAAGTGTGGCGCATGCGGCGCAGAAGGCGAATATGGCCGCGTCAATTACACGTTGCCACCAAAACGCTTGTCGGTGTATCCCGGAAAGAGCTTCGATCAGAATGAGGATTTTTCTGAATGGTCGATGTCAGAACTTCGTAATCACGTTGATCTGGTTCGCCGGTTCGATCAGGCGTGTGACGAAATTCGGGATAATTTCATTGAGCTGATTGGGCGTTGCAAGGTTGTCGAAGAGGTTGTAATGATTCCCAAGACCGTGAAGCGGATTGAATGCTGCCACGCATCTTGAGATAAGTAATAAGCAATTCGTCGGTTAATCCGGCGAAATTAACCCACGCGGGGACACTTCCCCGCAAGGGGCATGGTGTCTCCGTTTTTTTATGAATAGGAGAACACCATGCAAGAAAAATCAAATCGCGCCAACTGGGGCAAGTTGTTTTCGGATGCGCTTTCCTGCCCTGGAAAAGTATCTGAGGCGTACTCGGTATTCCACGATTACAGCCTCGGCAATGCCATTCTCGCCGCCATGCAGTTAACCGTAAGGGGGCTGGCGTTGACTCCGATTGCTTCCTTCAACAAGTGGAAGCAATTGGGGCGATGCGTGAGGAAGGGCGAGAAGGCAATTGCATTGGTCATGCCCGTGACCGTCAAAACCAGGTCTGTTGATGAGGTCGAAAACGGTGCCGGATCCAATGACAACGCCAGTGAGGCCGGAAGTTCTGGACGCACGATGTTTGTGCTGAAAAACAACTGGTTTTCTTTGGATCAAACAGAGGGCGCGGACTACACCAACGAGGTGACGATTCCCGAATGGAACAAGGCGCAAGCTTTGTCCGGTCTGGGAATCACGGAACGACGTTTTGAGTTGCTGGATGGAAACACGCAAGGGTATGCCATCCCCAGCAAGAAACACCTTTCCGTGTCTCCCGTAGCACTGATGCCGTGGAAGACGCTTTTCCACGAAATGGCTCACTGCCTGATGCACTCGAAAGAGGCGCAGATGGCGGACGGCGATTTGATGCGTAAAGACATCAAGGAGGCCGAAGCGGAAGCGGTGGCTTATCTGTGTTGCGCAACACTTGGATTGCCGGGGCTTGAAGAAAGTCGTGACTACATTCAGGGCTGGTTGGGTTCAAAGGAGCAATCCGATGAATTCGGCAAAAAGAGCGCATCACGGGTTTTTTCGGCAGCCGACAAGATACTCAAGGCCGGCACCAGGTCTGCGAAAGTGGAGGAGGTGCATCATGGGGTATGAACACGCGATGCACCTGAATGCGAAAGTTGCCGCCGGGACTACGGTCCAGCAGGTGGCGGACGCCTTCAAGCCCCTCATAAGGAGCGCACTGATGATCGAGGTCAGAAAAAGCAGAAGAGGCCGCCTCTACGAGGCTCTTGTCGGTGATCGGAGCGATTCGCGTGTCTTCTGGTACGAGCCCAACAACGGGTTCGGACTCAAGTGGAGATGCGAGTCGGACGGCCGCTACTACAGCCAATGGCTGATGTGGTCGTGCCGCGCAGGTCAGAAGTCGTATTACCCGGCATTGCGCGCGCTCTACAGGGCGTTGCGCCGTGATGGAGTGGTAGAAAAAGGCAGCCTGCGTAAGCTGGCGAAATAATGTAGTCAACTTTTCCAATCACCCAAGGGGGATGCATCGAGCCCCCAGGGCTTGGTCTATCCCTCAAGGGCACTAACCAAAGAGGGATACAAAATGGAACATCAAACAATCACCAACATCCGTGTTGGCAGCCTTCTGGCTGGAAACAATCCGCGTACCTATTTCGATCCGGTAGAGATGGCGGAATTGGAAGCCTCAATCCTGGCGGCAAAAGGAGTGATACAACCGATTCTGATTCGTCCGGTCGAAGGCGGATACGCAATCGTAGCGGGTGAACGTCGCGCTCGCGCATCAAGAAAGGTATTTGGCGATGACTATGAAATTCCGGTCATCGCCAAAGCAATCTCTGCCGAAGAAGCCGATGACATGGCGCTGATTGAGAACACCCAACGCGCCAACATGAGCCCCACCGAAGAAGCCGCAGCCGCCGCCAAGATTCTTGGCCGTTGTGAAGGCAACAGAGATGAGGCAGCAAAGCGCCTTGGCTGGTCACGCAGTACGCTGGATAAGCGTCTTGCGCTGATGAACTGTAGCCCGTCTGTGATGGCTGCTCTCAATGAACGCAAGATCCAATTGGGTCATGCTGAATTGCTGGCGGCGGCACCGAAGGACAGACAGGAAAAGGCGATTGTGAATTTGCTTTCGCGCCCTGTGTTACCGACGGTTGTTGAGTTCAAGGCTGGGCTGGAACAAATATCCCAAGCGATGGCGACAGCAATATTCGACAAGACGGACTGCACAAGCTGCATTCACAACAGTGGAAACCAGCAGGCATTGTTCGCCGAAGCTGTCTCTGGCGGGCATTGCACCAACAGCGAGTGTTTCAACAAGAAGACCGAGGGTGTGCTGGAAGCCAGGAAAAAATCCCTGGAAGAGAACTATCCTCGCGTTGTCATCGTCCGACAGGGCGAAAACAACACGGTCATCAAGTTGATCGCAGAAGGTGCAACCGGCGTGGGTGATGAGCAAGCAGCGGCATGTCGTAGTTGCAAGTCGTTCGGAGCGGCGATCAGCGCGATACCCGGTAAAGTGGGTAACGTGTATGAGTCACAATGCTTCGATACCTCATGCCACACGAAAAAAGTGGGCGAGCGCTTGTTGGCGGAAAAGAAAGCGGCTGCAAAGCCTGCGACTGCTCCAACAACGGCCGAACCTGCCGGTTCAAAGCCTGTAGCCGGGAAGGGCGCGGAGAAATCCACTACCACTTCCAAAGCTACCGTGACATCGGTTCAAGACACACAGCGTGTCGTGGACTATCGGATCGGTGTCTGGCGCAAGGCGTTGAAGAAAGAACTGTTCGCAGATCCACACAAGAACCTGTGCATGCTCATCGGCATAATGATGACGCGCGGCGGAACGAATGTGTCATCAACAAAACTGGCATCCGGTTTTGAAACGATGACATCGCAAAAGCCCCCCGTCAGTAATGTCGGCGAAGCTGCTGCGATGGTGGCGGAAGTTGACGACAAGGTGCGCTCGCAGATGTTGTCCGGGATCGCAATTTCAATCACGGATAGTATCGAGAAATCGCATCTGCCGGAAATGCTCAAGTTCATGCAAGTGGATTTGGCAAAACACTGGAAGTTGAACGCAGAATTCCTTGAGCTGCTCACCAAGAGTGAGATCGAGGTGATTGCGGAAGAGCTTGGTCTGAAAGCCGCGCTTGGCGAGAAATACGCCAAAGCGAAAAGCGGTAAGAAGGACGAGTTCATCAAAGCACTGATGGAGATTGAAGGCTTCGTGTACGAAGGCAAAATTCCCAAGGTGCTGAAACATGCAGTAGATTGAACTTCACCCGCCCCTTCGGGGGTGGGCTTTTCAAAGCACATCGGAAGGTGTGTTTAGAAAAGCGGATTCACACCCGGCGCTTATTGCGTTGAGTTGATATTGGTGGCTGGCCAATCCAAACAAACAGAAGACGCGAAAGCGTCAATGAAGCGCCCAAAGCAGCGCTCACCCAAGCGGGGACATCGTTCCCCTTGGGGCGTGGTGTCCCTTTTTTTCGTTTCACCAAAAAGGAGATTCACCATGTTCGCAGCACTTCAACCATTGCTGGCCAATTTGGCCAGCTTAACTATCGCGCTGGTCAACAATACGGATGGCACCATCACGGTGACGGTTACACCGTATGGGGGCAAAGCGGGCAACGTTCTCGACACCCCATTGTCTCTCACCGGCATTGCCGCTGAGTTCGATGATGGGTTCGTCGAGCATCTCAATAGCTATGTGTCCAAGCGTCAAACCTTGGCCGACCAACTGGCTGCTACAGAAGCGATTCTGGAAGCGGCGCAGAAGGAAGCTGCTGACAAAGCGAAGAAGTCGATCGCCAAGCCGGCAAAAACGGCATCTCCCACTACCACGGACAACCCCGAAGGATCGGATGATGACAATGAAGGTGATGATGACACCGGCGCGCGCTGCACTGCACCGGCCTCAACAGAACCGACATCAACAGCCACCACACCTGCGGCCGGAACACCGGCTTCGGACTTGTGGGGTTAAGGGGGGATGACGAAATGGCTATCCAAACCACAATACTGAATCGCACCTTTGCGTACAGCGGCTTGACACTTCCTGATCCCGGGAAAGGTTTGTCGCTCGAAGAAGTCCGCGATGTCTATGCAGCCACCTACCCCGAACTGATCTCGGCCTCCATCGAGGGACCGGAAAAGAAGGGGGACAACTTGGTCTACACGTTCAAAAAGGGCGTGGGGACGAAGGGCTGATCATGGGGTCATCACTGAAGGCAAGGCTTAAAGCCTTATCCAGGGATGACTCCTCAACCAGGCAGACAGGGCTAGTGATAGCCCCGTTTGTTTCCAAAGAGGAGCAGTCATGCGTAACGGCACTGGTTCAACTCGTGCGCTCGTCAAAGAGCGCGCAGAAGGAAGACCTGTTGCTGCCTCCTTCGGGGGCGCTGCCGCTGGTTTTCTGACGCTGCCTTTCATTTCTCGGCACGTACCGGTTACTTCGGTGATTGATGAGGATGACGGGAAGTGGTTGCAGGCGGCCAAGTTGTGCGCCGAGCTGGTTGAGGATGACGAACTCGTTATCGGTGACCAGACATCAGCGCGCGACATCATCGGTCAATCACTATCTGCGTGGGCTTCAAAACACTGCGCAGAGATACAGGTGCTGGATAAATTCGAGCTTGTCGCAAGTCTGGATCGAGATGCTTTCGGTCTGGATTACCAAGGTGAGCCAGAAAAGAAACTCCTGTACATCGGGTTTCAATCACAGCAAACAACGCCATACATCAACGTCAAGGCGAAAGTCGAGAGGTTGGAGTCGGTGCATCCGGGTCTCGGTCGAACCGCAGTCAGCATCGCGGAGCTGGCCGGTTATCGGACGTTCACGGCATTCACGCCGCAAGTGGCTCTTCATCACGCCTCATATCTGTACTGGTGTGGGACGGACAATGATGAAGATTTCAAAGAAGAGGTGGGTGTAATTGGTGATGAGGGCGAGCTTGACGAAGATACATTGTTGCCAAGCCAGTTCTTGGCATCATTTCCAAGCTACCTCGTCAGCGGCGAAGGGCTTGAACGTGATGCTATTCAACGTATCGCAACCAGCACGGAAACGGCGCGGGTCATCTTGTCCGTCATGGACTTGATTGATCAGGATGCCAGATTGCCTTACCTGGATAACTTTTATGGGGAGCCGGTCTTCTTTTCCTGCTACGTGGGGACAGGTGACGACATGCTGGGTCGTGTGATGGATGACTTTTATCAAAGCACGAGCGACGGCGGTGAATATACCGACATGTATGGAGTGGCTGAAGTCGCATTCAACAAGAGAGCTTTTCTGAAATGGAAGGCCGAAATGGAGAAAGGCTTCGCGCTCTACACACAACTTGATCGCCTGATGCGCTGCATCGGCGATGTTCAATAAAGGAGGCATCATGCAAATTCAAGCAGCATGCGTGTCTGGCGCGCAGAAGGTGTACGGAATGTCCCACGCGATCCTGTTGTATGGAGAACGCGGCGGGCAGGCGGTATTCGCTTCAGTGCACGACATTCAAACAAGCAACGAGGGCGTAGCAACCATCGTAGCGGGTACACCGGTCTCCAAGACCGGCCTCGTGAAAATGATGCAAACCCTCGTGCCGGAGGATTACGCGCCGGCAGAGTTGTTGGGGAATCACATCCTCGCCAAAGGGAGCGACTACCTTGTGTGGTACTGCAAACCCCAGAAGCGTCAGGTGTGGTTCAAGAACGATGAGATTGGGCAAGATGTAAGCGCAAATACCCATCAACCCGGGCTGGTGTTCATCATCGGCAAGGGACATTGGTATGTGTTCGCCGTCAAAGGCGGCAAGCGTCCAACATCGAGCACGCCACTGTATGTGGCTCCATACCTCAACGTGTGGGCAGGTGGCCGCATCTGTACTGGCAACATCGAAACGCCGAAGGGTGGATTGAAGTTCAGTACGGAAGCATGGGAAGAAGCTTTTTTCAGAAGCTACTTCACCCATCCGAACGTCCACGAAAAAGATGCGCTGACAAAATATCGCGGCGGCATCTTTGCGTTGTGGCGTGCGCTGATGAAAGGCCGGGCATTCCCGACTGAATCATTGGTGCGCGCCGGAGAGACGCTGGGTCAGGCATTTGAAAGGGCGGTGAAGCATGGACAGTCGTGACGTTGCGCTGCAAAGCGTGATGCCGACGGTGATGGTGCCACGCTACTCCCAACTGGAAGAGCTGGACACCCCGGGCAATCGAATCTTGATGGCCGCAAACGGTGTCTGGCTGGAAGTTTGCCGCGCATGGCTGTATGTGCGCGTGCCGATCGCAAAGCCTTCAATCATCCCGGTTCCATACGGGCAAGTGAGTGAGGTAATGCGGTTCGGCTTTGGCAAGCTGCCAAGGGCAATGGTCGCTCAATTTATCGAGCAGGCCAGAGCGCGTTGCCCGAACGAGTGTGCCGCGTGGGTCGTCTGGAACCAACGGACGGACGCGTGGAAGATGATGATGCTTGAAGAGCGCTCAGTCGGCCCAGGACATGTCGAATTCAACCGGCCAACATTGGCGGAAGACGAACACATGGTCTTGGATATGCACTCACACGGACTGCTGGACGCTTTCTTTTCCAGTACGGACAACCACGATGATGGCCGAGGCGAGGTAAAAATTGCCGGAGTCATTGGAAATCTTGATAAGCCGGAGGTGACAGCATCTTTTCGCCTCTGTGCGAACGGGGTGTTTGTGCCGCTTCCATTTGACAACCCACAAGGGTAAGGAGGTACGCATGATACACAACATAAATCCCAGCCTGCTTACGCGGGCGGTAAAGGTGGTGTTGGTCGGCGCAGGTGGCACAGGTTCGCACGTCTTGCGACGGCTGGCCAACATGCACCTTGCGATGGTCGAGCTGGGGCATCCTGAAGGTTTGGATGTCTTGGTGGTAGATCCGGACACTGTGTCTAAAACCAACGTCGGTCGGCAGAATTTCTGGCCCTCCGATGTCGGGCAGCCCAAGGCCGAAACACTGGTCAACCGCTGCAACATGTTGATGCAAACGGGATGGCAGGCTGAAATTGCGAAAGTCACTGACGATTCGCGGTTCAACTCCCAGCCGGACATCGTGATCGGGTGCGTCGATAACAGAAAGGGCAGGGCAGCGATACTTAAAGCGCTCAAGCGCAGCATGTACCGCGCATCCTGCTACTACTTGGACATCGGCAATCGCGAACATGATGGACAAGTGGTGCTGGGCGAGATCTTCGGTGAGAGCTTCAAACGGGAACATCGTTTGCCTCACATCGCCGATCTTTACCCTGACATCATCGACGGGTCGCTGGATGCTACAGACGATACGCCAAGTTGCAGTTTGGCGGAAGCGTTGGAGAAACAATCTCTGTTCATCAACGACACGATGGCGAATGCGGCTTGCAACCTGTTGTGGGAGCTTTTTCGTTATGGGCGGCTCACGCATCACGGCCAATTCGTCAACATCAAGTCAGGGCGCGTAACGCCCCTGGCCATCGATACCGAAGCGTGGAAGCGCTTTGGCTACGATGAGAATGCAAAACCAAAGCGGCGCAGTAAAGCCGCGAAGAAGTAGGTAGTTAGCAACGAGTCCCATCCGCGACGTTTGCGGATAGGGACACGATGAATCCCCTTGTTGGAAATAGCCATCAGGGGGCTTCACTAAGTCATTGCAGGCTTAGTGAAGCCCCTTTTTGGCTTCTTCACCAACAACACAAAGGAGATTCATCATGCCGTTATCTGCTGAAATGTATGTATTTTTTGACAAGGTGGCCAAGAAGAACTTCAGCTTGGCTTGCGATGTGTACTATGCTCTTACAAATGGGCAGGAAATAACGCCCAGCGTACGAGCCAAGGTACAAGAGGCGTTGCGTCTTTCACGTTAATGTGGGGTGCAACAAAAAAGGAAGAGCCAGCGCATTCGTGCGCTGGTTTTTTTCTAATGTTTATCGATCAGCTCTGCTCAATCAATCGGGCAACATCTCCACGGCAATCAGAACAAACGCCAACCAGCAATAGGTCTCCGGCTTTGACTACGCCCGAAAAGTTGGTGATCGTGACCGCGTGACCACATTTACCGCACCAGACATTGGAGAGCAGTATTTTTCGGGTGTCGGGTGGAATGGCTGCCCACAGCCTGGCTGCGGGTTCAGTAAATTTTGGGATAGATTCAGTGACCATAGCAAATTATAAAGGAAATATCCTTTAATGCTAAACTTCAAACCACTGCATGGCGCAGTAACCAACTACGGAGGATAAATCACATGAACCGCAAGGAACTGATCGACGCACTGGCCGCAAAGACCAACAGCACCAAGGCTGATGCTGACCGTAGCATCGGAGCGCTGATCGACATCATCACTGCCACACTAAAGAAGGGCGACAACGTCGCGTTGGTTGGCTTCGGCACTTTTGAAGTGCGCAAACGTGCGGCGCGTACCGGTCGCAACCCACAGACCGGAGCGGAATTGAAAATCAAGGCAGCCAAAGTTCCGGCATTCAAGGCCGGGGCTACTCTCAAGACAGCTGTGAACGGCGCCAAGAAGTAATTGTTCCTGTAGCAACCATCAGGGCGTCTTGGTGGTTGCATTTAGTCGGGTAGGCGAGGGGCGTTCATACGCATGGCTTTCATACCGATGAGACCGAAATTCGCTCCTTGCCGATGGCAGACTGGGTAAGCAATATGCAAGAAATTATTTGCGAGGGGTGTAGCGAGATCACGCGTAACCACGATATCGTGAACTACAGTTCAGAAGAGGGTGGGTCGAAACTGCTTTGCAGCCGATGCTTTAATGCGGAAGTGGCCAAGCTAAGCGGTCTGGAGAGTTTTGACAACATCCGGATACAACCTATCGGAATAACTGACTGCGCCGGAGAAACCCACCAATTCCACTTCACCCAGCGCTTGCTGGGAAATATGGTCGCTCTGGACGCCGTTGAGCTTCGAGAAGAGAGTCCAGACGGCTATCGATTCCAAATGATCGGCGATCCAGAAGGGGATTCATTCGCACTGCTGGGACGTTTGGTCGAAAAAATACGTCGAACACTTTCCGTCAAGCATATTACGGATGATGATAGGCACGGACTTCAAATTGCCGATCAGACGGTGCGGGGGAGAATCGAGGGTGATTATTCCGGAGCTGATCACACGCCAATCGTTGTTGTCGATGGCCGTGAAATTTCTTGGGATGACTTCGGTCGCATGTTGATGACCTTCGAGGGATGGCAGTTCAAGCTGGAAATTCGCGATATTAGCGAAGACCTATGAGGTTCTGGTTGTTGGTAAGCAATGGACTGGGTCGAGATGCGAAGCTCAACATAGCCGTTTACGAAGGGCAGCAATGACACCGAGTGGTCGCCCATTCAATGTACTTTGAAGTGACGGTTCTCGGCCTGAGCGGACGTCGAACGGCAATAGAACAGGTTGGTAACGAGCGTCCGCTCGCCAAAGAAAACGCATGGGTTATCGATTACTGTTCGGCGTCACCTTAACCGGAGTCCAGACATGCCCGGGCTTAGTAGTTGGGGGAAATTGTCGGTTGTCCGGCACAGTGGTGAAGTTTGGTTGCATACCGCCACGGGGACCGACCTCTTGGTAAATCCCGCCCCTATTGCCGGCGCTCTCACCGGGTTTCTTTGTCGTTGTCATACGATGCTCCTTAGGTAGATTAATGTTACTTCAACGGACACTGGTTCAGAGACAGCAGGTTGTTGCTCCAACGACCATCCGCATAGGTGCGAAGATATGGAGTTTTTCCCGCCTCACGGACAACGCCGATGTCGGCACGCTTGCTGTTGGCCGCATCCAACACATAGAACGTATTAGTCTTGGCGTCGATGCTCTCGATAACTGACTCGCGAGTCCACATCCAGTTTTGGACTGGATTGCCAAGATGTGTGATGTGTTCGTGTGGGCTCTGCAGGTGAGGTTTCAAAATGCAAGTTACTTGTGCGTCAGCCATGGTGTTTCCTTTCTTGCTTGTGCCAGGAGCGTCATCTATAATGTGACGAATTCGTCATGCCCCTGGACAAAAGAGAGGCCCTGTTGGGCCGTGACGAAATAGTCACTTATAACTATACGGAATCGTCATGCATCTGTCAACACCCCCATCCGCTATATTCCCAGACCGATTACGCAGAGCGCGCGAGTATCGCGGACTTAATCAGGCAGAACTGGCCCAGAAAGCCGGGATGCAGCCTTCCGCCATTTCCCACTTTGAAACAGGTACTCGCAAACCTTCCTTCGATAATTTGCGCATCCTGGCTGATAGTCTCGATGTCACTACTGATTACCTTCTGGGCCGCGTTGAAGAGTTTAAGGCCCTCGCTGGCGCAGATCGTCTCCACCGCCATTACGAATCGCTAGAAGGCTCAGACCGGAAGATGGCAGACGAGCTCATAACCATGCTGGCCAAACGCGCCGAGGAGAAAGGCAAGTCATGATCACAACTGATCCCTACGTCTTTGCGTCGCTCGCTGCGGAACAGATTGTCAAGGGACTAGGGATCGTCATGTTACCCATCGATCCGAAAGGAATAGCTCGCGGACAAGGAATCGATGTTGTCGCAAAGCACATGGAAAACGAGGGCGTTTCGGGAATGTTGGTACGGTATGGCAACGAGTTCGCTATTGCCTACGCTACTCACCATGAGAACGAAGGGTTTGAAAATTTCAGTGTCGCCCATGAGCTAGGGCACTACTTCTTACCCGGACATGCCGAAGCCGTTATTGTAGGTGACACTGGCTCACATGCGTCACATGCAGGGTACTCTTCAGGCGACAAGTATGAAGTGGAGGCGGATCGCTTTGCCGCTGGCTTTCTAATGCCACGCCATCTGTTCTTCCCGGCGCTTGAGAAGGCTGGTAGTGGCCTTGCGGCTATCGAAAATCTTGCTGCGATGTGCAAGACCTCGTTGCATGCTACGGCTATTCGGTATACGCAATGCACCCGCGATCCAGTTGCTATGGTCATCAGCCGTGGCGGGATTATTGACCACTGCTTTATGTCTGAGGCGATCAAGAACGTTGACAGTATTGACTGGCTTAGGAAAAGAGAAGGCGTGCCACGCAATACGGCCACATTCGAATTCAACAAGGTTCCAAACAACGTGTTTCACGGAGTCCGAATCGAGGATACTTCCAACCTTCAGCATTGGTTCGGCGGACGGCGTAGCATTGAGATCAGTGAAGACGTTGTCGGTCTTGGCCGTTATGGCAAGACCCTTACTGTGTTGCATGACATTGACGTGCCAGATCCAGAGGACGAGGAAGGCGAGCAATCTCTCATTGACTCCTGGACTCCGCGTTTCAAGCGCTAGGAACATTTTCATAGTGTTAACAAGTGCCATGGGCTTGGGATAAACTTAAATGGTGAGCTGGACAAAAGACGATCTTCATAAACTCGATGTTAAGTATGCGCAGGAAGGCGTGCATCTGCATCAACGCCCTTTCCGTGCGGCAACGGAATTGCTAGGAGCGGCCTTCGCTCTTGGCGTTAGGGGAAATTCCGAGGCCAAAAATATTATAGATGCCTATGCCGAACTGGTGCCCGAGGTGAATACGACTTTGCCAGGTGCTGGTGTCGGTTTAGCCGTATCCGTCGATCGAGTACGCAAGCTCACTTTAGCGGTCATTTTTGGTAGTAAATCGGTCGAACCTTGGCAAGCGACTGGGTTTAATAGCATTGAGGAGTGGTGGGTGTGGTGCCGTCAGAGGCATGATATTGCCTCGGAGGCGTCGTTTGCTTTCGCGGATCTCTACGATTTCACATACGGCTTGAACGAAATAGATGATCGCTGCGGTGATGCGGCGACGTTGTGGCGAATGGCGCAGTCGAACCTCGAAGACGTGGCGAACATATTGCCCTCAACCTTTAGTGTGGATTCCGTGATTCAACCGATCTGCATGGTTGCCGAGTTGGCGATGAAAGGCGCTCTCGTCTGGAATGGCACCGATCCGAATGGATTTAAAGGCAAAGACGGTCATAATCTCACTCGTCTTGCCGAACAGTTGGCGCAGGCAAAGCCTCATCGCGATGATCCACTGGTAGCATCAATCGTGTCGAGGTTACCGCCTTACGTCGATAGCAGATATAGTCCGGCAGGTCTGACCCGACTGGAGGTTGTGCGCTTAGCATTGGGCGTTCAGTTCATCGCCGCTTCGGCGCTACGCCGCATAGCATGCGCCGATCTGGCGGCAGACATGGATTCGGGAGGCTGGCCCGCTCCTCGGCGTCCTTTCTTCCCCGGCCATAAATAGCGGTAGTGCGGTCTGACACCCAGGTGTGGGCACTATTAGAGTTCAGATTAGCGTAAAAGCAAGTGATCGCTTAGGCCGAGAAAGTGTCCGTCGAGGGCGGCACCACGAACTAAGTCCTTTTCGGCCATAGCCACCGTTCACGAGTTTTTTATACAGGAAACTTAAATAAATCTTGGCCAACTAACTGTTTTATAGAAAATTAACTTGCGGCGGTCAAAGTTGGCAGCATCGTTCAACATGGCATCCGTATGTTACCATCATACATTTAGATATCAGAAAATAAATCTGCATGATTAAAATCACAGGACTTGATGAACTCAGTCGCCAGTTGAGTGATGCGCAAAAGGCGCTCGAAGTTCTGGACGGTGAACTCGGTACGGTAAGCTTCGATCATAATGACCCTGCAAGTATTGAAAGGGCAATCCAAAGCGTTGAGACGATCATCGATGAGAGACTTGATCAATATGCGAGCAATCCTATCGTGGCACAGCTCGCCGAGAATATGAAAGAGCAATACCGTAAGGCCATCGTTGAGCGCGCTGCTGCGGCACGCTTGAAAGATAGTGAAGAATAATGGCAAACGAACTCGATCTTTTTTCGCAGGTCAATAATGCAATTATTGATCTTCAAGCATCACAATTACAGACATTTGAGCGACCACTGAAGATACTTGCGCGCCTTCTGCAACACCCTAGCTTAGAAGCAATTAATCGCCCCCTTATCGCAAGCGTAGACTTCGATGCCTTTATTGCTGCTAGCGAGCGCACTGGGGGAAGCATGGTCGGTAGCCACAAACTTGCTTGGCCCGACGACCAGGTGCAGGTTCTTGGTCTCACGTTAATATTGTTGGAAAAGTTGGCAAACGACCCCAGCTATGCGACTAGCTTTAGTCATCACTTCTTTTATTCCGGAAATAAGATCATCGCTGGAATACATGCCTTAACGCGTCAATTAATCATCCCTTTCGCCCGAGACTACAAGGCTTATGTTATGAATCATGGCGACGTTAAACCCAAGGTTATAACACCAAAATCGAACAAGGTTTTCATCGTGCACGGCCATGATGGCGAGGCGCGCGAATCTGTTGCTCGGTTTCTCACCAATACTGGTTTTAAGCCCATAATCCTACACGAACAGGCGAACCGAGGGCGCACCATCATTGAGAAAGTCGAAGCGCATAATGATGTGGGTTTTGCCATCGTGCTTCTCACGCCCGACGACGAAGGCAGAGCAAAGGGCGCTAGCGGCCTAGAGCCGCGCGCGCGGCAAAATGTACTTCTCGAACTGGGATATTTTATTGGGCACTTGGGGCGCGAGAATGTCTGTGCGCTTAAGCGAGGAACTGTAGAGATTCCCAGTGACTTTGCGGGCGTGGTGTGGGAAACGATGGATGCTGGAAATGGATGGATGCAAGCCCTTGGTCGAGAGTTGGCCGCAGCAGGTTATGACATCGACTGGAATGAGGTTATGAGATAAGTAGAGATATCTCTCTCGCGAGCTTTTATGGGCAATGCTTTCCGCTAGTCCATCGGCGAGGCTTTGGCAACCGATCCAGTTCAATCCAACTCAGCACAGTAAACTAACATTTAATCTGGTGGCGAATCGGCGCAATCCAATGATTCGCGGGGGTGAGAAGGCAATGAACGATATATCCATCAAACAGGTTGAGCCGCAGATGCTCAATTTGCTCAGGGCACGCACATTGACATATCGCCGTGCCAAGAACTTCCAAGCCATCGGTTTGGTTTTCACGCTGGGCTTCCCGTTGCTCGGGATAACCGCCTCAGTATTTATTCCCACACTAAAACCGTTCGTCGCCTTCTGCGCGCTGACGTTTGGCTTTCTTGAAGTGCTCTTTTTTGACCGATGGCACAAGGCGCGACTCAGAACGGCCGCCAAGCTGCAAGAGGATTTCGATTGCACTGTCCTTTGCATGGACTGGAACAGCTTCTTGGTGGGAAGCCGGGTCGATCCTGAGGACGTGTTCGCAGATGCCCGCAAGAAGCTAAGGAATCGTAAATAAATAACTTGAACGAATTGGTGCCAACTCGTAGGTTGGGCTGACGTAGGAAGCCCAACGTTGACGGTGCATGTTGGGCTTCGCAAGCTCAGCCCAACCTACGGATTCTGCTTCATAAAAGTTTATGTAATTATTTAACGATGCCTAAGTGCAGTTGATGAGCAGCGTTTAATTAACTGGTATCCGCTGGCCGTCAAGGAATTGCCGCTTCACTTGGCCAGGTTAGTTTGCCAACGTACCAATCTCTGGTACGACAGCAAACTCCGGAAGACGTATCGAGTCGTCCTGTTGACAGGCGTGCTGGCGTTCGGTACCGCAGCAGGCATTGTTTCCCTGGTCATTGACTTCACGATGACTTCCTTTGTCCTCTCGACGCTTGCCCCTATGACGCCTGGCTTGATCTGGGCGCTCAGGGAATACAACCGCCAAGCTGATACTGTTGCTCTCCTCGAAAAGCTGGAGGGCGAGATTAGAAAATTATGGGATCGATCACGCGCCGGCGCGCCCGAGCACGAAATCAGTATGCGCTCGCGGGAGCTGCAGGATGCTATCTACAACCACCGCGTTTCGAGTCCCTTGATCTTTGACTGGATTTACAATTTTCTTCGAAGGCAATTGGAGGCGCAGATGAATGCTGGCGCAGAACATTGGGTCCGGGAGCTGCGCGATCCGACCGCAAGATAGTCCATCGGGTTTTCACACAAGGATAAACGAATGAAGCTGATCGCCGATTTCACGGACTTCCTCAACGAAACCGTCAATCTCAACAGCACGCGGGTTGGGTTGTTGGAGGACAGTATCAAAGCCGTCAAGAACGCAGTGAGCACCTCGGACTGGAAGCCGCTGATCGTTGACTTTGCTGCGCAAGGGTCATGGGCCCACAAGACTATCATCAAGCCCTTGCAGGGCGATCCGTTTGACGCCGACCTTCTGGTTTACGTGGAGCCCGTAGATGGCTGGCAGGCCAAGGACTACGTCAACTACCTGTACGCTGAGTTCGGTAAACTCGACATCTACAAAGACAAGATTCGCAGGTACTCCCACTGCGTCACCATTGAGTACGCTGGCGAGCGCAAGATTGATGTCGCCCCATGCGTGAAGGAGCGTATTTACTCTGGGGTATGGGAGGTCTGCAATAGGGACACCAACGAATTTGAAACATCAAATCCACTGGATTACACGAACTGGCTGATTGAGCGAAACTCAATTGCAGGTAGCAATAACTTCCGCAAGGTGACGCGTCTGCTGAAGTACCTACGTGATATCAAGACGAACTTTACTTGTCCCTCCTTCCTGCTCACAACCTTGCTCGGAATGCAGGTGTACGAGACGGACCGGAAATCAAATGCATTTTCTGATGTGCCAACTTCTCTGAAGAGTTTGATGGGACGTCTTGACGATTGGCTGCAGGCAAGGCCGACTAAGCCAACTATCCGGAATCCGGTCCTCTACGAGGAAATTCAGAGCAATGCGTGGGATGGTACGAAGTACAGCAACTTCCGGTCAAAAATTAACCTCTACCGCACGTGGATCGACGATGCCTACGATGAAGTTGACAAGGAAGAAAGCATCGGTAAATGGCAGCGTGTCTTTGGCGACGACTTCGCGGTGCGTGAAGTCGTCGCGAAGGCGAGTAGTGTCAGCGAGACAGCTGTAGCGCTTTTTCGGGGCAATCCGGTGGTCAATGGGGTCACGGACCTTGTTGGTCTGGTCAAACAGCTTGGCCGATCTGCTTTGCCAGATGGGTTTGATCGCCTTCCCCATATGCACCGCCCGAAGTGGCGGCTTGCCGCAAGCGGCAGTTTAACCGTTGCCATAGGTGCTCAACTTTACACCGGCCGATATGGTGAGCTTGTTCGTCATGCCACCAGCTTGGAGCCTTCACAGCCGGGCAATTGGCTCAGATTCGATGCTCGAAACAACATTGGCCTCCCTTTTCCAGAGGCTTACAAAGTGATGTGGCGGGTGACGAATACCGATGCGGTGGCGCGGAGGGCAAATGCCCTTCGTGGTGACTTCTACAAATCGGACGAACATCTTGTGAGGTGGGAACGACTCTCATACCGGGGCGTTCACATGGTGGAGGCTTTCCTCGTCCGTAAGTCGGATGACGTTCAGATCGGAAAAAGTAATCCCTTCTATGTTGTTATCGAGTAGGGGAAGCGGACATTCAATCCGTGCTTATCCGGTTGTCACAGACAACCACTGGATGTAGTGGTTCGTGATTTCGCGGCATAGGTCTCGGCATAGGTAGGTGCGGTGACACCACCGGCGATGCCGAGCAGAGAGCGAAAGGCGTTGAACGGGTAGAAG
>CAMTYG010000025.1:0-5390 GCA_947085875.1 uncultured Sulfuricella sp.
GTCCTGGAACTGACGGTGCTTGTCGTCCGCCGCCTGCTGGCGATCCATCGGCCGGTCGCGCGGGTCCGCCACCGACAGGGCGGAGGCGATGATCAGCACTTCAGTCAGGCAGTTTTCCGCCTTGGCCGCCAGGATCATGCGGCCGATGCGCGGGTCGATCGGGAACCTGGCGAGCTGCCGGCCGGTTTCGGTCAGCGCGCGCTGCGCGTCCACCGCGCCGAGTTCTTCCAGCAGCTTGAAACCGTCGGCGATGGCGCGGGAATCGGGCGGTTCGAGGAACGGGAAGTCCTCGATCTCGGCCAGCCCCAGTGCCTTCATCCGCAGGATCACGGCGGCGAGGTTGCTGCGGCGGATTTCCGGGTCGGTGAAGGCGGGGCGGGTGTTGAAATCCTCCTCCGCATACAGCCGCACGCACACCCCGCTCATCACCCGGCCGCAGCGACCGGCGCGCTGGTTGGCGGAGGCCTGGGAGATTTTTTCGACCTGCAAACGCTCCACCTTGGAGCGGTAGCTGTAGCGCAGCAGGCGGGCGTAGCCGGGATCGATGACGTAGCGGATGCCGGGCACGGTGAGCGAGGTTTCCGCCACATTGGTGGCGAGCACGATGCGGCGCGCCCCGCCGGGCTTGAACACGCGCTCCTGCTCGGCGGCGGAAAGGCGGGCGAACAGCGGCAGGATTTCCGATCCCGGCGGGTGGTGCTTGCGTAGCGCCTCGGCGATGTCGCGGATCTCGCGTTCGCCGGGGAGGAAGATCAGGATGTCGCCGGAGCCGGTGCGCGACACTTCGTCCACCGCGTCGAGAATGGCTTCTTCCAGGTCGGCATCCTCATGCGTAGGGCGGATGAGCGTAGCGTTATCCGCCGTATGGTGTGCCAAAATGTCGGAAGGCGCTTCGCTTTTCCGACCTACATGTAATGGGCGGTAGCGGGTTTCCACCGGGTACAGCCGGCCGGAGACCTCGATCACCGGAGCGCCGTCGAAGTGATTTGAAAACCTTTCCGCGTCGATGGTGGCCGAGGTGACGATGACTTTCAGGTCAGGCCGCTTCGGCAGGATCTGCTTCAGATAGCCGAGCAGGAAGTCGATGTTGAGGCTGCGCTCGTGCGCCTCGTCGATGATGATCGTGTCGTAGGCGGTAAGGAAGCGGTCGTTCTGGGTTTCCGCCAGCAGGATGCCGTCGGTCATCAGCTTGATATAGCTGTCCGCGCTGGTGTGATCGGAGAAGCGCACCTTGTAGCCGACTACCTGGCCGAGCGGGCTGTTCAGCTCCTGCGAGATGCGCGAGGCTACGGTGCGGGCGGCGATG
Organism: uncultured Sulfuricella sp.; assembly: GCA_947085875.1. Lineage (GTDB taxonomy): Bacteria > Pseudomonadota > Gammaproteobacteria > Burkholderiales > Sulfuricellaceae > Sulfuricella. The sequence continues at coordinate 1,307 of CAMTYG010000025.1, forward strand.
CGCCGCGGCTGGGTGTGGCCGATCAGGCCGGCGGCGCCGCGCTGGAGTTCCAGACAGATTTTCGGCAGCTGGGTGGTCTTGCCCGAGCCGGTTTCGCCGCAGACGATCACCACCTGGTTGGCGGCGATGGCGGCGGCGATGTCCGCGCGCTTGCCCGATACTGGCAGCTCTTCGGGGTAGGTGGGAACGGGCAGGCGCTCCAGCCGTTGTTTCAGCCGCCCAACCGAGCGCTCCATGGCGCTTTCCAGTTGCTGTAAAGGGGCGTCGGTGGGCTTGCTGGCGGCGGCCAGCGCGCGCAGTTTGTCCAGTTGCCGCCGGAAAGCGTGGCGGTCGGAGATCATGCAATCGGGAAGCGTTGCGGCGAGGGTTCGGAGTGTTTGTGGCACGGTGGTTTGCGGGTAAGCGGGCGTGGCCGGAATTATACACCGGGGGGCAATCAGAAATACTTGACTAAATCACTTGGCTTAGGTACATTGAAATCGTAAGCAAGTAAATTACTCCTCTTTTCCGCCTTATCGATTCGTTGCCGGGCGGTTTTTTTTGCCTTTTTTCGTGAAACTCGGACTCTAAATAGATAACATGATGAAAGTCGCCTGGTTTGTCGAGTCATGGTGGTTTGAACCAAGTCAACACCAGGTTTGCCACAAAAATAATTGAATAGTTCGTCATTAAGGAATGTTTCGATGTCTCAAGCACGCAGGGTTATCATCGACGGCAACGAGGCCGCCGCCTATATCGCTCATCTGACCAACGAGGTGATCGCGATTTATCCGATTACCCCTTCCTCCCCAATGGGGGAGTATGCCGACGCCTGGTCGGCGCAGGGTACCCGAAACCTGTGGGGCGCCGTGCCGGAAGTGGTCGAGATGCAGAGCGAGGGCGGTGCCGCCGGCGCCATTCACGGTGCGTTGCAGACCGGCTCCCTGGCGACCACCTTCACCGCATCGCAGGGTTTGCTGCTGATGATCCCCAACATGTACAAGATCGCCGGCGAGCTGACGCCCTTCGTCATGCACGTGGCGGCGCGCTCGCTGGCGGCCCAGGGGCTGTCCATCTTTGGCGACCACAGCGACGTGATGTCGGCACGCTCCACCGGCTTCGCCTTCCTGGCTTCCAATTCGGTGCAGGAGGCGATGGACATGGCGCTGATTGCCCAGGCGGCAACGCTCGAGTCGCGCGTGCCGATCCTGCATTTCTTCGATGGTTTCCGCACCTCGCACGAGGTGGCCAAGGTCGAGCAGGTGCCGGTGGAAGTGGTGCGCGAAATGATCGCCGACGAGCTGGTGTTCGCCCACCGCGCCCGCGCGCTGACGCCGGATCATCCGGTGATTCGCGGCACGGCGCAGAACCCGGATGTGTATTTCCAGGCGCGCGAGACGGTCAACCCGTTCTATGACCGCATGCCGGGAATCGTGCAGAAAACCATGGACAAATTCGCCAGGCTCACCGGTCGCCAGTACCGTCTGTATGAGTATGTCGGTGCGCCCGATGCCGAGCGCGTGATGCTGTTGATGGGTTCCGGCGCGGAGGCGGCCGAGGAAACCGTGGATCACCTCAACGCCCACGGCGAGAAGGTGGGCCTGGTGAAGGTGCGTTTGTACCGGCCATTTGCGGCGGACGAGTTGCTCAAAGTCATTCCGCCCACGGCGAAGCACATTGCCGTGCTCGACCGTACCAAGGAGCCGGGCGCTGATGGCGAACCGCTGTACAAGGATGTGGTGACGGCAATTGCCGAATCTTGCGGCCACAGTGTTTGCCGTTTCCCCGCCATGCCGCGCGTGATCGGCGGGCGCTACGGCCTGTCTTCCAAGGAGTTCACGCCGGGCATGATCAAGGGCGTGTTCGACGAACTGAAAAAGGATCGGCCGAAAAACCATTTCACCATCGGCATCGTCGACGATGTCACCCACACCAGCCTGGACTGGGATCCGGCATTCCGCACCGATGCCGGCCGCGGCGTGAATCGCTGCATGTTCTACGGTCTGGGTTCGGACGGCACGGTGGGCGCCAACAAGAACACCATCAAGATCATGGGCGAGGAAACCGAGCTCTACGGTCAGGGCTATTTCGTTTACGACTCGAAAAAAGCCGGCGCGGCGACCATTTCCCACCTGCGCTTCTCGCCCAAGGCTATCCATTCTTCTTACCTGATCGGCGATAACGAGGCCAACTTCATCGGCTGCCATCAGCCGGTGTTCCTGGAGCGTTACGACATGCTGAGCTCGGCGGCGGAAGGGGCGGTTTTCCTGCTCAATTCGCCAAAGCCGGCGGACAAGGTATGGGACACCCTGACATACACGGTGCAGCAGCAGATCATCGCCAAAAAAATCGAGTTCTACGTCATCGACGCCTACGCCATCGCCAAGGCGACCGGCATGGGCAACCGCATCAACACCATCATGCAGACCTGCTTCTTCGCTATTTCCGGCGTGCTGCCGCGCGACGTGGCGATCGAGAAGATCAAGCACGCTGCCGAAAAATCCTACAGCAAGAAGGGCCAGGCGGTGGTGGAAGCCAACTGGAGGGCGATCGACGAAACCATCGCCAACCTGCACCGGGTGGAAGTGCCGGCGCAAGCCACCAGCACCCATGAGATGCCGGAACCGGTGCCGGCCTTTGCGCCCGAGTTCGTGCGCAAGATCACTGCCCAGATCATGGCCGGCCATGGCGACAGGTTGCCGGTCAGTGCGCTGCCCAACGACGGCACCTGGCCCACCGGCACTTCCCAGTGGGACAAGCGCAACCTGGCGCAGGAAATTCCGGTGTGGGACGAGGCGCTGTGCATCTACTGCGGCAAGTGCCCGTTCGTCTGTCCGCACACCGCCATCCGCTCCAAGGTGTTCCCCGCCGGCATGGCCAAGGACGCTCCGCCGACTTTCAAGCACATCCAGGTCAAGGGCAAGGAATTCGAGCAGGGCATGCACATCAGCTATCAGGTGGCGCCCGAAGACTGCACCGGTTGCGGCCTGTGCGTGGACATCTGCCCGGCGGTTTCCAAGGTCGATGGTCACAAGGCGCTCGAAATGCGGCCACAGGCGCCGCTGCGCGAGTCTGAGCGCGAGAATTTCAAGTTCTTCCTGACGCTGCCGGAATTCGATCGCACCAAGCTGCGCACCTCCACCATCAAGGGCGCGATGGTGATGGAGCCACTATTCGAATTCCCCACCGCCTGCGTCGGCTGCGGAGAAACGCCCTATATCCGCCTCGCCAGCCAGCTCTTCGGCGACCGCATGGTGATCGCCAATGCCACCGGCTGCACCTCGATCTACGGCGGCAACCTGCCGACCACGCCCTACAGCCAGAACGCCGAAGGACGCGGCCCGGCCTGGGCGAACTCGCTGTTCGAGGACAACGCCGAATTCGGCCTGGGTTTCCGCATCAGCATCGACAAGCACGCCGAGCATGCCGGTGAATTGCTGGAGAAGCTGAAGGGCCGGATTGACGGCGTGCTGGTGGATGCCATTCTCAACGCCGATCAGTCCACGGAGGCCGGTATCTTCGCCCAGCGCGAGCGCGTCGAGCAGCTGCGCCAGGTTCTGGCCGGCATCGATGTTGCCGAGGCGCGCAACCTGGAAAGCCTGGCCGACTACCTGGTGAAGAAAAGCGTGTGGATCATCGGCGGCGATGGCTGGGCCTACGACATCGGCTTCGGCGGCCTCGACCATGTGATTGCTTCCGGCCGCAACGTCAACATCCTGGTGCTCGACACCGAAGTCTATTCCAACACCGGCGGGCAGTGTTCCAAGGCCACGCCGCGCGGCGCCATGGCCAAATTCGCCGCCGGCGGCAAGCACACCGGCAAGAAGGATCTGGCGCAGATCGCCATGAGTTACGGCCACGTCTACGTCGCCCATGTCGCTTACGGCGCGAAGGATGTTCACACGCTGAAGACCTTCCTCGAAGCCGAATCCTTCGATGGCCCGTCGCTGATCATCGCCTACAGCCCCTGCGTCGAGCATGGCTACGACATGAACAAGCAGCACCAGCAGCAGGAACTGGCGGTGAGCTCAGGCCACTGGCCGCTGTTCAGCTTCGACCCGCGCCGCGAGCAGGAAGGCAAGAACCCGCTCAAGCTGGATTCGCA
>CAMTYG010000026.1:0-13405 GCA_947085875.1 uncultured Sulfuricella sp.
CGGCCTATTCTAAGAAGGCATGAGAATGACCAAAGAAAAAAAGCCCACTTCGCCTTTACCTGGGTTGCTTGGAAGGAACATCAGGGAACGACGCAATCAACTTGGCTGGACGCAAGCCACTCTTGCCGAATTGGTCAGGGTGGATGTTGAAACAATCTCCAGAATTGAACGTGGCGCAATTGTTCCTTCCCTTCTTAAACTGGAACAGGTTGCAGATGCCATTGGGTTTCCTCTGGCGGAGTTACTGCACTCTTCCTCAACACTTGCACGGGATCAAGCGCTGGAGATATTTGATTGGTTGCAGAACTTACCGGAAGCTGACAGGCAGTTTGTTATGGAAGCAACGCAACGGTTGTGCCGGCATCTTGAGAAGCACTGATTAATTCCCCCCCCCCTTGCGGCATCGTAAGTGTGTCAGACCAGCATTGAGGACGTAGCCCGATTCCCCGCTCATCACAAGGAGGCGGGACTTTGACTTATTGAAATAATTTCCATACCATGGCGGCATGACAACAAAGCAACGCTTTCGCAACAAGTACCGACTTGAGATACGGGAGGACGACCATCTGCCGATGCACGCTCACTTGGTCGGAGGCGGTGTTGATGTGTTGATTGACTTGCAAACCCTGGCTTGCGCAGGTGCTTTCCCGCGCGGCTTGCGCGATGAAGTAATGGCGTGGGTTATGGAAAACCGAGATGGATTGATTGAGGAGTGGAAAAAATGGCATCCATGAAACGCCCCCGCCTATCGGCGGTTGAGCCTTTTCCGAACTATCGGCTGAAAATGACCTTCATTAACGGCGACACACTGATCGTGGATAAGCAAGAAGCAGTTTTTACCAAGCCGGGCCTTGCGCCTTTGCGCGATCCGGTGGCATTTGCCAAGGCCCGGATCGTGTCCGGCGAGGGATGGACGGTCGAATGGGCTGATTTTGATATTCAGATCGGGGCCGATACCTTGTGGCTGGAGGCGATGCAACAAGCGGCTACCGACGAGGATACCCGTACATTCCTTGCGTGGCGGGTGCAATATGGATTGTCGTTGGCTGATGCTGCACGAGCCTTGGGCATGACGCCACGCACCATGAGCGCATATGGAACCGGTTCCCGCCCCGTTCCGCACTACATTGCTCTTGCCTGCAAGGGTTGGGAAGTGGAGCATCGTTAAAATTGAGGAGCTGGCCAACCCGCATATGGCCCGGATGGGCCGGGTTCGACGTGCCCAAATTGACAGAGCTAGCCAGTGGCGATTAAAATTCACGCGTTTTCATACTTAAAGGTCCATCATCTTGGACAGTCATAGTTGTCGCAGTTTCGCACCAAACTTTTTGTTCTAGCGGTTACCCCTTCAGCGCTTCTTCGGCCTTGACGGTTTTTCCGCTGGAAAACAGCGGAAAAACTGGCTAAAGCGCGATTCTTCCGGCCTCGGCTGGAGTTATCGATCCTCCCCATTTTTCCTTGCCCCACAAAAAAATAGCGATCGGCTTTTGGCTCCTGCGCGCAACTCGCGCGGCTTTGCCGAAGGCTGAAAGTTGATGGCCAGCAGCAACACTGTTTACTTAAGCGAAATATCGACATGTAGGTTGGGTTAGCAGCCTTATCGCGTAACCCACCAGAAGTAGGCGCCTCCAGGCGAGGCCGGTGTTTAAAGGGAAATTAGGTTTGTTGGGTTACGGCGCAAAAAGCCGCGCCTAACCCAACCTACATATGGCGCTTCCTTAAAGTAGGCAGTATTGCAGCTAAATACCCAAGGGACAGCGGCATGTCGGAAATTGAAAAAAACAAGATTCAGGAAAGCCTGCAGGAGACCCTGCAGCAGGTCATCGAGCTGCTGAGCAGGCATCAACTGGTGGAAGGGCTCGTCCATAAACAGGATATGCCGCGCCATGATCTGGTCGAGACGCTGGTGCACAAGCAGCATCTGGCCGGATTGCAGAAAAAGCTCGACCAGCTCCACTCCGCCGATATTGCTTACATTCTCGAAGCCTTGCCGCTGGAACAGCGCCTGCTGGTCTGGGACCTGGTCAAGGTCGAGCGGGACGGCGACATCCTGCTGGAAGTTTCCGATGCGGTGCGGGAATCCCTGATCGCCAGCATGGACAGCGAGGAGCTTCTCGCCGCCGCCGAACAGCTCGATACCGACGAGATCGCCGACCTCGCTCCCGACCTGCCGCATGACGTGATGCAGGAGCTGCTCGAATCGCTCGACAGCCAGAACCGCGCCCGCCTGCAATCGGCCATGTCCTACCCCGAGGACACGGTCGGCTCGCTGATGGATTTTGACATGGTTTCCATCCGCGACGATATCAGCCTGGAAGTGGTGTTGCGCTACCTGCGGCGGCTGGGCGAACTGCCAAGCCACACCGACAAGCTGTTCGTGGTCGACCGCAAGGACAACTTCAGAGGGGTGTTGTCCCTCAAGCGCCTGCTGGTTCATGACCCCGAGGCGAGCGTGGCGGCGGTACTGGCCGAGGATGCGGTGACCTTCCATCCCGATTCCGAAGCCGGTGAAGCCGCTACGGCGTTCGAACGCTATGACCTGGTTTCTGCCCCGGTGGTGGACCGGAACAACAAGCTGGTGGGGCGCCTGACGGTGGACGTGGTGATGGATTTCATCCGCGAAGAAACCGATAGCGAAATGCTCTCCATGGCTGGTTTGCGCGAAGAAGAAGATTTGTTCGCCACAGTGTGGAAAAGTATCCAGAACCGCTGGACCTGGCTGGCCCTCAACCTGGTGACGGCGTTCATCGCTTCACGCGTGATCGGCGTATTCGAAGGCTCGATCGAGAAGATCGTGGCGCTGGCGGCGCTGATGCCGATCGTTGCCGGGATCGGCGGCAATTCCGGCAATCAGACCACGACCATGATCGTCCGCGCCCTGGCGCTGGGGCAGATTCGCGGCAGCGGCATCCGCAAGCTGTTCCTCAAGGAACTTGGCGTCAGTCTGGTCAACGGGCTGATCTGGGGCGGCATCATCGGCCTGATCGCCGGGTTCCTCTACCGCAACGCCGCGCTGGGCGTGGTGATGACCGGCGCGATGATGCTCAACCTCATGCTGGCGGCGGTGATGGGCGTACTGATCCCGATGCTCATGCACAAGCTCGGGCGCGATCCGGCGGTGGGCTCCAGCGTGATGATCACCGCCGTGACCGACAGCGGCGGTTTTTTCATTTTTCTCGGCCTGGCCACGGTTTTCCTGCTTTAATGAAAGGGAGTTTCTGGTTTAATCGGTAAATATCCAAAAAGCGATTGAACCGCAGAGACGCAGAGGCGCTGAGTAAAAACAATGAGTTATCGTATTGCATGACCTCGCCCATTTGGAGAGACAGAAAATTGTTGTAACCCATTTATTCCTCTGCGTCTCTGCGGTTAAGCGATTGCCATTTTTAGGGTAAATGGAACCATGCCGTTTTCCCCTTTCTATTTCGCGCTGCTTCTGGTTGCGCTCGGCCTGCTGGCGGTCTTTGTCCAGGTCGGCGCCCTGACCCTGGCCTTCGACAAGCTCGGCCTGTCGCCCAATTCTGCTACGTTGTTGCTGTTCACCTCGCTGCTCGGCAGTCTGATCAACCTGCCGCTGTTCAGCGTCAAGGCAGAGGGGCCGCCGCCCCCCGTGCCGCAACCGTTCCGCAGCCTGCTCCGGCTGCCGCCGCTGGAGTTTACCGGCAAGACCGTGGTTGCGATCAACGTGGGCGGCTGTCTGGTGCCGCTGGCTTTTTCGGGCTACCTGTTGCGGCATAATCCGCTCAACCCGCTGCTGGTGATTGGCGCAGTCGCGATAGTGGCCGCGGTGTGCAGGCTGGCGAGCCGCCCGGTGCCGGGCGTGGGAATCGGCATTCCCCTGTTCGTCGCGCCTATTGCGGCAGCGGTGGTTTCGATGCTGATCGATCCGCTACAGAGTGCGCCGCTCGCCTATATCAGCGGCACGCTGGGGGTGCTGATCGGAGCCGACCTGTCGCGACTTGGCGATATCCGGAAAATGGGCGCGCCGTTTGCCTCTATCGGTGGGGCGGGCACCTTCGACGGCATTTTCCTGAGCGGCATCGTCGCGGTGCTGCTGACCTAGCAGATCTTCACCACGATGTCGTGCAGCGTATTGGCGCAATGCGCCATGTTGTGGGCGGCGTTGGAGAGGTGGCGGTAGATTTCGCGGCGCTTGAACATGTTGATGTAGTCGTCGCCCTTGAACAATTCAGCCAGGGCGATACGATATAGCCTTTCGACACGCCGCTGCGCCCTGCGCGCTATATCGGCATCGTCCGCTGCGGTCAGGGGATTGCTCCCCAGCTTGCCGAAACCCGCTACCAGCGCGTCCACCCCTTCTTTAAGCAGCTTGGATTTTTCCACGATGAAGGTGTCCGGCGTCACCCCGAGTACATCCATTTCGCTGACGGTGGTTTTGCAGTAGGTCACGATCCGGTCGAGGTCGGCGATCGCCCGGTAAATGTCCTCGCGGTCGATCGGGGTGGAGAAGGCCTCGTTCAGGGCATGGAGGTTGCGCATTTTGATGAGGTCGGCTTCATGCTCATCCTGCTTGATTTTTTTCCCCAGTTCTTCGTTTCCGGTTTTCAGAAATTCAACCAGGTCGTCAACCGTATGGCTGACCTGCTGGCATTGCTCGGTCAGCAGCTTGAAGAAATCGGGCGTTTTCGGAAACACGCGGTCGAAAATGGCCGAGAAGAAAGATTGGGATGGTTCGCTCATGATTTATTATCCTATTAATTTCATTGACAACTGCACCATGAAATAACAAGCGACCGCCACCATCGCCGCGCCGGGAATGGTGATCAGCCAGGTCACCGAGATTTCTTTGGCCTTGATCCAGCGCACCGCCTTGGGACGCTCCGAGGCGCCGATCCCCATGATCGAGGTAGCGACCACATGGGTGGTGGAAACCGGCGCGCCGACCAGGGAGGCGGCGAATATCACCCCCGCCGAGGTGAGCTGGGAATTTAGCGCATGCAGCGGGCGCACCTTGTAGATGGCGAAGCCAAGAGTGCGCACGATGCGCCAGCCGCCGGACAGGATGCCCAGCGTGATCGCCGTGGCGCACGCCAGCATCACCCAGAACGGCACGACGAATTCGTGGATGAAGCCTCCCAGAAGCAGCACCAGAGTGAGGATGCCCATGCTTTTCTGCGCATCGTTGGCGCCGTGGGAAAAGGCCAGGCCGGCGGCGGTGAGAAACTGGACGCGGCGCAGATTGCGATTGATCCCCGGGCTCGCACCGCGCAGCAGGAACAGCATCAGGCGGTGTAAAAAGAAACCGGCCCAGAAGCCGACCAGCGGCGACAGCACCAGGGCCAGCAGCACCTTGGTAACCCCGGTGAAATGGCCATGCAGCAGCAGTTCCTCGAAACCCCATGCCACATGGTCGGCGCCGACAGCCACCACCACTGCGCCGGCCAGGCCGCCCACCAGTGCATGCGAGGAGGAGGATGGGATGCCGCGCCACCAGGTCAGCAGATTCCAGACGATGGCGCCCACCAGCCCGCACAGGATGATGGTGAGCGATACCGTGGCGTCCAGGTCGTCCAGAGTGATGAAGCTGCCGATGGTATTGGCGACCGCCGTGCCGCCCAGCAGCGGCCCGAGGAATTCGAAAAAGCCGACGATCATTACCGCTTGCGCCGGGGTCATGGCGCGCGAGGCGATTACCGTGGCGACGATATTGGCGGCGTCGTGAAAGCCGTTGGTGTAATCGAACACAAGGACGATCAGCACCGCCGCGATCGCCAGAATCAGGATGGCATCCATGGTTGGCGCGAAAAATCTCGAAAAAAGGCGGAATTCCGCCTTGGGGGCAGCATCTGGTCAGGAGCAGCAGCTATGGGCAGTATCTGCTCCGGCAGGGTTTCGCCGGGCTTCAGAGCCCGATGTGTTTGTGAATTACTTCAGGCTCTTGGCCGTTCTATCCCAGCGGATGCCGCCTTTTTCGAAGTTCCATGACCAGAATACCTTGGTGGCCGTACCGCCGATCTGATCTTCACGGATGAAACCGAGGGTACGGCTGTCCAAGCTTTCGTTCCGGTTGTCGCCCATGACGAAGTAGGAACCGGATGGAATCCGTTTGGGGCCGAAATTCGCATTTTGTGCGCTGGCGAAGCGGAGTATGCCCTTAAAGTTTGCGTAGGGTTCTTCGATTTGCTGGCCGTTGATCCAGACGACATCATTGCGGATTTCCAGGGTGTCGCCGGGGACGGCGATGACACGCTTGATAAGCTGGTCGTCAATGAGCTTGGTCAGTTTTGCTGTGGATTTGCTATTACCGAATTTGACCAGCGCAATTTCACCCCGTTTCGGGAAATCCAGCTTGTTCACCAGTACGATGTCGCGTTTAAGGATGGCGGGTTCCATGCTGGAGGAGTTCATGAAGAATGCTCTAAGCACCTGCCTGCCGATCAGGAGATCCATAAGCGGGTTGACAGTGAACAGCAGGGTCAGGAACACCGCACCATAAATCCAGGGGCGGTTGAACCACTGCAAGCGGTAGTTTTCCGGCTGGCGGCGGGCGCAGTTGTAAGCATCAAGCGCGATGATCCCCACGCCGGCGAAGGGTACGGCGAGAAAGATGATGCTGATGTAGCTCTTGATGGACATGAAGGCGATAGCGGCCAGCCACGAGACGATGATGAGGGCAATATAGAGCAGGATGCCCCGCTTCATATGGCCCGCGTAGTGTTGGCCCAAGCCCGGGCAGACTGACAGCAGCAGAGCGGCAGTGGGGTTGCGGGGGCGGGTTCCGTACGTACCGCTACTGTCAGTGTTGGAATTTGCGCCGTTAGACATTTTGGTTTTTTCGCTATGTCGAACAATCATGCCCGGGCTTGCCAGATAGCCTCGCCGCGGATGGATTTGTGAAGGCCAGGAAGAAGGGGGCCAGTGCGCGGCAAGATACGATAGACGGCATGGTATGGTATAGAACCAGAAATCGAGGGGATTTCGAGATTAGCGCCTATATTCGAACTGCGGCGCGCCAAACGGCGGCGCACCAAACCGTGGCGCATCGGCCCGTGGTGAGCCAAAAGTGTTCCTCACATACGCGAGGACATCGTCCATGTCGCGATCATTCAACATTTGTGGCGGTGGCGGGCCTGCGGTGTAAATCTTGCCGGGCGTTTGCCGGCCTGTCCGGATGTTGTAAGCCAGTTCTTGGTCGGATTTTGTCAGCCGGTGCCACTCTGTCACCAGGTCGGGCGCCATGCCTTCGCGGCCCCGGCCATCTTCGCCGTGGCACATGGCGCATAGTTGGGAAAAAATCATTTTTCCTCGTTCCGGGTTGCCTATGCTGGTGAATGCATGAGCGGCGGGAACGCAGAACAGGATGGAAAAAGCGAGAATTAAGAGCGATTTCATGGCGAGCTCCTTGGGGTAGTGGTGTCGGCTGGGGGAGGGTCGAACGGCGTCGGTACGCTGGTTTGTGTAATCAGTACGGGTGCGGCGCCAAAGCGGCCCCCACCGAAACGGCAGCCCGGTACGCCATCGCCATCCTGATCGGTTAAGGAGTTTATGGCAGCGGTAATCTTCGCGGGCTGTTCTTCGTTTTTCAGCGCGACGATATCGTTTACCAGTTGCGGCAGTTCATTGAGAAAGAATTCTTCCGGCTGCTTGGGTTCGCCGGCAGCGGGGCCTTCTGCCTGGAGCAGGCCGGCTTTCTTGACGACCGTCTGGATGAGGTTGCCGCCGTTTTGTTTCGCATCCGGCACGGCGGGCGATTTTTCGAGACGGCGCCATGCTGCCAAGCTCAATCCAAACAGGCGTCCGTCGTAACCGGCCACGGTCTGGCCTGCGGCGGAGCGGAAAATGCCTGCCTGTGCCGACCACAGTTGCTTGCGGGCGGCAGTGAAAATGGCAAGCGCCGGTTTTCCATAGTGACCTTTGCCTGTGGCTTGCTCCGCAGCCAGCAGGCCGTTCACGATGGCCAATTGCCCCCCCAGCTCCAGCATCGGGCTTGGGGTAGTCAGGTTTTTTCTCACCAGGAATGTTTTGGGAGCCAGCTCTTTCCCTTCAAGCCGCGTGGCCACATAGTTCGCTTGGGAAATCAAATTCTTAAGAGCGTTCTCGCGCAGCGGGTCTCCTTTCGGCAGGGTACTCGCCAGGGATGCCAGTACTTCCAGGATGTAACCCGCATCATCGGCGGAGAGGCGGTCGCCGGCACCCTTGCTGCGGTCGTGGGCGCTCAGGTAACTGCCTGTCGGTGCGTCAAAGTGAAGCTTGATGGATACGTCGTACACTTTTTCCATCGCCTGGCGCACTTCCTTGCGCCAGTCCGCTATGCGCTTGCCGTTGATGTTGTCGCTTCCGGCGGCGGGAGCGGACAGCAGCGTGTGCAGCTGGGCAAGACCCTGAAGCAAGGACATCGGGCCATAGACATGGCTGCTATCCCTGACAACCTCCCATTTACCGTCTTTCAGCCGGAACAGCGAGGGAATATTGGCGATGGCCTTTCCGCCCCCAAGTTCCGGCAGGGTGGCAAGGGTCTGAAACTCCTGAAGGGCGGATGGCAGCAATACCTTCGCAAGCTTTTTCCCCTCAGGAGTCGTGTCCACGAGAATAAAAAGGGATTTGGCTGCCAGCGATTGCCCGATGGATTCAGGGTCAACCTGACTCTCGAAATATTTGGGGTCCCATTTGAGGGTCTCAGGCTTGGAAAAATTGGGGAGCTCGTTGTAGCGGGGCAGGCCGCGGTTGAACAGCATGCCGACGGGCTGCCCTTCTCCACTCCAGCCGGAAAGCGGCACACCCATCCCCGAATCCCGGACGACCGACTCCATACCGCTGCGCACGAGGGTCAGGATGTCGCGTCGCGACTCCGAGTTTTCGGGGAGGGTAAGCGCCCACTGCAGCAGCTCGCGATAGGCATACATCCCGTGAAAAGAGGAAAAATTGTAGTCAATGGGAAATTTATCTGCCTGATTGACGTTCAGGGCCAGAATCCGATGCTGGATTTTTGTGCTCAGATCCTTCAGTTTTTTTTCCGCTTTGTCTTCGGCATGTGCCGCCAAGGCGCCGCAGGCCAGCCAGGCGGCAAGCAGGGCGGCGAGGAGTTTGTTTATGCCATTTTCCTTCATTGAAGAAAGTCCCTTATGGTATGTGGCCTACATTCTCAAACAACAACCCGCGTTATTTTTTCTGAGTGCGTTCGCCGGAGAGCAGACGGACTTTGGCTTGCTCGCTTTGGAACGAGTTGAATTCCGGAAGATTTTGGAATACCCAGCCTTCGGCAACAATTTTCCCGCTCGCGATGGCCTGGACCATGATGGCGGGGTTTACCTGTTCGTTGGACGAACTGGTTACAGATTTAAAATCGCTGGTGTAAGCGGGGAGATAATGGACGACCTGAAGCTGCAAGTTGTTGCCCAGGGAAATTTTATCGCCAATCGCAACCTTGATTTCCTTCTCGGCGCCATTGATCGTAACGGCGATATTGGCTGCCGCCCATTTGCCCTTTACGCTGTCCGGAATGACTACGGCGAGTTTTTTCTTGTCCGCAGGTTTCGGGTGCTGGGAAGCGATCTGCTGGTTGATATCGGCATTTGCACCCGCTGTTCCAGTGGGATGGGGCGGCATGGCTGTCGGCAGGGCAGGGTGGTTGGGCGGAAGCGGTTCGTCACCCTTGACCGGCACATTGGAGGTCATGCCGCCTTTCGGAGCGGGGGCAGAGGCCATGGCGGCCGGTGCCGCCGGAGCGGTTGCCGGGGCGTCGGGAGCTGCGGTTTTGGCCGGCTTGTCCTGGCTCTTGTCGCAACCGCCGATGAACACCGCGCAAGCGAGGGAGAGTCCTAGGGTCAAAGCGTGGTTGCAGGAAACGGGGAAACGCATGCAAATACCTCATGTAAATGGTTGCAGAATGGTTTTTATAAGCACAATTTTAGGGAGAAATTGTAAACAATTCTATCAGAATTATTGCGGCAATGGCGATACATGTCTTTAACCCGGATGTTTCATAAATTCGCGTGATGATCGCGCAGAATTTTGCAGGCCGGGCGATTCGCGCCTTGTAACGCCATCTGGTCCATGGTGAAACAGGGGAGGAAATACGAAATCCGTGAGGCGAACGAAAAAATACTTGAAAATTTAAGCGGGCGGCTCATGGCTATAAAAACTGCATCTCATGGCGCGTTCGTGCCCGCCCTACATCAACACAATATCGTACTGCTCCTGACTGTACTGATTTTCCACCTGAAGATAAATCGGCTTGCCGATAAAGTCGCCCAACTGCGCCAGACTTTGTGACTCTTCGTCGAGAAACAGGTCGATCACCTGCTGGGAAGCGAGGATGCGGAACTCGCGCGCACTGAACTGGCGCGCCTCGCGCACCACTTCGCGCAGGATGTCGTAGCACACCGTCTGTGCCGTCTTGAGAATGCCGCGCCCCTGGCAGGTGGGGCAGGATTCGCACAGGATGTGCGCCAGGCTCTCGCGGGTGCGCTTGCGCGTCATCTCCACCAGACCAAGCGCAGAGAAACCGTTCACCGTCATGCGCGTGCGATCTTTCGCCAGCGTCTTCTTGAACTCGGCGAGCACGGCGGTCTTGTGCTCCTCGTTGTCCATGTCGATGAAATCCACGATGATGATGCCGCCGAGGTTGCGCAGCCGCAACTGCCGGGCGACTGCCTGCGCCGCCTCGAGGTTGGTCTTGAATATGGTGTCGTCGAAATTGCGCCCGCCGACGAAGCCGCCGGTATTCACGTCCACCGTGGTCAACGCCTCGGTCTGGTCGATGATCAGGTAGCCGCCGGACTTCAGGTCGACGCGCCGCGCCAGCGCCTTCTCGATCTCGTTTTCCACGCCATGCAGGTCAAACAGCGGACGCTCGCCGGAATAGTGCTCGAGCAGGCCGACGACGTTGCTGGTGTACTCCGTGGCGAAGCCCTGCATTTTCTGGAAGGTCTCGCGCGAATCCACCCGAATGCGGACGGTTTCCTCGTTGACGAAATCGCGCAGCACCCGCAGCGAGAGATTCAGGTCGTGGTAGAGCATAGTGGCCGGCTTGGCGCTTTTGGCTTTGTCGCTGATTTCGCGCCACTGCTTGCGCAGGTACTCGATATCGGACTCAAGTTCACTGTCGGAGGCCGCTTCCGCCATGGTGCGGATGATGAAACCGCCGCTCGCGCCGGGTTGCAATAGATGCTGCAACTTGTCGCGCAGCATCTCGCGCTCGGTTTCGTCCTCGATGCGTTGGGAGATGCCGATGTGGGTCTCCTGCGGCAAAAACACCAGGCAGCGTCCGGCGATGCTGATCTGGGTGGAAAGGCGCGCGCCCTTGGTGCTGATGGGATCCTTGATCACCTGCACCAGCAGGGTCTGCCCCTCATGCAGGATCTTCTCGATCAACCGGGTTTCCACATCCTCGCGCTCCTGCCAGATGTCCGCCACATGAAGGAAGGCGGCACGCTCCAGGCCAATCTCGACGAATGCCGACTGCATGCCCGGCAGCACCCGGCACACCCGGCCAACGTAAATGTTGCCAACCAGACCGCGATTGCTGATGCGCTCGATATGGATTTCCTGGGCCACGCCCTGTTGCATGACCGCCACTCGGGTTTCCTGCGGGGTGACGTTGATCAGAATTTCTTCGCTCATGATTTTGATTTTTTATCCGCGAACGGTGGCAAATGATTTATAAAACCTCTATGCCGAAGTGGGCCAGCAGCTCCGCCGTTTCGTATAGCGGCAGCCCCATCACGCCGGAGTAGCTGCCCTCGATTTTTTCGATGAATGCTGCGGCAACCCCCTGGATCGCGTAGGCGCCCGCCTTGTCGAGCGGTTCGCCGGTCATGGCATAACGGCGAATGGTATGATCGGCCAGCTTGCCGAATTGCACGATCGAGGCTGACAGCTTTTGCTCGATTCTGTCCGCATTCGCCACCGCCACGGCAGTGAGCACTTCGTGCCTTTTTCCCGACAAAGCCCGCAGCATTTCCATGGCTTCGTCCCGGTTCGCCGGTTTGCCCATGATCCTGTCGCCCAACACCACCGCCGTATCTGCCGCCAGCACGGGGAAAAGCGGCAGTCTGCGCTGCCGCGCGCGCAGCCAGCCGACCTCGGCCTTGGCGTGGCTGACGCGCAGCACGTAGTCATGCGGGTTCTCGTCGGGCAGGGGGCTCTCGTCCACATCCTTGCCACGCGCCGGGTCTTCCCGCAGCAGCAACAGCTCGAAGCCGACGCCGATTTGCGCGAGCAACTCGCGACGCCGCGGCGAGCGCGATGACAGGTGAATTTTTTTGTCTGTGATCAAGCCGTTACTCCCGATGGTAGGGATGATTCTGGATTACGGTCACGGCGCGATACAACTGCTCCGCCAGGACCACCCGAACCAGGCCATGGGGCAGCGTCAGACGGGACAGGGACCAGAGCCGGTTGGCCTGGCGCTTCACCTCCGGGTGCAAGCCATCCGCGCCGCCGATGACGAAAGCCACGTCGCGCCCGCCACGCATCCAGTCTTTCAACTCATCGGCAAGTTCCAGGGTGCTCCAGTCCTTGCCGTGCTCATCCAGCACAACCCGCTCGCAATCGGCCGGCAGGGCGGCCTCGATGCGGCTCCGCTCCGCCTCGTGAACCTGCTCCCGAGTTTTGCCGCCGGCCCGCTTTTCCGGTTTGATCTCGACCAGTTCGATGCGGGCCTCGCGCGGCATGCGTTTGGTGTATTCGCCGAAACCCTCATTCACCCAGGCGGGCATCTTGTGGCCTACCGCCAGGATCAGCAGCTTCACGGATGAACCGTGGGTTCCGCCGATTTGGGTTTCTTGATCATAGTCGGGCCACCCCACAATTGTTCGAGATTGTAATATTCCCGTATCGTGGGCTGCATGATGTGAACGACCACCGACCCCAGGTCCACCAGCACCCACTCGCCGCTTCCCTCGCCTTCCACGCCCTGCACATGCGCGCCGGCTTCCTTGAGCTTTTTCTGCACGTTATCGGCCAGGGCCCGGGTCTGGCGGTTGGAGTCGGCGCTGGCAACGATCATGTAATCGGTCATGCTGGTGAGCTTGCGCACATCCATCACTACGATATCGCGCGCCTTGATGTCTTCCAGCGCGGCAATGACCGCCTGTTTCATGGCTTCAGGTTCCATTGATGTCCTTGTAGAGTCCGTTTGTCTGAATATAATCGAGAACCGCGTCGGGGAGCAAATAACGCGGACTGCGCCCGGCTGCGATCTCGCTGCGAATTAGTGTGGCGGAAATATCGAGCGCCGTGACAGGGTGGACAAGGATGGCGCCGGATGGCGCATCACGCAAGGCTTCCGGCTCGTTGATCAGGCGCCGGTTGAGCTCGTCCCGCAGCTCGGCGGGCAGGGTTGCGGCAGCCCGGGCAAGGCCGGCCACGCCCGGACGCTGCGCCACGATGATATGGGCCAGGTCGAACAACTCGCGCCAGCGATGCCAGGTAGCCAGGCCGA
>CAMTYG010000027.1:0-6195 GCA_947085875.1 uncultured Sulfuricella sp.
GCAAACTGCTGCATGCCATCCACGGCATGTTGAAACACGACAAACCCTTCGATAACGCCCGCTTTTACGCTATTCCAGCATGAGCCGGAAAGGGCAAAAATTACAGAAAAAATGCTTGCCCTCGAACAGAGTATCTACATGACTGTCCACAGCCAACAACGAGAGCGTGTTTTGCCCCGATCGACCTATAAAAACAGGTTTCCCATGCTTAAATCATATTTGCCCATAGGCGCGCTTTCCGCGCTGGTGCTGGGGCTCTCGTCTCAGGCTGCCTTTGCCCAGACCTGGACCTTCGACCAGGCGATGCAGTCGGCCCTGAGTAGCCACCCGGCGGTGCTGGGCAAGCTTTCTTCTTCGGCGGCGGCGAAGGCGGAGCGGGAGGGGGCGGAATGGCAGCGCTACCCGACGCCCAGCATCGAGGCGGCGGCGCAGAGCGGTGGTGGATACAATACTGTGCTGCGCTTGCAGCAACCGCTATGGACGGGAGGACGAATCACTGCTGGCATCGAGGCGGCGGGGAGACGCTCCGAGGCGGCCGAGGCGGCGGTGGCGGAGGCGCGGCAGGATATCGGCCTGAAAGTGATCGCGGCCTTTACCGAGGCGCAGCGCCAGCAGGCCCGTCAGGTCACTGCGGTAACAGGGGTGAATGAACATGAGAAGCTGCTCAAGATGATTGGCCGGCGAGTCGAGCGCGAAGTCAGTCCGCCGGTTGACAAGGGATTCGCCCAGTCGCGCCTGTTTCAGGCTGCCAACGATCTTTCGGCGGTGACGCAGGCGCGCGCCAATGCGCTGACGCAGCTTACCCAGTTGACTGGCAAGACGGTGAGCGACGTGGCCGGGGAGATGGGCGACAGCGGCGCGCCGGGGAGCCGGGAGGCGGCGCTGGACCAGGCGATGGGCTATTCGCCGACGCTCAGGCGGCTGGCTTTCGAGGAGGCGGCGGCGGAAGAGGATATCGCTTCGAAACGCTCGGCCTACATGCCGCAACTCGCGGTGCGCCTGGAGCACAGCACGGGGTCGACGACGGGTTTGACGAACGACAGCCGGGCGCTGCTGGTGCTGGAGGCACAGCCAGGCGCGGGCCTTTCCGCGATTTCCGGGGTGGAGGCGGCCATCGCCCGGCGCGAGGCGGTGCGCCAGTCGCGCGAGGTGGCGCTGCGCGATCTCCGGGAGCGGGTAACTGTGGACTGGAATGAGTTGGTGGCCGCCCGGCTGAGGCTGGATAACGCCCGCCAGGCACGGACGATGTCCACCGAGGTGTTCGAATCCTATGCGCGCCAGTACACCACCGGGCGCAAGACCTGGATCGATGTGCTGAACGCGGTGCGCGAGGCTACACAGTCGGGATTTGCGGTCGCGGATGCTGCGGCGCAGGTAGCAGCGGCTGCTCTGCGCCTGCGCTTGTTGGCGGGTGGCCTGAACGAATATATGGTGAAAAACAATGAACGATAGATTTCCGCTTGCCCTGTTAGACCGGGTGGCCCGGCTGGTGGGCCAGCGGGTAGTGCCGGCCCGCTTCGAGGATGTTGGCCGGATGCTGGAACTGGACGGAGATGGCTTGTCTGCGGCAGCGCTGTTTGCCGAAGGCTGGTGTGCGGCCGGACTGGCTGGCGTGCCGGCGCGTCTGGAGACTCCGGCGCCGGCCAACCTGCCTTTTGTCGGCTGGCGCAATGATCTGGGCTGGTTCCTGGTGCAGGGTCGAAATGCCGGCGGCGTCTGGCAGGCTGAGCGTGCCGGCGGCGAGGCGGCGCAACTGGAAAATCTGGACGGCGCGGAATGCATTTCCCTGCCGCGCCGCGCCGCTGCCGCGGACGTGGCGCCTCGGGCGCTGATGCTGGTGTGGCAGGCGGTTGTGGCGCGCAAATCGGTCTTTTTTGAGGCGGTACTGGCTACCGGATTGGTCAGCCTGCTGACGCTGGCGACATCGCTGTACGCCATGCAGGTCTTTGATCGAGTGATCCCCAGCCACGGTTTTCAGACGCTTTGGGTGCTGACGGTGGGCGTGGGGGTTGCCGTCGCTCTGGAATTTCTCCTCAAGCATGTGAGGAGCCGCACGGTGGACCGGACCTGCACCGTGATCGACCACCAGTTGTCCGACTGGCTGTTCAGCCGGATGCTGGGCATCCGCATGGAACAGCGGCCCGCTTCGGTGGGCACGCTGGCTTCGCAGATCAAGGGTTTCGAGCTGGTGCGCGGAGTGCTGACGTCCACGTCGCTGTTCGTGCTGGCCGATGTGCCCTTCGCGATTTTTTTCATTGTCGTCATCGGTCTGGTGGGTGGATGGGTGGTGGCGGTGCCGTTGCTTGCGCTGCCGCTTGCCCTGGTCGCGGGCATCCTGTTCCAGCGGGCGATCCAGCGCCATTCCCGGCTCAACCTGGCCGGCGCCAACCGCAAGGCCGGCCTGCTGGTGGAAGCCGTCGATGGGGCTGAATCGCTGAAAGCCAACAGCGCGGAATGGAAGCTGCAGGCGCGCTGGAACCATCTGGTGGCCGAGGTCGGCGAATCCGAAGAAAAAATTCGGGCCTATTCGGCGCTATCGCAGAACCTGACCGTGGCATTCCAGCAGTTGAGCTATATCGCGCTGATGGCCCTTGGCGCTTATTTCGTGACCGAAAACCAGTTGTCCATGGGCGCGCTGCTCGCCTGTTCGATCATCAGCAACCGGGCGATGTCGCCCATCGTGCAGTTGCCGGGCGTGATGGTGCAATGGGCTCATGCTCGCGCCGCCATCGAGGGCCTGGATCAGATCATCGCCCTGCCCAGCGAAATCGACGAGGAGCATCATGCCCTGGTGCCCGAAACGCTGGAGGGCAGTTTGCGCTTCGAGCGCGCGCGCTTTGCCTATGGCATGGCCAGCCGCCTGGCGCTGGAGGTGGATCGTCTGGAAATACGGCCGGGCGAGCGCGTCGGCCTGCTCGGGTCGATCGGCTCGGGCAAGAGTACGCTGCTGAAGATGGCCTCGGGGCTTTATCGGCCACTGGAGGGAAAGGTTTTTCTAGGCGGCGTGGACATGGCCTTGCTCTCGCCGCCGGTGGTGCGCGAAGCCGTGGGCTATCTGCCCCAGGATATGCGATTGTTCAGCGGTACGCTGCGCGACAATCTTCTGCTGGGCCTGGCGGACCCGGGTGACGAGGCCATTCTGGAAGTCGCACGTCGCACCGGCTTGATCGACCTGATCGGCGGCCAGCCCAAGGGCTTGGCCCTGGAGATCACGGAAGGCGGCCGCGGGGTGTCCGGCGGGCAGAAGCAGCTTATCGCTCTGACACGCATGTTGCTTGCTGAACCCAAGGTCTGGCTGCTGGATGAACCTACCGGTTCGATGGATTCCGCTACCGAGGCGAGGGTGGTGTCGCTGCTGGGCGAGGCTGCCGGAAAAGGCGCCACCCTGGTGGTGGCAACGCACAAGACGGCCCTGCTGCCGCTGCTGGACCGGTTGGTGGTGCTGCATGGCGGGCGCATTCTTTTTGATGGTCCGCGCGATCAGGTGTTGGCGAAACTGGCGGGCAAGCCGCAGGCCGTGATGCAAGGGGGGGTTGCGGCATGATGGGGAAGTGGGCGGGAGAATTGAGGAAGCGCGCCGATAACCCGGCTACCGAGGGTTCCGGGCGGGTTCTGATCTGGGCCAGCGCGTTTACCATTGTCGGTTTTCTGGGCTGGGCGAGCTGGGCCGAGCTGGATCAGATTACCCGAGCGAATGGCCAGGTGATCGCCAGTTCGCGCAATCAGGTAATCCAGTCGCTCGATGGCGGTGTCATGGAGGAGCTGCTGGTCAGAGAAGGGACAGTCGTCAAGCGCGGCCAACTGTTGTTCCGCTTCGATAAGACCAAAACGCAAGCGGCCTATCTGGAAAGCGCCGCCAAGGCGGCGGCCCTCAAGGCTACGGTGGCGCGCCTGAGTGCCGAGGTGTTCGGTGGGAAGCCTAAATTCCCGCCTGAACTAGAGAATTACCCTGATTTTCTCAACAATCAGCAGGTGCTGTTCACTAAGCGGCAGTCGGCGATTAACGAGGAAATTGCTGCTCTGCAACAGTCGTTGTCGCTGGTAAAGTCAGAACTGGAAATGAACTTGCCTCTGCTCAAGACAGGGGACGTGAGCCGTGCCGAAGTGCTCAAACTACAGCGGCAGGTGGCAGATATCCAGGGGCAGATCACCAACCGGCACAACAAGTATTTGCAGGATTCCCAGACTGATTTGGCAAAAGCGCAGGAGGATCTTGCCGGAGTTATGCAAATCCTGGCCCAGCGCAAGGAGCAACTGGATTCCACGGAGGTACGCTCGCCGATGGACGGGGTGGTGCGCAGTGTGCGCCTGACCACGCGCGGCGGCGTGGCCAAGCCGGGAGAAGAGATCATGCAGATTGTGCCCATTGACGATGATATGATCGTTGAGGCCAAGGTCAAACCGGCGGATATCGCTTTCGTCAAGCCTGGCCTGCCGGCGACTGTCAAGCTGGATGCCTATGACTACAGTATTTATGGGTCGCTCAAGGGCGAAGTGAGTTACATCAGTGCCGACACCCTGAACGAAGAGGTGCGTGGCAACGAGCAGCCTTACTACCGCGTGCAGGTCAAGACCAAGGGCCTCAATCTCGTCAGCCGGCAGAAAGATCGCATCGACATCCAGCCGGGCATGACTGCAACGGTGGAAATCAAGACCGGCAGCAACACGGTACTGCGCTATCTGACGAAGCCGATCACCAAGACCATGACCGAGTCCCTGGGTGAGCGCTGATCCTGGGAACGACCAATGAAATCACGACTCCTGCTCAATCTCGCGCTGGCGGCGCTGGTCGCCGTCCTGATTCTGCTGGTCTGGCTCAAGCCCAAGCCCATGGCCCAAACGGAATTCAAGCTCTCCACCCTCGCCAGCGCCAGCATCAACCGCATCGCCATCGAAAAGCCCGGCCAGCCGGCAATCGTGCTGCAAAAAAATCTGGCCGGCTGGCGCCTGAGCGCCCCGTTCCAGGCGCGCGCCGAGGCAACGGCAGTCGGACGCCTGCTGGAAACCCTCGCCGCCACCAGCCTGCAACGCCTCCCCGCCACCGATCTGGGCCGCTTCCAGCTCGACACCCCCCTGCTGCGCCTCACGCTCAACGACCAGGAATTCAGCTTTGGCACGCAGAACACGCTGACCGGCGAAGTCTACGTCGCCACGAATGGCGGCGTCCATCTGGTCGCGCCCGGCTATCTCGCCCATGCGCTGAAAATGCCCGCCGATTTCGCCGCCCGCGCCTTTTTGGCCGAGGAAGAAAAGCTGGCCGGCTTCGAATTTGCGGGTCTGAAGCTCAGCCAGAACAGCGATGGCAAATGGTCGGCCTCCCCTGCCCGCCCGAACTGGAGCCAGGACGACATCAACCGCTGGGCGGACGAATGGCGCCACGCTTCCAGCCTGGTTACCCAGCCTTACGACGGCACCCCCCCGCAGGAATCCTTCACCCTGCGCCTAGTCAATGGCAAGCTCATTCCCTGCAAAATCCTGCGGCGCGAACCGGAGCTGGTGCTGCTGCGCGAAGACGAGAAACTGCAATACCATTTCCCTACGGGAATCGGGAAACGCTTGCTGCAACCCGGAAAATGAACCTGGAAAAAACCTTTCACCGCAGAGACGCAGAGACGCAGAGGCGCAGAGAAATTCAAAAGCATGTGCAACACAATGGCGCAAAGGTCGCTAAAACGGTATTCATGGGGGGGTGTTTTTGTGTTTAAGGGGTTCAGGTTTTCTCTGCGCCTCTGCGTCTCTGCGGTAAAACGCCTTTTAAGATAAATCATGCCTGAACTGCCCGAAGTCGAAACCACCCGCCACGGCCTGGAACCCCACCTTGCCGGCCAGCGCATCCAGGCTGTGATCGTCCGCCACGCCGGCCTACGCCATCCTGTGCCGGAAAATTTGCAGCAAGTCCTGCCCGGTTTAACCCTGCGCAGCATCGAACGGCGCGGCAAGTACCTGCTGCTGGACTGCGGCGAGGGCTGGCTGATCCTGCACCTGGGCATGTCGGGCAGCCTGCGCATCCTGCCCGCCGCCACGCCGCCGGAGAAGCACGACCACTTCGATCTGGTGCTGGAAAGCGGCCAGTGCATGCGGCTGCGCGACCCGCGCCGCTTCGGGGCGGTGCTGTGGACGACGGCGCCGCCGGAGAGCCATCCGCTGCTGGCCAGCCTCGGCGTCGAGCCGCTGACGGCAGCGTTCGACGGCGAA
>CAMTYG010000028.1:0-11644 GCA_947085875.1 uncultured Sulfuricella sp.
AGCAGATTCAGCCTATCCTCGATATTTTTGCCGCAACCGTCGCTAAAACTTCAGTCTGATTCTATGCTGTGTGGGCGGACGCGGATTCAAATTCGAAGTGCAACATTGAGTAACGGTGGGGGAAGCGGGCGAGATGCGTTAACATCCAGCCCCTTCAATCGCCAAACCAAAGTTGCCGGAAATGAACTACACACACCTCACCCAAGACGAAAGATACCAGATTTCAGCCCGTGTAGGGCGCAATAACCAGCGGGCATTGCGCCGCATGGTGGAACCCATTCGGCGGATTACGCTACGCTAATCCGCCCTACGCGGCAAGCCGTTCACGCGGCTTAACCTTCCTCTCGATTTCCTGGCCCACGGCTGCGCGAGCTTTTTTGACATCGTAGCTGCTTTGCAGGCTCATCCAGAAGTCGGGGCTGGTGCCGAAGAATTTGGCAAGGCGCAGGGCGGTGTCTGCGGTAACACTGCGTTGCTCGTTGAGGATAGACGTGATCCGGTTGGTGGGTACGTCCAGCGCCTTGGCAAGGGCGTTTGCCGAGAGTTTCAGTTCGTCCAGTTCATCCTTGAGGATTTCGCCGGGGTGTATGGGGCGCATTCCGTTCATGTTCATTCTCCTTAGTGGTAATCCACGATTTCGACGTTGTAGGCGTCGGCATCTTTCCACTCGAAGCAGACGCGCCATTGTTGATTGACGCGGATGCTGAACTGACCGGATCGGTTGCCGCTTAAAGCCTCGAAGCGGTTGCTGGGCAATCCCATCAAGTCATGGATGGTTTTTGCGTTGTCCAGTATTTCCAGCCTTCTCTCGGCTTGTGCGGCACAGGATTCGAATTTCCTGACGCGCTTGCCTTGGTAAAGGGCTTCCGTATCCTGGCAGCGAAAAGATTTAATCATGGTTCAATATATTTAATTTTATGTTGTACGTCAAGCGTAACGTGGGGCCAAGGCGATGGCACCCGCAGGGTTGCGCGCGGTGCAACTTTTTCCTGTAAAATCGCGCCATCCCGATCCCGCAAACTTATTTGCACACCATCATGCTAAACATCAAACGCTATTCCACTTCGCAGCCCGACTTTCAGGCGCGGCTGACCGATCTGCTGGCCTTCGAGGGCGCGCAGGACGAGGCCATCGACAACGTGGTCGCCGGCATCCTGCGCGACGTCAAGGCGCGGGGCGATGTCGCCGTGCTCGAATACACGAAGCGTTTCGATCAGCTGGATGCGGCTTCCGCAACCGAACTGGAGCTGTCGCAGCCCCGCCTCATGCAGGCGCTCGACAACCTGCCCGACGCGCAGCGTGAGGCGCTGCGGCAGGCTGCGGAGCGGGTGCGGATTTACCATGAAAAACAATTGATGCAGTCGTGGAATTACACCGAACCCGATGGCACGCTGCTCGGCCAGCAAGTGACGGCGCTCGACCGGGTCGGCCTGTATGTGCCGGGCGGCAAGGCAGCTTACCCTTCATCGGTGCTGATGAACGCGATTCCCGCCAAGGTGGCCGGGGTGAAGGAACTGATCATGGTGGTGCCGACACCGGGCGGCCTGGTCAACGAGCTGGTGCTGGCCGCTGCGGCGGTATGCGGCGTGGATCGGGTGTTCACCATCGGCGGGGCGCAGGCGGTGGGCGCGCTGGCCTATGGCACGCAGACCGTGCCGCAGGTGGACAAGATTGTCGGTCCCGGTAATGCCTATGTCGCCGCCGCCAAGCGTCGCGTGTTCGGCGTGGTCGGCATCGACATGGTGGCCGGGCCTTCCGAAATCCTGGTGATTTGCGACGGCAAGACCGACCCGGACTGGATCGCGATGGATTTGTTTTCCCAGGCTGAGCACGACGAACTGGCGCAGTCAATCCTGCTGGCTACCGATGCCGCCTTTATCGACGCAGTGCAGGCCAGCATCGAAAAACTGCTGCCGCAGATGCCGCGCCAGGAAATCATCCGCACCGCACTGGAATCGCGCGGCGCGTTGATCCAGGTGAAGGATCTGGACGAGGCCGCCGAAATTGCCAATTACATTTCGCCCGAGCACCTCGAGCTTTCCATCGATGATCCCGTGGCAATGACGAAGAAGATCAAACACGCTGGCGCCATTTTCATGGGACGCCAGACCTGCGAGGCTCTGGGCGATTATTGTGCCGGCCCCAACCATGTGCTGCCGACTTCGCGCACGGCGCGCTTTTCCTCGCCGCTGGGCGTCTATGATTTCCAGAAGCGCAGCAGCCTGATCATGGTGTCCGAGGCTGGCGCACAGGTGCTGGGCAAGATTTCGATGGTGTTGGCCGAGGGTGAGGGCCTGCAGGCGCACGCCCGCTCGGCCGGATACCGCGTGCGCGGATAAGTGGTGATTGCGTGAGCCGTTACTGGAGCAGCATCGTTCATGACCTGACGCCCTATGTGCCGGGCGAGCAGCCCAAGCTGCCCAATCTGGTCAAGCTCAATACCAACGAGAACCCCTATGGCCCGAGCCCCAAGGCGCTGGAAGCGCTGCGCGCCGAGGTGGGCGACAGCCTGCGGCTCTATCCCGATCCCAACAGCGACCGGCTGAAGGAAGCCATCGCCGCCTTCTACAATGTGAAGCCGGCCCAGGTGTTCGTCGGCAACGGATCCGACGAGGTGCTGGCGCATACTTTCCAAGCCCTGCTCAAGCATGATGCGCCGGCGCTGTTTCCGGACATCACCTACAGTTTCTATCCGGTGTATTGCGGTCTGTACGGCATTGAGCATCGTCAGCTGCCGCTGACCGAGTCTTTCGAGATTCGGGTCGACGACTATTTCATACCGAATGGCGGCATCATCTTCCCCAACCCGAACGCACCCACCGGCCGGCCGCTGATACTGGCCGAGATTGAGCGCTTACTGTGCGCGAACACCGCGTCGGTGGTGGTGATCGACGAGGCCTACGTGGATTTCGGTGCCGAATCGGCGGTGGGACTGGTGGATCGCTACCCGAATCTGCTGGTCATTCATACCCTGTCGAAGTCCCGTTCGCTGGCCGGGCTGCGCGTGGGCTACGCGATCGGCCATCCGGATCTGATCGAGGCGCTGGGGCGGGTGAAGGACAGCTTCAACTCCTATCCGCTGGACCGCTTCGCCATCGCCGGCGCAGCCGCCGCGATCGAGGATCGCGCCTGGTTCGAGGACACCTGCCGCAAGGTGGTCGCCACCCGCACGCGGATGGTGGCCGATCTCGAAGCGCTGGGCTTCGAGGTGCTGCCTTCGGCCGCCAATTTCGTCTTCGCCCGCCACGGCCAGCATGATGGCGCCGGGCTTGCCGCCAGACTGCGCGAGCGCAGCATTATCGTGCGGCACTTCAAAAATCCGGTGCGCATCGCGCCGTTCCTGCGCATCACGGTCGGGACGGATGGGCAGTGCGAGGCGCTGGTCGGCGCGCTCAAAGAAATTCTGGAATGAAATATCGCCTCAGCCCGCTTTGCCCTCATGCCATGCTGAGTTAGAATGGGAAAAACTTCGGCAAACGACCCCATGCGCACCTCTCAAGTTACCCGCAATACCCTGGAAACCCAGGTCAGCGTATCCCTCAATCTGGACGGTAGCGGCGCGGCCAAACTCGCCAGCGGCGTGCCTTTCCTCGATCACATGCTCGACCAGATCGCGCGGCATGGTCTGATCGATCTGGATATCTCCGCCCAAGGCGATCTGCACATCGACGCCCATCACACCGTCGAAGACATCGGCATTACTCTGGGGCAGGCTTTCGCCCAAGCGGTCGGCGACAAGAAGGGCATCCGCCGCTACGGCCATGCCTACGTGCCGCTCGACGAGGCGCTGTCGCGCGTGGTGATCGATCTGTCCGGGCGTCCCGGCCTGGTGTTCGCGGTGGAGTTCTCGCGTGGTACGATCGGCGAATTCGACGTTGATTTGGTGTCGGAGTTTTTCCAGGGCTTTGTCAATCACGCCGGGGTGACCCTGCATATCGACAATTTGCGCGGCAAGAACTCACACCATCAGGTGGAAACCCTCTTCAAGGCCTTCGGCCGCGCGCTGCGCATGGCGGTGGAGGTTGACTCGCGCCTCGGCGGCGCCATGCCTTCGACCAAGGGTAGTCTATAGCCCATGAGTTGCATCGCGATAATGGATTACGGTATGGGCAACCTGCGTTCGGTGGCGAAGGCGCTGGAGCATGTCGCCCCGGATGCGCGCATCGTGGTGACCGGCGACGCTGGTGAGATCGCGCGGGCCGATCGGGTGGTATTCCCCGGCGTCGGCGCGATGCCGGATTGTATGCGTGAGCTGGAGTCGCGCGGCCTGCGCCAGGCGCTGGTCGAGGCGGCACAGACCAAGCCTTTCCTCGGCATCTGCCTGGGGATGCAGGCACTGTTTGAATTCAGCGAGGAAGGCAATGTCGCCGGTTTGGGGGTGCTGCCCGGCAAGGTCAGGCGGTTTCCTTCCGAGGCGATGCACGACACCCAGGGGCAGCGCCTCAAGGTGCCGCACATCGGCTGGAACGAGGTGCATCAAGCCGTGTCTCACCCCTTGTGGAATGGAATTGCCAACGGCGCGAGGTTTTATTTCGTGCACAGTTACTACGTCGAGGCGTGCAATCCCGAACTGGTGGCGGCGTTTACCCATTACCCCTTCGCCTTCGCCAGCGCCGTGGCGCGCAACAATATTTTCGCCGTGCAGTTCCATCCGGAAAAAAGCCAGGCTGCGGGACTCAAGCTGCTGGCCAATTTCGCGGAATGGAACGGAACGGCAACCAATCTGGGCTGACCCCATTTTTAATCTAATCTTACTGCTGCGACCATCATGCTAATTATTCCTGCAATTGACTTGAAAGACGGGCACTGCGTGCGTTTGAAACAGGGGTTGATGGAGGAGGCGACCGTCTTTTCCGAAGACCCCGGTGCGATGGCCAGGCACTGGCTCGATGCCGGCGCGCGCCGGCTTCACCTGGTTGACCTGAATGGGGCCTTTGCCGGCAAGCCGGTCAATGGCGGCGCCATCCGGGCCATCGTGGATGCGGTGGGCGCCGATATTCCCGTGCAACTGGGCGGCGGTATCCGCGACCTGGAAACCATCGAGCGCTACCTGGACAACGGCATCAGCTACGTCATTATCGGCACTGCTGCGGTGAAGAATCCGGGCTTTCTGCATGAGGCTTGTTATGCTTTTCCCGGCCAGATCATCGTCGGTCTCGACGCCAGGGACAGCAAGGTGGCGGTGGATGGCTGGTCGAAGGTGACCGGGCATGACGTGATTGACCTGGCCAAGAAATTCGAGGGCTATGGTGTGGAAGCGATCGTGTATACCGACATTGGCCGCGACGGCATGCTTTCCGGAGTGAATATCGAAGCAACAGTAAACCTGGCGCGGGCGCTGACCATTCCGGTTATCGCCAGCGGCGGCATCACCAATCTGGACGATGTGAAACATCTGTGCGCTGTCGAGTCCGATGGCATCATGGGCGCAATCACCGGCCGGGCCATTTACGAGGGCACGCTGGACTTCGCCGAGGCGCAGAAGCTGGCGGATGAACTGGGTAAAAAAGCTTGAACCGCAGAGACGCGGAGACGCAGAGAGGAAAGAAAAGGCGCAAATAATGATTGTATATTTTGATTTTCTCCGCGCCTCTGCGCCTCTGCGGTAAAAAAGTATGGGCCTGGCAAAACGCATTATCCCCTGTTTGGATGTGACCGACGGTCGCGTCGTCAAGGGCGTGAATTTCGTGGCGCTGCGCGACGCCGGCGACCCGGTCGAGATCGCCCGCCGTTACGACGAACAGGGTGCGGATGAACTGACTTTCCTCGACATTACCGCGAGCAGCGATAACCGCGGGCTGATTCTGCATATCATCGAGGAAGTGGCGGCGCAGGTGTTCATTCCCCTCACCGTGGGCGGCGGCGTGCGTACCGTCGGCGACGTGCGGCGACTGCTCAATGCCGGTGCCGACAAGGTCGGCATCAACACCGCCGCGGTGACTAATCCGCAACTGATCGCAGAAGCCTCGTCACGCTTCGGCTCGCAGTGCATCGTGGTGGCGATCGACGCCAAGCAGGTGTCGGCTGCGGGCGAGCCGCTGCGCTGGAACGTGTTCACTCATGGCGGACGCAAGGACACCGGACTGGATGCGGTGGAATGGGCAAAGAATATGGAGCGCATGGGCGCGGGCGAGATATTGCTGACCAGCATGGACCGCGATGGAACCAAGATCGGCTTCAACCTCGATCTGACCCGCGCGGTGGCCGATGCGGTCGGCATCCCGGTGATCGCCAGCGGCGGCGTGGGCAATCTCGACCATCTGGTGGACGGGGTGCTCAAGGGCCACGCCGATGCGGTGCTGGCGGCCAGCATTTTTCATTACGGGGAATATTCCGTCGAGCAGGCAAAGCGCTATATGGCGCAACACGGCATCGAAGTGAGACTATGAGCGCAAGAGATATCTGGCTGAACAAGGTAAAGTGGACGGATGACGGCCTGGTGCCGGTCATCGCCCAGGATGCGACGAGCGGGACGGTGCTGATGTTTGCCTGGATGAACCGCGAAGCCCTCAAGCTCACGGCGGAGGGGGGCGACGCGGTGTACTGGTCGCGTTCGCGCAAAAAACTGTGGCACAAGGGTGAGGAGTCCGGCCATGTGCAGAAGGTCAAAGAGATTCGCCTCGACTGCGATGAGGACGTGGTGCTGCTCAAGGTCGAGCAGATTGGCGGCATCGCCTGCCATACCGGCCGCAACCATTGTTTCTTCCAGAAACTGGAAAATGGCAACTGGCTGGCGGTGGACCCGGTATTGAAAGACCCGGCGGAGATTTACCAGAAATGAGCGAGATACTCAGCCGGTTGGCAGACACCCTGGAAGCCCGCAAGCAGGCAGACCCGGCCAGTTCCTATGTGGCCAGGCTGTACGCCAAGGGGCTGGATGCCATCCTGAAGAAAATCGGCGAAGAGGCTACAGAAACCGTCGTGGCGGCCAAGAACGGCGATCGTCAGCAAATCGTGTACGAAACCGCCGATTTGTGGTTTCATTGCATGGTGATGCTGGCCAGCCAGGGAGTGCGTCCGGAAGAAGTGCTCGATGAACTGGCGCGGCGCGAGGGATTGTCCGGGCTTGCCGAAAAGGCGGCGAGGGGCTCTAAATGAGCGAGTGCATCTTCTGCAAGATCGCAGCGGGCGAGATTCCCTGCCGCAAGGTGTACGAGGACGACGATGTGCTGGCTTTTCACGACGTCCACCCGGCCGCGCCGGTGCATTTCATGCTGATCCCGAAGCTGCATGTAGCTTCGCTCGAGGCGTGCGAAAGCGCTCATCAGATGCTGCTTGGCAAGCTGTTGCTGCTTGCGCCAAAGCTGGCGAAAGAACAGGGACTGAACGACGGCTTCAAGACCGTCATCAACACCGGCAAGGGCGGCGGTCAGGTGGTGTTCCACCTGCACGTCCATGTCATCGGCGGCGGCAAGTTGCCGCACGTGTAATTCCCGGAGGAGAAGGAAATGGGCTCATTCAGCATCTGGCATTGGCTGGTCGTACTGGTAATCGTGCTGGTGATTTTCGGCACCAAGAAACTGCGTAACATGGGCGGCGACCTGGGCGGCGCGGTAAAGAGCTTCAAGGAGGCCGTCAAGGAAGAGGAAACGGCACCGAAGATCGATGCATCAGCGCAGCAGACCGGCCAAACCATCGAAGGCGAAGTCAAGAACAAGACCGTGTCGTAAGGGCTCGCTAATGATTAACTTGGGCATACGTTGCCGCGTATTCGGGATGACCGCAAGGCACAAGGCGCGGGCAATGGTTATTCCATTGCCAAGCCTTGTAACGCAGCGGGCGCCCGAATACGCCGCAACCCTTCGGGCTGGCGCTGCTTGGGGCGCATTCCGGTGTCACAAGCCGCTTGTTGTGAATGACACAACGGCGCGTCTCGCGCCTAGGACTGCACCCCAGTCAGCCCCAGCGTATGCCCAACTTACCCATTAACGAGCCCTCACTTCCTGAAAACTCATGATATCCGGTCTGGTCAGAAAAATCTTTGGTAGCCGCAACGATCGGCTAATCAAGCAATACACGCAAACTGTACAGGACATCAACGCGCTGGAGCCGAAAATCTCGCCTCTGTCCGATGCGGAGTTGCGCGCCAAAACTGATGAATTCAGGCAGCGTTGCCAGAACGGGGAATCCCTGGATGCTCTGCTGCCAGAGGCTTTCGCCGTAGTGCGCGAGGCCGGCAAGCGCGTGCTCGAGATGCGCCATTTCGACATGCAGATGGTCGGCGGCATGGTGCTGCATTACGGCAAGATTGCCGAAATGCGCACCGGCGAGGGCAAAACCCTGGTGGCCACCCTGCCCGCGTATCTCAATGCGCTGTCCGGCAAGGGCGTGCATGTGATTACGGTGAACGACTACCTGGCCAAGCGCGATGCCGAGTGGATGGGCCGCATCCACAATTTCCTCGGACTCACCGTCGGCGTCAATCTGTCGCAGATGGACCACGAGGAGAAACAGGCTGCCTACGCCGCCGATATCACTTACGGTACCAACAACGAATTCGGTTTCGACTACCTGCGCGACAATATGGTGTACCAGCCTGCTGAGAAGGTGCAGCGCAGCCTGAATTACGCTATCGTCGATGAGGTGGATTCGATCCTGATCGACGAGGCGCGCACCCCGCTGATCATCTCCGGTCAGGCCGAGGACAACATCGATCTGTACTACCGCATCAACGATCTGGCGCCGAAGCTGGTCAAGCAGGAACAGGAAGACGGGCCGGGCGATTACAGTGTCGATGAAAAGTCGCACCAGGTATTGCTCAGCGAAGAGGGGCACGAGCACGCCGAGCAATTTTTGGCTCAGGCCGGCCTGCTGCTGCCCGGCTCCAGCCTGTACGATGCCGCCAATATCAGCCTGGTTCATCACCTCTATGCGGCGCTGCGCGCTCATGCCCTGTACCACCTCGACCAGCACTATGTGGTGCAGGATGGTGAAGTGGTCATCGTCGACGAATTTACCGGCCGCCTGATGTCCGGGCGGCGCTGGTCGGACGGCCTGCATCAGGCGGTGGAGGCGAAGGAAGGCGTGGCGATCCAGAAGGAAAACCAGACTCTGGCGTCGATTACCTTCCAGAACTATTTCCGCATGTATCTGAAGCTCTCCGGCATGACCGGCACGGCCGACACCGAAGCTTACGAATTCCAGCAGATCTACGGGCTGGAAACCGTGGTGATTCCACCCCACCGTCCCATGATTCGCCAGGATCGCATGGATCAGGTTTACCGTACCGCGAAAGAGAAATACCAGGCGGTGATCAACGACGTCAAGGAATGCCAGAGCCGGGGCCAGCCCGTCCTGGTCGGCACGACCTCAATCGAAACTTCGGAATACATTTCCAATCTGCTGGCGAAGGAAAAGCTGGCGCATCAGGTGCTCAACGCCAAGCAGCACGCGCGCGAGGCCGAGATCGTGGCGCAGGCGGGCCGGCCGAAGGCGATTACCATCGCCACCAACATGGCGGGCCGCGGCACTGACATCGTGCTGGGTGGCAGCGTTGAAGTCGATTTCGACAAGATTCGCCACGACGAGAGTCTGAGCGAGGAGGAAAAGGTCAAGCGTCACGACGCGATCAAGAGTGCATGGCAGCCCGTGCATGACCAGGTACTGGCTTCAGGCGGCCTGCACATCATCGGCACCGAGCGCCACGAATCCCGCCGCGTCGACAACCAGTTGCGCGGCCGCGCCGGGCGCCAGGGCGATGCCGGTTCCAGCCGCTTCTACCTGTCGCTGGAAGATCCGCTGCTGCGCATCTTCGCCTCCGACCGCGTCGCGGCCATCATGGATCGCCTGAAGATGCCGGAGGGCGAGGCGATCGAGCACCCCTGGGTAACCCGCGCCATCGAGAATGCCCAGCGCAAGGTGGAGGCGCGTAACTTCGATATCCGCAAACAGTTGCTGGAGTACGACGATGTCTCCAACGACCAGCGCAAGGTGATCTACGCTCAGCGCAACGAGCTGCTGGAGGCCGCCGATATTTCAGAAACCATCCAGGCGATGCGCGAGGATGTGGTCAACGACCACATCAGCCAGTACATCATGCCGGAAAGCATGGAAGAGCAGTGGGATGTGGCGGGGCTGGAGAAGTCGCTGTACGCCGAATGGCAGCTGGTACTGCCGCTGCGCGAGTGGCTGGATCAGGAATCCGGCCTGGACGAACACGGCCTGCGCAAACGCATCATCGATGCAGCCAACACGCAGTACCAGATCAAGCTGGAATCGGTTGGCGCCGAAACCATGCACCACTTCGAACGCGCAGTGATGCTGCAAAGCCTGGATACTCACTGGCGCGAGCATCTGGCGGCGCTGGATCATCTGCGCAAGGGCATCCATCTGCGCGGTTACGCCCAGAAAAACCCCCAGCAGGAATACAAGCGCGAAGCGTTCGAGTTGTTCTCCGACATGCTCGCCCGCATCAAGCGTGAGGTCACCCAGATCGTGCTGAACGTGCAGATTCGCAGCGAAGAGGATGTGGAAGCGGTGGAAGCCCAGCCGCAACCGTCCAATGTCCAATACCACCACGCCGATTACGACGAGGCGCTGGGAGGGTCTGACAGGGGTGCGGAGGATGAGGAGCATCACCCCTTCGTCCGCGCCGGCGACAAGGTCGGGCGCAACGATCCCTGCCCGTGCGGTTCGGGCAGGAAGTACAAGCAGTGCCATGGCAAATTGAGTTGAGGGCGTAGGGCGTCAATAAGCGAAGCGCATTGCGCCGTATATATTCTCGAATACGGTGCAATGCGCTTCGCTTATTGCACCCTACATGAATCCAAGAGGACTTTGAAATGCCCGTCAATCTCAATCCACCCAGCCCCGATCAACTGCTGCCCGTCAAAGGCATCACCCTCGGCATCGCCGAAGCCGGTATCAAGAAGGCCAATCGCAAGGATCTGCTGGTGATGCGGCTAGGCGAGCAGGCCAGGGTGGCGGGGGTGTTCACGCAGAACCGCTTTTGCGCTGCGCCGGTGACCTTGTGCAAGGAGCATCTTGCTGCGGGTAAAGGGATCCGCGCGTTGGTGGTGAACACTGGCAACGCCAACGCCGGTACCGGCACAGAGGGTTTGAATCGCGCCCGGCAGACCTGCGCCGAGGTGGCGAAGCTGCTGGGTTGTGCGGAGGAGCAGGTGCTGCCTTTCTCCACCGGCGTGATCCTGGAGCCGCTGCCGGTAGAGAAGCTTGTTGCCGGCCTGCCGGCGGCAGTGGCCGACCTCAAGGAAGGCAACTGGTTCGATGCTGCGCAGGCGATCATGACCACCGATATCGTGTCCAAGGCGGTGTCGAAGCAGATCCGGCTGGGCGACGCGACCGTCACCATCACCGGCATCGCCAAGGGCTCCGGCATGATCCATCCCAACATGGCGACCATGCTCGGCTATGTCGCCACCGACGCGGCGCTCAGCCAGCCCCTGCTGGAGGTTCTGGTGCGCCATGCCGCCGATCGCTCCTTCAACTGCATCACGGTGGATGGCGATACTTCCACCAATGATTCCTTCTTGCTGATCGCGACCGGCGCGGCCGGTGTGCCGGAAATCACCGATGCGGCGAGCGCTCACTACGCCGCTCTGCGCGATGCGGTCACCGAAGTGGCGCAAGCGCTGGCCCAAGCCATCGTCCGGGATGGCGAAGGCGCGACCAAGTTCATGACCAT
>CAMTYG010000029.1:0-21649 GCA_947085875.1 uncultured Sulfuricella sp.
ACCTGCTGCTGCCGCGTCTGATGAGCGGGGAGATCGCCGTATGAGTTATCCTGTGAACAATTATGTCGTTGTGGAGTAACCCATGATTACCGAATTACAGCTCGAAAATTGGAAAAGTTACGAGAAGGCATCGCTCCACATTGACCCGCTTTCTGTTCTTGTCGGAACCAATGCAAGCGGGAAGTCTAATGCGCTGGATGCGTTGCTTCTCTTGAATCGTGTTGCTTCAGGGGCGATGCTCACGTCGGCGTTGAAGGGGGAGGGGGCGCAAGCGCCAGTACGCGGCGGTGTTGAGTGGGCGGCTAGACAGCCAGGATCGGTGTTTGCGTTGGGGGTTGTGTGTCGTGCGGATGAACTCACTGACTATGAATACCGCCTGGAAGGGCGTATTACCGAAAGTCGTTGTGATCTTCATTCGGAGCAACTTACCCGTGTCAAATATCGCCCAGGTAAAGACGGGAAAAGAAAGTCCCAGGCCGGCAATATCAAGCTGTTGCGTACCGACGATTGTCCTGAAAATTCGCCGACGATCATTGCGCGTTTGTACAATGAAAAGCAGGGAACACCGCGCCAACTGAGCCGCACACACGCGGTGTTATTCCAGCTCGTTGGCCAGAAGTTGCGGCAAGAAATTCAGGATGGCGTTACCGAGGTGATCTCGGCTCTTCGCGAAATCTTCATTCTTGATCCTATCCCATCCCACATGCGTAAATTTTCACCGCTGTCGGATAAGCTTGAGTCCGATGCTTGGAACATCGCAGGCGTTCTGGCGGCGTTACCAAAAGAGAAGCAGCAAGAGATTGAGGCGGTTCTCACCAGGTACGCCAGCCAGTTGCCCGAACGGGACATCCGGCGTGTCTACGCGGAGACAGTGGGTAAATTCAACTCCGACGCCATGTTGTATTGCGAAGAGCATTGGCTTGATCAGGGACCTCCTCCCACGGTGGATGCGCGTGGGATGTCGGATGGAACTTTGCGCTTCCTTGCGATACTGACGGCCCTGCTCACGCGCCCCCAAGCCAGTCTACTGGTCATTGAAGAAGTGGATAACGGCTTGCACCCCTCGCGGGCGCGTTTGCTGCTGGATATGCTGAAAGCGGTGGGTACGCAACGCGGTGTGGACGTGCTTGTCACCACACATAACCCGGCCTTGCTGGATGCCATGGGCACCGAAATGGTTCCTTTTATAACCGTTGCTAACCGCGACCCGTCCACCGGTTATAGCGTCCTGACCTTGCTGGAAGATATTGCGCAATTGCCCAAATTGCTGGCCCAAGGGCCAATAGGCCGTCTGTCCAGCCAAGGACTGATTGAACAAAGTATTTCAACCGCGCAGTCCGCCAGTGCGTATGAGGAGACCGCAGATGAGTAAGCGTGTTCTCATCCTGGATACCTCCGTGCTTTGCTGCTGGCTGCAAGTGCCAGGCAAGGAAGAAGCCGGGCCAGCAAATGATCGCTGGAATCACGATCGCATCAACGCGCTGCTTGAAGAGGAGCGGGCAAAAAGCAGTACATTCGTATTGCCTATTGCTACGTTGATCGAAACGGGAAACCACATTGCCCAAGCACCCAACCACAGGTTTGAGCGAGCAAACAGTCTGGCAGCTTATTTGCGTGAGGCTGCGGATGCACAGTCGCCTTGGGCTGCGTTCACCGACCAGTCGCCTCTATGGCAAGCTGAAAATCTGCGCACGCTGGCTGACAGTTGGCCCCAGCTTGCCAATGGCGGTACTTCGATTGGCGATGCCACCATCAAGGACGTGGCCGAGTATTATGCCAAGGCAGGATATTTCGTAGAGATACTCACTGGGGATGCAGGATTGAAAGCCTACGAACCAGTCCAGCCCGTAGCTATTCCGAGAAGACGGCGGTGATTCCTGCAAAAAGGAGGAAATCCATGAACGATACTATGGTTTCAAATCTGCCGGATGCCGACATGCAGGCGGCACCTAAAGCCATGTTGCGAGCGGCTCAGCGGGCGCGTGAAATCGCCTGGCAAACCAATACGCCGCTGGTACTGGTGCGCGACGGTGTGCTGGTCGAGGAGTTTGTGACCGAACGTCCGGCAGATAAAGGACAAAAGGCGGGGAAATTGCCATGATGATTTTCTCTTGCGGAATGCTGCCGCGTCATAACTTGCTGATTTGGCGCAATGTTCATAAAGGACACTTTCAGGAAATGTCTTTTATGATGCGTCGATTTGTCCGATAGAAGATATCGCATGGCCTACACCGACATCAACAGCGAAGACCGTCTGGTTCAAACGACCTTTGCCGATCATCTGGAAAAGGTGTTGGGCTGGGAGAGCGTCTACGCCTGGAATCAGGAGACCTTCGGCCCGGATGGTACGCTGGGACGCGTAAGCGAGCGCGAGGTGGTGCTGGTGCGTGATCTGCGGACGGCACTGGTGAAGCTCAACCCTGCTTTGCCGGAGGCAGCGATCAATGAGGCAGTGGCCAAGCTAACCCACCATGATTATTCGCGTTCGCTGCTCCAGCACAATCAGGCGTTCTACAAGCTGATCCGCGACGGTGTGCCGGTGAGCCACCGCGACGCGCAAGGGGCTTTGCGGCACGCACAGGCCAGGGTGATTGATTTCCGCAATCCAGGCAACAACCGCTTTCTGGTGGTGCGAGAATTCAAGATTACCGGGCTGCGCACGCCCAATTACAACCGCCGCGCTGACCTGGTCTGCTTCGTCAATGGCCTGCCGCTGGTGTTCATCGAGCTGAAGGCGGTCTACAAAAATATCCGCGCCGGTTTCGACGGCAATCTGCGCGACTATCTCGACGAGAATGTCATCGCCCACGCTTTCCACCACAACGCTTTCCTGATTGTGAGCAATGGCGACAACGCGCGCTATGGCTCGATTACCAGCGCATGGGAACACTTCGGCGAATGGAAGCGGTTGGACGAGCGGGACAAGGGCAGCGTGGCGGCTGAGGTGCTGCTCAACGGCATGCTGGCCAAGGAGTGTCTGCTCGACATCATCGAGAACTTCATTCTGTTCGACGCCAGCAAGGCCGGGGCGGTGCGCAAGGTGGTGGCGCGCAACCATCAGTTGCTGGGGGTGAATCAGGCGGTGGCGGCAGTGGTGCGGCAAGAGGAGATCAAGCGACAGTTTCCGCCGGGCGAGCGGTTGAGGCACCGCATCGTAGGGGCGAATTAATTCGCCCAAGAAACGCGGGTTTGGGCGAATGAATTCGCCCCTACGTTGAAGGCGGCGGAGTCTGTTGCGCCGCCCTACCTTGCGGAACTTGAACCCCGGACCTTGCAGATCATCGAGCGGGCGCACCCCGACCTCG
This sequence comes from uncultured Sulfuricella sp., assembly GCA_947085875.1. Classification (GTDB taxonomy): domain Bacteria; phylum Pseudomonadota; class Gammaproteobacteria; order Burkholderiales; family Sulfuricellaceae; genus Sulfuricella. Next base: position 3,306 of record CAMTYG010000029.1, read on the forward strand.
GGCGGCTGGGCGTGGTGTGGCACACCCAAGGCAGCGGCAAGTCGTATTCCATGGCCTTCTTCGCCGAGAAAGTGCGACGCACGGTGGAGGGCAATTTCACCTTTGTGCTGATGACCGACCGCGATGATCTGGACAGCCAGATCTACAAGACCTTCGTTGGCTGCGGCGTGGCGGACGACCAGACGCCGCGCGCGGGTTCGGGCAGGGAACTGGAACAACTGCTGAGGCAAAATCTGCGCTACGTGTTCAGTCTGATTCACAAGTTCAACCAGGATGTGAAGCCGGGCGAGCCGTACAGTGATCGCGACGACATCATCGTGATTTCGGACGAAGCGCACCGCACCCAGGCCGGCAAGCTGGCGCGCAACATGCGGCTGGCGCTGCCCAACGCGGCCTTCATCGGTTTCACCGGCACGCCGCTGTTCAAGCACGACGAGCTGACCAAGCGCATTTTTGGGGGTTATATTTCGCGCTACGACTTCAAACGCAGCGAGGAAGATGGTGCGACGGTGAAGCTGGTTTACGAAAACCGGGGCGAAAAACTGGGGCTGGCGCGGCTGGATTTGAACGAGAAAATCGCCAGTGCAGTTGATGCGACCGACCTCGATCCGGATCAGACGGCCTTGCTGGAGAAGTTGCTTGGCAAGGATTACGAGGTCATCACCGCCGACGAGCGGCTGGAGAAGATCGCTGCGGATTTTGTCGAGCATTGCAGCACCCGCTGGGAAGCGGGCAAGACAATGCTGGTGTGCATCGACAAGATTACCTGCGCCCGCATGCTGATGCTGATCGAGCCGAAGTGGAAGGCGAAAGCAGCTTCGGTTCGAGCTGAAGCTGAAGCCAAACTGGCCGAAATTTTTGCTGCGCCGGATGATGAAAGCAGGCAGTGCCTGCATGCGCAGCGCGACCGCTTGCTGGCCAAGGCCGTTTGGCTCGATGAAGCGATCATCGAGATCATCATCAGCGAGGCGCAAAAGGAAGTCGAGGACTTCAAGAAATGGGGCTTCGACATCATTCCCCATCGTGCCCGCATGAAGCAGGGCTTCGAGACACTGGATGGCAAGCGCGTGGATGTGGAGTCGGCTTTCAAGAATCCGCAGCACCCGTTCCGCGTGGCGATTGTGTGCGCCATGTGGTTGACCGGCTTTGATGTCGAATGCCTGTCGACGCTCTACATCGACAAGCCGATGCGGGCGCATACCTTGATGCAGGCCATCGCTCGCGCCAACCGGCGTTATCCGGGCAAGGACTTCGGCCTGATCGTTGACTACAACGGCATGCTCAAAAGCCTGCGCGAAGCCCTCGCACAATATGCGCTTGGCGACGACGGTGGCGACGAGGAAATCGTGGCACCTCTGGAGGAACGCGTGACGGCCTTGCTGGATGCCATCGAGGCGACGGAAGCGCATTTGCATGGGCTGGGATTTGAACCGGCAGGATTGGTGGGCGCAAAGGGATTCGCACGAATTCAGGGGCTGGCGGACGCTGTTGATGCGGTCTATACCAATGACGAATCCAAGCGCCGTTTCGAGATTTTGTCCCGGGTGGTGTTCAGCCGCTTCAAGGCGCTGCTTGTGGAACCTTCGGCGCTGATGTATGCCGAGCGTCACGACAACATCGAGGCGATTTACAGGAAACTCACCGAACGCCGCGATACGGCGGACGTGAGCGCGCTGCTCAAAGTGCTGCATCGCATCGTCAATCAGGCGATTGCCACACAATCTCCCGGTGAGGATCAGGCAAAAGGGCTGACGGTTGATCTCTCACTCATCAACATGGAAAAACTGCGCGAGGAATTCAGCAAGAAAGTTAAGCGCAAGGCGACCGTGATTGAGGATATTCGCGAGATCATGGAAAAGAAACTGGCGCAGATGCTGGCCAACAATCCACTGCGCATGAACTATGAGAAAAAATATCAGGAAGTAATAGCGGCCTACAACGCCGACAAGGACCGTGCCACCGTGGAGGATACCTTCGCCAAGCTGCTGGACTTGGCCAACAGCCTGGACGAGGAACAGCGGCGGGCGGTCGAATTGGGCCTCACCGAGGAACAGTTGGCGCTGTTCGATCTGCTCAGGAAAGAGTCGCTCAATGGTATGGAACGCGAACTGATCAAGCAGGCCAGCCGTGAATTGCTGGCCGATTTACAGCGCTTGATCGCACCGCTGGAACAATGGACCGAGAAAGAACAAACGCAGGCCGAGGTCGAGGTATTTATTCTCGATCACGTCTATCAGGCCCTACCTGAGCCTCCCTACACGGCAGAGGACAAGAAGGAGGTCGCCGAACTTGTCTATCGCCATATCTGGCAGCAAAGCGCGAGCGGCTTGTTCGCCACGAGATGAAACTTGAATTATTTATGGGTAGCCGGTATGGAAATAATTGGCCAGAACGATGCTCGATGAACTGATTACCCGCGCCAGCCTTGAAGACCTCGCCGGCACCACTGCCTTCCGGCGCGGCGAAGAATATTTTTCCGTCGGCGCTGTCGAGCGTCTTCGTGCTACTGACGACAGGATCACCGCCAGAGTTGAAGGCACGGAAACCTACCAGGTCGAGCTGCGGGATGACGACGGCGATCTGGCTTACGAATGCACCTGCCCACGTGCTGCCGACGGTTATTTCTGCAAGCACTGCGTGGCAGTCGGTTTGGCGTGGTTGGCCGAGAATTCCGCCGTACCGAAATCCGGCGCTGCATCCGGCAAGAAGAAGCGGCGCGATCCATGGCGCGACATCAAGGAGTATCTGACCACGCAACCGCCGGAAACCTTGATCGACCTCCTGCTCGATGTGGCCCAGCGCGACGACCGGCTCTACCAGTCGCTGTTGCTCAAGGCCGAGCGTACCGGCGGTGTCGGCAATGTGGCCAAGGCATTCCGGCGGGCGATCGACAGCGCGACACGTATTCACGGTTTTGTCGACTGGCGGGAGGTTGGCACCTTCGCCAGCAATATCGACCAAGTGACGGATTCGCTGGCGGAATTGCTCAAACCAGACACCGCCGCCATGCTGGTCGAACTGGCCGAGTACGCCATTGAGCGAGTCGAGAATTCTCTGGAGCAGGTTGACGACTCGAACGGCGAGATTGGCGACATCGTCTATCGTTTGGGCGAGTTGCATCTCAATGCTTGCACGATGGCTCGACCCGAGCCGGCAGGGTTGGCCGAGCGTCTGTTCCGGTTCGAGACCACGCTGCCGTTCGGTCTGTGCAACTTCGATGCCTCCACCTATCGCGATGCCCTCGGCAAGGAAGGCCTGCGCCGCTATCGGGAACTGGCGGAAGCCGAGTGGCGCAAGCTCAAGCCACGGGACGCGAAGGACAGCTACGATGCCCACCGATCACGCATTACCCACATCATGGAGCGACTGGCCGAGGCGAGCGGTGATGTCGAGGAACTGGTCGCGATCAAGTCACGCGACCTTTCCTCGGGCTATAGCTATCTCAATATCGCCGAAATTTGGACCAAGGCCAAGCGGCCGGACAAGGCGCTGGAATGGGCGGAACGCGGCCGGAAGGCTTTTCCTGATCGGCCCGACAACCGGTTGCGGGATTTTCTGGTGGCGTCATACCTCAAGAGCAAACGCAATGACGAGGCGCTGCAACTCACCTGGATTCAGTTCGAGGAGCGACCGAGCCTCGAACACTACAAGAAGCTGCACGATGTCGCCGGCAAGCTCGGCCTCTGGCCGGAGCAGCGTAATCGAGCACTGGCATGGGTTGCCGCAGCGATTGCGCGCGAGGCGAGCACAACAAACCGCTGGAAGCCGAAACCTTCGACGCCCAACACCTCGCTGCGGGTGGAAATCGCCCTGTGGGAGCAGGATTTTGACACTGCCTGGTCGGCTGCGCACGAAGGCATCTGCGACAGAAATCTGCTCATTACACTGGCCGGGAAACTCGAAACTTCGCGCCCCGATGACGCGGTCAGTCTCTACCGCCGCCTTGTGCCGCCCATCGTCGAGCAGACCAACAACACCGCTTACGATGAGGCGATCAAGCTGATTCGCAAGATGGGCGGGTTGATGAACGCGCAGAGCCAGTCACGGCAATTTGGCGACTACCTGGCGGAGCTGCGTGTGCAGTTCAAGCCGAAGCGGAACTTTATCAAGTTGCTGGATGGGGTGGCGCGGAGTGCTGCGAAATGAGTGCCGATAGGTCTATTTGTCTCTTTGATTGGAAGGGTGATGATTAAAGTTCTATTTATCTGCATGGGCAATATCTGCCGCTCTCCGACTGCAGAAGGCGTGTTTCGTCACCAGGTCTCTGAAGCGGGTCAGACCGACAAGATCATTATCGATTCGGCGGGCACCCATGATTACCACATTGGCTCGCCGCCCGACAGAAGAGCACAGCAGGTCGCGCTGCAACGGGGTTATGACTTGAGCAGCCTGCGCGGGCGGCAGGTTGGCACCCGGGATTTTCATGAATTCGATTATATTTTGGCGATGGACAGGGGGAATCTGGCCAATCTGCTCCAAATCTGCCCGTCACAGGAGCAGCACAAGCTCAAGCTATTCATGGAGTTCAGCAGGGGATTCAGCCAACGCGAGGTGCCCGACCCTTACTACGGGGGGAGTCAGGGATTTGAGAACGTTCTGAATATGGTTGAGGATGCTGCGTCCGGCTTGCTGGAAGAAATCCTGGCAAGAAATATCGCTAAGGGTTGACGCGAGATTGCACGTACGACCCATCGGGAAGCGTGCGGCAGCTTCCCGATGGGTGCGAGAGCGGATTTACTTGTGCTGCGTTTCGACCTGGACCAGCGGGGCACTTTCTTCCACGATTTTTGGGCGTGGCGCACGACGTGGCCGTACCCGTTCCGGTGTGCTGGCTACTGCTTCTTCTACAACCGCCTTGATTTTATCGGGGCTGGTTTCCACCATGATCAATCCGCTGGAAGCGATTTGGTCATCCGGCACGGCTTGTGGGGCGCGGCGACGTGGAGCGCGCGGCTTGCTTTCGACCGGAGCAACGGCTGGTGCGATATCGGCCGCAGCGGCAGAAGCGGGTTCTGCTTCAACCGGTTGGGATGGCTCGAAAGGCGCTGCTGAAACCGTGGCAGGCTCCTGAACGGCTACGGGCAGCGAGGTTTCGGACGCCTTCTCAGATGTAGCCTCAACTTTTTCGACTTTCTCAGGTGCGGCTTCCACTTTTTCGACTCTCGTGCCGGCTATCTCGGGAGCAGCAGCTTCAGGCGCTTTCTCGCTTGAAACTTCGGTGCTTTCGGGAAGATTGCGTGGCGTTTCCGGACGCTCCCCGCGCTCACGCCGCCCGCCGCGGCGTCCACGTCGGCTCCTGGGCTCCTGGGCTTCGGTTTCTCCCGGCTTGTCAGCTGTTGCCGGGACGGTCGCCTGAGGGGCGATAGCCTCCTTTTCTTTCTTTACTTGCGGCTGAGCAGGCGCGCGCGGTTTTTGCCCGCCACGACCTTCTCCACGTTCGGCGCGGCGAGGTTCGCTTCGCTCCGCATCCCGGTCTCGCTTGACTTCGCGGCCCTCGCCACGACCTTCACCACGCGGTGCTTGGCGCTTGGCGCTTGGCGCTGGACGTGCCTTGGGCTTGATCTCTTCTTCCGGCTGAGCGCCACCCAAACCTTGTAGCCATGTTTTGATCTTGCCGAACCAGGATTGCTTGGTTTTGTCCTCGGCTTTGTTCTCAGCCACCATCGGCGCCGGCTGCCCGGGTGTGATGCTGCGCACTGCGGCGATCTGGCGTTGCGGCTTGTCTTCCGCGGACAAGGTTTTTTCTGCGGCAGTTTCGGCCGGCATTTCCACCATGCGGTAGCTTGGTGTTTCCTCGCTACCGACTTCGTCGCTTCGTAGTCTGACTATGGAATAATTCGGCGTTTCCATGTGGATATTAGGGATCAGCATGATGCCGGTCCTGAATCGTAATTCGATTTCGTGAATTTCCGCACGTTTTTCATTCAGCAGGAAGGTGGCCACGTCCACTGGAACCTGGGCATGAACTATGGTCGTGCTCTCCTTCATGGCTTCTTCCTGCAGGATCCTCAGGATATGCAAGGCGGAAGACTCGGTGCCGCGGATGTGACCGGTGCCGTTGCAGCGCGGGCAGCCGATGTGGCTGCTTTCACCCAGGGAGGGTTGCAGGCGCTGGCGAGACAGTTCCAGCAGGCCAAAGCGGGATATCTTGCCCATCTGGACACGAGCGCGGTCGTAATGCAGTCCGTCACGCAAGCGATTTTCAACTTCACGCTGGTTGCGGGTGCTTTCCATGTCGATGAAATCGATCACCACCAAGCCGCCCAAGTCGCGCAGGCGCAATTGGCGCGCCACTTCCTCGGCGGCTTCCAGGTTGGTGTTGAACGCGGTCTGCTCAATGTCCGCGCCACGGGTGGCACGGGCCGAGTTGACGTCCACCGACACCAGCGCTTCGGTATGGTCGATGACGATGGCGCCGCCAGAGGGTAGGGAGACTTCCCGGGCGAACGCGGTTTCAATCTGATGCTCAATCTGGAAGCGTGAGAACAGGGGCACGTCATCCCGGTACAGTTTGACCTTGTTCACATTGCCGGGCATGACGTGGCTCATGAACTGCACGGCCTGGTCGTAGATCGCTTCAGTGTCGATCAGGATTTCGCCGATATCGGGCTGGAACAGATCGCGGATGGCGCGGATGACCAGGCTGCCTTCCTGATAGATGAGGAAGGCGCCGCTTTGCTGTTGCGAGGCGCTTTCAATCGCGCGCCATAGCTGCATCAGGTAGCTCAGATCCCACTGCAGCTCTTCCTGCGTGCGTCCTATACCTGCGGTGCGCGCGATGATGCTCATGCCGGGGGGAACATCCAGATGCGCCATGATATCGCGCAACTCGTTGCGCTCTTCACCTTCGATACGGCGGGATACACCGCCGCCGCGCGGGTTGTTTGGCATCAGTACCAGATAACGGCCAGCAAGGCTGATGAAGGTGGTGAGCGCAGCCCCTTTGTTGCCGCGTTCGTCCTTTTCCACCTGAACGATGAGTTCCTGGCCTTCTTTCAGGACATCCTGGATGCGGGCGCGGGAAATGTCCGCGCCTTCCGGAAGCAGGAAATTAACACGCGAAACTTCCTTGAAGGGCAGAAAGCCATGACGCTCGGTTCCGTAATCCACGAAGGCGGCTTCGAGGCTGGGCTCGATGCGGGTGATGACACCCTTGTAGATATTGCTTTTACGTTGCTCTTTTCCGGCTGATTCAATGTCGAGGTCAACGAGCTTTTGACCGTCCACAATAGCAACGCGCAGCTCTTCGGCTTGCGTTGCATTAAACAACATGCGTTTCATTTGTTATATTCTCCCGCGCTCTTTTCACACGGGGAGACAAACCGCTGCGCTAACTGGCTGGCGTAAAATTGAACAGACTATCTTCAACCAACATGAAATGTCACCATCGTAGGTCGGGTTTTAACCCGACATGTCAGGCTGAAGCCTGACCTACATCCCGGAAATTTAACGTGACTGAACTGCTAGTCATTAACTTATTACGATTAAAATTAAGCCTTGAGGTGCGAGTTTGTCGTTCTTTAAGTCCCGTTACTGAAACGAGACTTGAAAATCTGCGAGTGCTTTGAGCGCGCAATTCGTTTACCATCGCTACTTTTTCTTGTGGTGAGCGAAATTAACCGACAGGATTTTCAGGCTGGTAGCGACCGATTCCGCATCCTAGCGTTCATGAATCGTCTCGGCAACGGCGAAATTTAGTGTCCGTTCCCTCCAGCGAATTTTGAAGTATAAGCAAATTGAATGATTTAAGCAAAGAATCTGTGACCTGGGTAACGATCGACGAAAGTAGTGAATCCCAGCGTATCGATAACTTCCTGTTCAAGCACCTCAAAGGCGTGCCGAAAAGCCATGTCTACCGCATCCTGCGGAGCGGCGAAGTGCGCGTCAACAGCAAGCGCATCGATGCCACCTGCCGCCTGGTCGTGGGTGATGTGCTGCGCATTCCGCCGGTGCGTTCGTCCCGGCCGGCGGATAATGGGGAGCCCAAGGCGGCTGCGCCACAGATGCTTTCCCGGCATATCCTGTATCAGGACGATGCGCTGCTTGCACTCAACAAGCCGCCCGGCATGGCGGTGCATGGCGGCAGCGGCATCAGCCGCGGCGTGATCGAGCAGATGCGCCTGGAGCATCCCGAATTCAAGTTTCTTGAACTGGTGCACCGGCTGGACCGGGAAACCTCCGGCGTCCTGCTACTGGCGAAGAAACGTAGCGCCCTGGTCGAACTGCACCGTGCAATGCGCGAAGGCGAGACGGAAAAACGCTATCTCACCCTAGTCAAGGGGCAATGGCACAACGCCAAACAAAGCGTGAAGCTGCCGCTGCTCAAGTACGTGACCGGCTCCGGCGAACGCCGGGTAAGCGTGAATGAAGAAGGACAGAGTTCGCACACGATTTTTACCCTGAAAAAATCCTGGCCTGAATTCTGTCTGCTTGAAGCGGAACTCAAAACAGGACGCACCCATCAAATCCGTGTCCATCTGTCACATCTGGGGTTCCCGATTGCTGGGGACGACAAATACGGCGATTTCCCCTTGAACAAGGCGCTGCAAAAGCGCGGTTTGAAACGTATGTTTTTGCACGCCTGCAAGATGGCGCTCAAACACCCCCTGACAGGCGAGAAGTTGTCCCTGGAGGCGCCTCTGCCGGAAGACCTGGAACGGTTTCTTCGCCATCTGGATGCGGAATAGATAAGGGTATGCCGAAACGATTTGATTTGCTGGTTTTTGACTGGGATGGCACGCTGATGGATTCAGCCGGGGCCATTGCCTTTTCCATTCAGGCAGCCAGCCGCGATGTCGGCTTGCCGGTACCCGGTGACAGCGAGGCCCGCCACATTATCGGCCTGGGCCTGAACGAGGCGATTGCCACCCTGTTCCCCGAATTGCCCCGTACCGATTATGGGGCGCTGGTGGAGCGTTACCGCCATTATTACCTTGCGCAGGATGCTGAAATTCCTCTATTTACCGGTGCAGCCGAAACCATGGCGGCATTGCATGAAGAAGGGTTTCTGCTTGCAGTGGCGACCGGCAAGGGACGGCGTGGACTGGATCGTGTTTTTGAGCAAACCGGCCTGGGCCGATATTTCCATACTTCGCGCTGTGCCGATGAGTGCTTTTCCAAGCCTCATCCCGGTATGCTGCTGGAAATCATGGACGAACTCGGTGTGCCGCAGGCGAAGACGCTGATGATCGGCGACACCAGCCATGACCTGCAAATGGCCAATAATGCCGGTGTGCCGGCAGTCGGCGTGTGCTATGGCGCGCATCCGCGGGATGGTCTGCTGGCGCTGTCGCCGCTTGCCTGCGCCGATAATTTCGGCGAACTGAGCCGGTGGCTGAGCGATCATGCCTGATAGTGCTAATATTATAATTACTTCAAATTGAAAGGATGGTCATGGCTGACCCTGAGAGCTGGGAGCGGAAAACCCTGGAGAAGCTGGCATTGTCAGCCTTGCAGGAACAGCGCCGGGCGCGGCAGTGGTCGATCTTTTTTCGGCTGCTGACACTGGCGTTCCTGTTCGTTTTACTGTTCGCAATCATGGGCTGGTTCAACAAGGGGGAGACGCATCTTTCCGGCAAGCACACCGCATTGGTAGAACTGCGCGGCGTGATCGCTGCCGGAGGGGAGACCCATGCCGACAGGGTGATCGGTGGTTTGCGCGACGCCTTCAAGGACAAGGGAACCAAGGGGGTCATCCTGCTGATCAACAGCCCTGGCGGCAGCCCGGTACAGGCTGGCTACATCAACGACGAAATTCTGCGCCTGCGCGCAAAATATCCGCAAATCCCTTTGTATGCCGTAGTGGAGGATATCTGTGCCTCGGGCGGCTATTACGCTGCAGCCGCCGCCGACAAGATATTCGTCGACAAGGCCAGCATCGTCGGTTCCATTGGTGTGTTGATGGATGGCTTCGGCTTCACCGGTACGATTGAAAAGCTGGGAATCGAGCGCCGGTTGATGACCGCAGGTGAAAACAAGGGATTTCTCGACCCTTTTTCGCCAGTGAGCGCCAGCCAGAAGGAATATGCCCAGAAGATGCTGAATGAAATCCACCAGCAATTCATTACCGTGGTGCGCCAGGGGCGCGGCAAGCGTCTTAAGGAAACGCCGGACATGTTCAGCGGCCTGTTCTGGAGCGGCGAAAGGAGTATTCAGCTCGGCCTGGCCGATGCCCTCGGCAGCGCCGATTATGTGGCGCGCGATATCATCAAGGCCGAGGAAATCGTCGATTTCACCCCGCAGGAAGGCATTGCGGAGCGCTTTGCCAAACGTTTCGGCGCGGCCACGGCGAGTGCCATCAATCCGTTGGCGACCGGCGGCTTGGGCTTGCGCTAGCCTGAATTTTGCTTAAAAATGGCGAATAACGCAGTAACTATTTGATGGAATAGAATTCCCTAAAAACCGATTCGTAAAAAATGCCTGCGGGTATTCACCCTTTTTAAGCCGAGACCCAATTTGGAATCCTTTGTTATTACCTGGCGTGAATTGCTCATAGGCGCGGTGCTGGTGCTGGCAGTTTATATTGCCGAGATGTTGCTGCTGATGCGCTCTGCCAAGCCTCGTGGATGGCGGATTTGGCAAAGAGGGGCGGATGCCCATGCACAAAGCCGTGAAGTGCAATCCCTGGAGCTGGAGTTTACTCAGCTCCAGGAGCGGGTCGATAGGCTGCAGAAGGAGCTTGATCAACTGAAGGTCCAGCAGGTTGCGGTGACTCCTTATACCCACGCGATTCAAATGGCTCAACAGGGCCTAAATGTGAACGAGGTGGCGGCCAGTTGCGGCATTTCACGCGGCGAGGCTGAGCTGATCGTCGCCTTGCACCGTAATCAATCCCCATGATTCATAACGATGTTTTAAATCAGCTACAACTGCTGATTAAAACATCGGCGCCACCTCTCATTGAGGTCGCTCAGACTCCGCTGGAGGAAGCGCTATGGGTGCCCGGTCAGCGCCTTACCGCCGTGGTGCTGGCCAGCCTGCCGAACGGGCGATTCCAGGTGCAAGTCGGCGATGCGGCGCTCGACATGAATCTGCCCCGCAATACCCAGCCTGGCGATCAGGTCGAATTGACCTTCGTTTCCAATCAGCCGCGCCTCACCTTCGCGCTCACCCGCGATTTGTCTGCCGCGGCAGGCAACAACCTTGCGGCCGATGTCAAGCCGCAAGTGACTCTCAGCGATTCGGTGCGTTATCTCGGCGCGCTGCTGCAGAAAATCTCCGGCCATGCGGAAACACAGGCTGCTCCGCTCAACAAGACGGCTCCGCTGCTTTCCGCTGCACCCTCCGATATCAAGGAGTTTGCCGTCTCTCTGCGCAATGCTTTGTCCCATAGCGGCTTGTTCTATGAGTCGCACCAGGCGCAATGGGTCGCCGGAGAGAGGCGTCTGACAGATTTGCTGCGGGAGCCGCAGGGTAAGCTTTCCGCTCTGAACCCTGCGGCCGGAGCTGAAATCGCGCAGAAAAACGCTCCCGTATCGATGCAATCAGACGGGCTTCTTGCGCACAGCGCCTCCAGGATGCCCGTTCATGCCGAGGCAGTTTCCCTGGTTCAGCAGCAGTTGCAGACGCTCGATTCCCGCCAGCTGGTATGGCAGGGACAAGTGTGGCAGGGGCAGCCGATGGAATGGCGGGTGGAGGAGCGGAGCGCGCGCGAGAGTGGGGGAGGGGATTCGGAAACGCCTCACTGGCAGACCAGCTTGCGCCTTCAACTGCCCAGGCTGGGCGATGTACAGGCCACACTGGCCTTTACTCCGCAGGGCTTGCGCATTGATCTCAAGGCGGCGGATGCGGGCACGGAGGAAGCTATGAGGGGCGCGCAGGACAAGCTGCGCAGCTCGATGGAGGCTTCCGGCCTGAATGTGCTGGCCATGTCGGTGGAGCGGCATGAAAAAGCCGGATAGCCAGCAGCTTGCGGTTGCGCTGGCCTACAGCGCCGGCAAGGCAGCGCCTCAAGTGGTGGCAAAGGGCCGCGGCTTGCTGGCCGAGGCGATCATCGAGCGCGCCAGGGATGCCGGCGTCTATGTGCACGAGTCGCCCGAACTGGTTTCGTTGTTGATGCAGGTGGATCTGGATCAGCATATTCCGCCGGAACTTTATTTTGCGGTGGCTGAACTGCTCGCCTGGATTTACCACCTGGAACATGGCGATGTGGTCGCGCCACCTCTTCCCAGCAGGATGGGTGGAGCGTAGCGATACCCATCGCCAATCATCAAGCCTGGCGCGGCGAATTATAATGGGCTTACTGTAGTTGGTGCATCAAATCGGCTTCGAGACGCAGCACTTCTTTCGGGTTTTCCAGTTCCGAGCCCGTAATCAGGAAGGTATCTTCGGCACGTTCACCCAGTGTTGCAATCTTTGCCGTATGCAGGTGAATGTGGTGCTTCAGGAGCACTTGGGCGATGCGTGACAGCAAACCGGGGCGGTCTCCTGCAACAACTGACAGCACATGGTAGACCCCTTTTTCATCAGGTTTGATCGCAATTTCCGGCGTGATCGGGAAATGTTTGAGATGGCGGCTCAGCCGCCCTTGCACAGGAGGTTCCAGCGCCCTGTCCGGAGCCAGGCGCTGTGACAATTCATATTCGATAAAGCTCAGCAAATCACGGTAATGGGCGGAGCGGTTGGCTTCGTCCAAAACCACGTAGGTGTCAAGGGCGTAGCCATGGCGGCTGGTGTGGATTTTGGCTTCGACGATATTGAAGTCGCTGCGCTCGAAAAAACTGCAAATCCGGGCGAACAAGTCGTCCTTGTCCGGCGTATAGATCATCACCTGGATGCCTTCCCCCGCAGGGCTCAAGCGCGCCCTGACAACGGGCTGTGCCGAGTTGACCCTGCCATGAAGGTTACGCACATGCCAGGCGATTTCCTGCGCCTCGTGCCGGAGGAAATAACCCGGTTCGAGTTGCACCCATAGCGCCTGGTGCGCGTCGTTACTGAAGGCGTAAAGGCGGAGAATGGACAGCGCCTCGGTTTGCCGTGCCTGAAGGTGCGTTTCCAGCGGGGAGCTTCCGCTCGCCAGATAGCGCTGCGTTGCCCTGAACAGATCCTCCAGCAGCTTGCCTTTCCAGCCATTCCAGACCGTCGGACTGGTGCCTCGAATATCGGCGACCGTGAGTAAATAAAGTGCGGCGAGGCGGCGCTGGCCGCGGACCCGGTTGGCGAAGGATTCGATCACTTCGGGGTCGCTGGTATCCTGCTTTTGAGCGGTGGCTGACATGACCAGATGGTTTTTCACCAGCCAGACAACCATGTCGGTGTCCTCTTCGCTCAGGCCGTGCTGTCGGCAAAAACGGCGCGCATCTGTCGTGCCCAGCGCCGAGTGGTCGCCGCCCCTTCCTTTGGCGATGTCGTGGAACAGACCCGCCAGATAGAGCACCTCCGGGCGTTCGAAAGCGTTGATGAGCTCACTGGCCAGCGGAAACTCAATGGCGAATGCCGGCACGGTGAAACGCCTCAGATTGCGCACCACCATCATGATGTGCTCGTCCACCGTGTAGGCGTGGAACAGGTCGTGCTGCATCTGGCCGACAATCCGGCCGAAGGCGGGAATGTAGCGTCCCAGGATACCGAGCCGGTTCATCAGGCGCAGTTGGTGGGTGAGCCCGCGCGGCTGTCTGACGATTTGCATGAATAGCGCCTGATTGCGGGGGTGCTGCCGGAAGGAGGCATTGATTTTTGGCGTCGAACGCCACAGCGCACGCAGTGTGGCCGCACTCATGCCGCTCAGTTCCGGGTGTTGCTGTAGCAGCAGAAAACTTTCCAGGATAATGCCCGGTTCACGCTGGAATGCATCGGCATCGGTGGTTTCTAGCAACCCATTGCGAGCCTGGAAGGTTTCGTTGATCGGTGCAACCTGCCATGAGGCAGAAGAGGAGGTGCGTTCGCGCAGATTTTTCAGCAGGATTTCGTTGAGCAGGCTGATCGCCTTGGCGGTGCGGTAGTAGCGCTGCATCAATTGTTCACTGGCCCTGCGCTGGGCCTTGTCCGAATATCCGCATTGTTCGGCAAGCAGCGCCTGGTGGTCGAACAGAAGGCGGTCCTCGCGACGCCGGGCGAGATAGTGAAGGCGGATGCGCAGGTTTTCCAGAAAGCGTTCGTGGCTGCGGATTTGACGGGCTTCCCGGGCGGTAATGATGGCTTCGAGCGCCAGCTTGTTCCACGTATCCCCCAAACCAAGCGCACGGCTGACCCACAGGATGTTTTGCAAATCCCTCAGGCCGCCCGGGCTTTCCTTCAGGTTGGGTTCCAGGTTGTAGGCGGTGTCGTGGAAGCGGGCGTGGCGTCGCTGCTGTTCCAGCAGTTTCGCCTCGAAAAAATTCTGCGCATTCAGGTTTTCCTGTACCGCAACAGTAAATCCTTGAAACAGCGCGCGGCTCCCGGCCAGGAAGCGCGCTTCGAGCAGATTGGTCTGGACCGTGATGTCCTTCGCTTCCTCCAGGCATTCGGGCAGGGTGCGCACGCTGTGGCCGACTTCCAGGCCGATGTCCCAGAGCAAACCGACGAGCTGCTCCAGTTTCTGCCCAAGCGTCTCTTCCGGGCTCGCCGGGAGAAGAATCAGCAGATCGGTGTCGGAGCCGGGGAAAAGCTGTTTGCGACCGTAACCGCCAACGGCGATAAGTGTGCAGGAGGGAGGTAAGGATAACTGTCGCCAGATGGTCTGGAGCAGCTTGTCCACCAGCCTGCTGTGGCCGCGCAGGAGAGTAGCGGCATTGCCTTTCGCAAGATAGGCCTGGCGCAGCTCATTCCTGCCGTTCTGGAGAATTTCGCGCCAACGCGCCATATCCATTGGAGGGCGAGCCATCTAGGAGTCTGTCAACTGATGAAATCGGGCTTCTTGGGCGAACCGGCGGACAGTGTCAGGACTTCATAACCGGTTTCGGTGACCAGAACGGTATGTTCCCACTGCGCCGACAGGCTGTGATCCTTGGTGACGATGGACCAGCCGTCGCCAAGCTGGCGAATGTCGCGCCGGCCGGCATTGATCATCGGCTCGATGGTGAAGATCATGCCGGGAACCAGTTCTGCGCCAGTTCCGGCCTTGCCGTAGTGTACGACCTGGGGTTCTTCGTGGAAATTTGCGCCGATGCCGTGGCCGCAGAATTCGCGTACTACACTGTATCCATTGCTCTCGGCGCGTTGCTGAATGACCTGTCCAATGTCGCCCAGGCGGGCGCCTGGTTTGATCGCAGCGATGCCGAGCCACAGGCACTCGAAAGTAACTTCACACAGACGCCTTGCCTGGATGGAGGGCTCGCCGATGTAGTACATGCGGCTGCTATCCCCATGATAGCCATCCTTGATGGTGGTGACATCGATATTGATGATGTCGCCGGGTTTGAGCTTCCTGTCGCTGGGAACGCCATGGCAAACCTGATGGTTGACGGACGTGCAAATGGATTTTGGGTAAGGGTGGTGACCGGAAGGGGCGTAATCCAGCGGGGCGGGTACGGCATGCTGCACGTTCACGGTGTAATCGTGGCAGAGCTTGTCCAGTTCGTCGGTGGTGATGCCCGCCTTGACGAAGGGGCCGATATAGTCGAGAAGTTCGGCCGCCAGCCTGCCGACGATGCGCATCTTTTCAATTTCTTCCGGGGTTTTGATAATGATGGACATGACGCCGCTGATCGAATTAGATTGCGGCCAGTATATCAAATTACGGGGAGCCCCAAGATTTGAAGGAAGCAATGAGGCGGGGAAAGTTCGACGAAGCCGTCTCCAATCTAGACGGCCGCACCGCCGAGCGCTTCGCCAGGGCCATCAACCAGCTCAAGGGCAAGGCTAACAACCCGCAACCCAAGCCAGTCGCGTGTTCATGAATGAGCGTGCAGCTTTACACCCAACGCCCGAACCACCTTGAAGATGGTAGAAAACGCAGGGTTGCCCTCGGCAGAGAGTGCCTTGTAGAGACCTTCCCGCGTCAGTCCCGTATCGTGGGCAAGCTGCGTCATGCCACGGGCGCGAGCGATGTCTCCCAGCGCAGAACGAATCAAGCTCCCGTCGCCGGGGTCTTCCTCAATGCAGGCATCCAGATACAGCGCCATATCTTCATCCGTATCAAGATAATCCGCCGCATCCCAACAAGAAAATTTCTCAGTCATGATCTATTCCTTCCAGTCCTTGGCGATCTCAATCGCCCGTTTGATGTCAACGTCCTGCGTCCGCTTGTCGCCGCCAGCTCAAGAGCACGACGACCACCTTTTCGCGTTGCATGAAATACACCCGATAGCCCGGACCGTACCATGGCCATGACCTGGCTGCGCCAATACCTCGTCCTCCACACCGGCAACCGCATCGACGCCATCAGCCTGCTCGTCGCCCCGGTGTTCCGCGACAAGCTCAACCAGCAGTTCATGCTCGGCGCCCGCAACCAGGCCTTCCTCACCGAATACCTCGCCGGCGTCTCCTTCCGCTACTCCGAACACCACCCCTGGCTCTACCGCCACCTCGACATGAACTTCAAGCCCGGCCACCTCACCATCCTGATGGGCCCCTCCGGCTGCGGCAAAAGCACCCTCGCCAAACTCCTGCTCGGCTTCTACCAGCCCCAGGAAGGGCAGATCGAACTCGACGGCCGCGACATCCGCCACCTCGCCGCCAACGAACTCAGACAAACCTACGGCGTCGTCCCGCAGGAAACCGTCCTGTTCTCCGGCACCCTCTACGACAACCTGGTCATGGCCCACCCCCACGCCGGCTTCGAGGATGTCATCAATGCCTGCAAGGCCGCAGAAATCCATGACTTCATCGACAAACTGCCGGACGGCTACCAGACCGAAATCGGCGAGCGCGGCACCGGCCTATCCGGCGGCCAGCGCCAGCGCATCGCCATCGTACGGGCGCTGCTCAAGAAACCCAAAATCCTGATCTTCGACGAAGCCGTCTCCAACCTCGACAGCCACACCGCCGAACACTTCGCCAGGACCATCAACAAGCTCAAGGGCAAGGTCACCATGCTGTTCATCACCCACCAGATCCCGCGGGGGTTGCAGGTGGATGAGGTGTTCAGCCTGGGGGCGGGGCAGGGGGCGATGCGGATGGAGGTGGTTGAGGATGAACACAGGAAGGACAGGGGAGATGAGTGAAATGGTGATCAATTCCGAACTCGTCATTCCTTGCCACCCTCGCGAAAGCGGGAGGATAGCGGGAATCCGGGTTATTAAGCGCTTTCCTGGCGATATGTGGAAAACCCCTACTTATACCAAGTGGATCTCAAGCTTCTTGCCGCAGGCAGCCGCATACTTACGCAATGTCGCCAGCGAAGGCGTGTGTTTCAGGCTAAGCAGCGAAGCCTCCAAGCGGGAAACGGCACTATTTGTCGTCCCCATGCGTTGGGCAACCTCCGCCTGGGTCAGGCCGGCCTCCCGTCGTGCCCGCAGCAGTTCGGCGAGGGACGAATATTCGCCTTCCAGCGCATCATATGCCGCCTTGAATTCAGGGTCTTGCATCCACTGGGCCACGGTGTTTGCGTCGTGGGGCACGGGCTTGAATTTATCTTTGTTCATGATTGACCTCCTTCATGCGTCGCGTAGCAATGTCCAGCTCATGCTTCGGGGTTTCCTGCGTTTTTTTGATAAAGCTATGCAGGATGACAATGGTCTGCCCCATTTGCATGTAGTAGAAAACACGGGCAATGCCCTCGCGGCCTCTCGGTCGCAGTTCGAACAACCCGCCACCCATGGCCCGCGAATGCGGCAGTCGCAAATCGGCACCGAATTCTTCCAGCAATTGCAACAGACGTGCAAAATCCGCGCGAACCCCGGCGGGGAGTATATCTATCGCGGATTTCACGCGCTCGTTGAAATAAATGATACGCCAAGCCATGCCTGTAATGTTAGCAAGAATGCTAACAGCCCGCAACCCACTAATGTAGACGGAGGAAAAAGATGCCCCGCAGAGCCCGCGTAAGACATGCAGGTGTTCCGCAACACGTGATACAGCGAGGGAACAACCGCTCAGCCTGTTTTTTCGCAGACGAGGACTATCGGACCTATCTGGACAGCCTCCTGGAAGGAGCGACGCGATATGGCTGCGACATTCACGCCTATGTGCTGATGACGAACCACGTACACCTGCTGGCCACGCCTGAGACTGACGAAAGCCTGTCGCGCATGATGCGCTACCTTGGAAGCCGCTACGTGCACCATTTCCAGTTCGGTCAACGGCTTTTGGTTCTTGCCCACCTCGCCCAGCTTGCCCCGGCGCACCGCATAAACCCAGTTCTTCAGCGTCCCTCCCGGCAAAGACAACCGCCTCGCTACTTCAGGTATCGTCAGCCCATCCACCTCATGCAGACGCACCGCCTGCGCCCGAAATTCCTGCGTGTAAATCCCTCTTGGTATCCGTTC
>CAMTYG010000030.1:0-11247 GCA_947085875.1 uncultured Sulfuricella sp.
TGTAGGTCGGGTTAGGCGCGGTTTTTTGCGCCGTAACCCGACGTTTGCGCCAGATTACGTCGGGTTACGCGATAAAGCCGCTAACCCGACCTACGGGTATTTATTAAAAATGACATATTTAATAATGCAATTAAACACTAGCAGTCTGTCGGACTTGAAGAATCGTAGCGAAGTGGGTCAAGCAGGCAAGCCGCGTAGCGGATGCTCGCAAAATTTAGCCAGGCGAGGCGGAGCAGGTGATGCAAACGGCAAAGGCATGAAAAAAGGCGGTTGAAGCCGCCTTTTTCCACGGGAAGTAAAGATGCTTACTTGACGATGGCTTTCAGTTCGCCCTTGGTGTACATGGTGGCGATACGGTCGAGCATGATCGGCTTGATCTTGTCGGCCTGACCGGCGGAACCGAAGGCTTCGAAGCGCGCTTTGCAGATTCCCTTCATGGCTGCAGTTGCAGCGGCGAGGAATTTGCGCGGATCGAATTCCTTGGTGTTTTCGGCCAGATACTTGCGAACCGCTCCGGTAGAGGCCATGCGCAGATCGGTGTCGATGTTCACCTTGCGCACGCCGTACTTGATGCCTTCAACGATTTCTTCGACCGGTACGCCGTAGGTCTGGGGCATGGTGCCGCCGAAATCATTGATGATCTTGAGCCATTCCTGTGGCACCGAGGAGGAGCCGTGCATCACCAGGTGGGTGTTGGGGATCTTGGCATTGATTTCCTTGATGCGGGAAATCGCCAGCACTTCGCCGGTGGGCGGACGGGTGAATTTGTAAGCGCCGTGGCTGGTGCCGATGGCGATGGCGAGGGCGTCAACGCCGGTGGCTTTGACGAATTCGGCAGCTTCAGTCGGGTCGGTCAACAGTTGGTCGTGGGTCAGCTTGCCTTCGGCGCCATGGCCGTCTTCCTTCTCGCCCTCGCCGGATTCGAGGGAACCCAGGCAACCCAGTTCGCCTTCGACGGAAACGCCGACGGCATGGGACATTTCCACCACTTTGCGCGTGACGTCGACGTTGTATTCGAAGCTGGACGGGGTTTTGCCGTCTTCCTTCAGGGAGCCGTCCATCATCACGCTGGAGAAGCCGGAGCGGATGGCGTTGATGCACACGGCCGGGGAGGCGCCGTGATCCTGGTGCATGACCACCGGAATGTGCGGGTAGGCTTCGATGGCGGCCTCAATCAGGTGGCGCAGGAAAGCTTCGCCGGCATATTTGCGCGCGCCCGCCGAGCCCTGCATGATCACCGGGCTGTTGCATTCGTCGGCGGCCTGCATGATCGCCATGATCTGTTCCAGGTTGTTGACGTTGAACGCCGGCAGGCCGTAGCCATTTTCTGCGGCGTGATCGAGAAGTTGACGCATGGATACTAATGCCATAATGCCTCCTGCTATTAAGTAATTAAATTGCTGCTGGTTAATCGGGTAATTACGGTTTGATGGTGCTTCGGCTTTCGCCCACTTTGACGATTTTCATGGTGTTGGTTCCGCCGGATTTGCCGATCGGCTCGCCGATGGTCAGCACGATCAGGTCGCCGTCCCTGACCGCACCGCGGCGGCGCAGCTCGTCCTCGGCTTCAAGCAAAACCTGCTCGCGCTCCTGTGTGGCCGGCTTGAAGTTGACGGGGTAAACGCCGCGGAACAGGGTGAGCTTCCTGCGCGTATCCACATCCGGCGAGAGCGCATAGATCGGCACATCCGGGTTAATCCGCGACATCCACAGCGTGGTCGAGCCGGATTGGGTCAAAGCCGCGATCGCCTTGACCTTCAAATGGCTGGCAATATACATGGTTGCCATAGCGATGGATTCGTCCACCCGTTCGAATTGCATGCTCAGGCGATACTGGCTGAAGGCGGTTTCGTATTGCTTTTCCGCCTCGAGGCACACCCGGTCCATGGCCGCCACCGCTTCCACCGGATATTGTCCGGCGGCGGTTTCGGCCGACAGCATCACGGCGTCGGTGCCGTCGATCACCGCGTTGGCCACGTCGGAAACTTCCGCGCGGGTGGGGATCGGGCTGTTGATCATGGATTCCATCATCTGGGTGGCGGTGATGGCCAGCTTGTTCTTTTCCCGCGCCATGCGGATCATGCGCTTCTGCAGGGCAGGAACGGCGGCATCGCCGACTTCCACGCCGAGGTCGCCGCGCGCCACCATGATGGCGTCGGAGGCGTCGAGGATTTCATCCAGGTTGGTAATCGCCTCGGCGCGCTCGATCTTCGCCACCAGCAGGCTCTTGCCGCCGGCGGCCTGCATCAGCCTGCGCGCCAGCTGCATGTCGGCGCCGTCGCGCGGGAAGGATACCGCCAGGTAATCGGCCTTGAGCACAGCGGCGGTCTTGATGTCTTCCATGTCCTTTTCGGTCAGCGCCGAGGCGGACAGCCCGCCGCCTTGGCGGTTGATGCCCTTGTTGTTGGACAGTACGCCGCCCTGCTTCACGGTGCAGACAATTTCATTGCCGCGTACTTCTTCCACCCACATCACGATACGGCCATCGTCCAGCAGCAGGGTGGTGCCGCGGTTGACGTCGCGGGGCAATTCCTTGTAGTCGAGGCCGACCCGCTCCTGGTTGCCCAGTTCGCAGTCGCTGTCGAGGATGAAGCTGTCGCCGTTATTCAGGGTGACTTTGCCACGCTCGAATTTGCCGATGCGGATTTTCGGGCCCTGCAGGTCGACCAGAACGCCGACGGTCTTGCCGCGGGCGCGCGCCAATGCGCGCACCGCTTCGGCCAGCAGGATATGATCTTCGGGCTTGCCGTGGGAAAAATTCAAGCGGACGACATCGACCCCGGCCTGCAACATGCGGTTAAGAACTTCCTGGTCGGAGGAAGAGGGGCCGAGAGTGGCGACGATTTTAGTTTTACGTTGCATATAGTTTAAGTGCTGAGTCCTTAAAAAGGCAGTCCTGAGTCCTGAGTGGCGTAGGGTGGGCACGTTTTTGTGCCCACGTTGACCGCGTGGGCACAAAAACGTGCCCACCCTACATTATTATTTAGCGCGTTGCTCCAGAATTTCCACGGCGGGCAGTTTTTTGCCTTCGAGGAACTCAAGGAAAGCGCCGCCGGCGGTGGAAATGTAGGATACCTTGTCGTAGATGTCGTACTTCTGGATGGCGGCGATCGTGTCACCCCCACCAGCGAGAGTGAATGCCTTGGTTTCGGCGATAGCCATGGCGATGGCCTTGGTGCCCGCGCCGAACTGGTCGAACTCGAACACGCCGACCGGGCCGTTCCATACCACGGTGCCGGCTTTCATGATGATGTCGACCAGCTCCTGTGCGGATTTCGGGCCGATGTCGAAGATCATGTCGTCATCGTCAACGGCGCCGGCATCCTTGAGGACGGCGGGTTCGTTGGCGTCGAATTTCTTGCCGCACACCACGTCGACCGCGATGGGGATGGTGGCGTTGCGGGCGGTCATTTTCTTCATCAATGCCTGGGCGATGGGAACAAGGTCGTCCTCGCACAGCGACTTGCCGACATTCTTGCCGGTGGCCTTGAGGAAGGTGTTGGCGATGCCGCCGCCAACGACCATCTGGTCCACTTTCTCGGACAGGGACTCCAGCACGGTCAGCTTGGTTGAAACCTTGGAACCGCCGACAATGGCGACCATCGGACGAGCCGGGCTGAGCAGGGCCTTGGTCAGCGCGTCCAGTTCCTCGGTGAGCAGGATGCCGGCGCAGGCGACGGGGGCGAACTTGGCGACGCCGTGCGTGGAGCCTTCCGCACGGTGGGCGGTACCGAAGGCATCCATGACGAAAATGTCGCACAGCTTGGCGTATTTCTGCGCGGTCTCGTCGAGGCTTTTCTTTTCGCCCTTGTTGAAGCGCACGTTCTCCAGCAACACCAGCTCGCCGTCAGCGACGTCGAAGCCGCCATCGATCCAGTCCTTGATCAGGCGCACGGGCTTGCCGAGTTTTGCGGACAGAACGTCGGCCACCGGCTTGAGCGAGTTTTCTTCGGAATATTCGCCTTCGGTGGGGCGGCCGAGGTGGGACATCACCATCACCTTGGCGCCAGCCTTGAGGCAATGCTCGAAGGTCTTCATGGACGCCGTGATGCGGGCGTCGGAAGTCACTTTACCGTCCTTGACGGGCACATTCAGGTCGGAACGGATCAGGACGCGCTTGCCCTTGAGGTCCAGATCGGTAACGCGGATTACGGACATGGTTTGTTCTCCATTAAATTTAAGGTGTAAGGGATAAGTGGGCTTATGCCTTACAGCTCATTGTGCGCGTGAGGGGTGAGAAGGTGAGGGGTAAGGCGGAAAAGCGGAGCGGAGGTTTTTGACCTTCCGCCTCCCGCCTCACCTTCTCACCCCTAACCGGTTACTTGGCTACGTGCTGCACCAGACGCAGCATGTTGCAGGTGTAGCCGTACTCGTTGTCGTACCAGGACACGACCTTGACGAAGGTGCTGTCGAGGGCGATACCGGCTTCGGCGTCAAAGGTGGAGGGAGCGCTGTTGCCGACGAAGTCGGTGGACACCACTTTCTCGTCGGTGTAGCCCAGCACGCCTTTCATGGCACCCTCGGAGGCGGCCTTCATGGCCTTGCAGATGTCTTCGTAGGAAGCTTCCTTGTTCAGCTCCACGGTCAGATCGACCACGGACACGTCGGAGGTCGGCACGCGGAAAGCCATGCCGGTAAGCTTCTTGTTCAACTCGGGGATGACCACGCCAACGGCCTTGGCAGCACCAGTCGAAGACGGAATGATGTTTTCCAGAATGCCGCGGCCACCGCGCCAATCTTTGCTGGAGGGGCCGTCAACGGTTTTCTGGGTGGCGGTGGCGGCGTGGACGGTGGTCATCAGGCCGCGCTTGATGCCCCAGTTGTCGTGCAGTACCTTGGCGACAGGGGCCAGGCAGTTGGTGGTGCAGGAAGCGGCGGAAACGATGGCTTCGCCGGCGTATTTGGTGTGGTTCACGCCGTACACGAACATCGGGGTGTCGTCCTTGCAGGGGGCGGACTGGACGACTTTCTTGGCGCCGGCCGTGATGTGCGCCTGGCAGGATTCTTTGGTCAGGAAGAAGCCGGTGCAGTCGATCACGATGTCCGCGCCCACTTCGTTCCACTTCAGGTTGGCGGGGTCACGCTCAGCCGTCAGACGAATTTGCTTGCCGTTAACCACCATGTTGCCGCCGTCAATGGCGATATCGCCGTTGAAACGGCCATGCACGGAGTCGTACTTCAGCATGTAAGCCAGGTAGTCGGGTTCGAGCAGGTCGTTGATGGCGACGATCTCGATGTCTTTGAAGTCCTTGGCCACAGCGCGGAACACCATGCGGCCGATACGGCCAAAACCGTTGATGCCAACTTTGATTGCCATGTTTCTCTCCTTGAAATAAAAAATAAAATCTTTGAACCGCAGAGGCGCGGAGGCGCAGAGAAGATCGAATTTCTCTGCGCCTCCGCGCCTCTGCGGTGAATGGTTTTACAAGACACCTTTGGCGGTGTTGACTACGTTCTCGACGGTGAAGCCGAACAGTTTGAACAGTTCACCAGCCGGGGCAGATTCGCCGAAGCTGTGCATGCCGACCACTGCGCCGTCGCCGACATACTTGTACCAGCCGTCGGTCACGCCGGCTTCGATGGCTACGCGCTTGACGCCCTTGGGCAGCACGCTGTCCCTGTAGGCCTGGTCCTGCTTGTCGAACACGTTGGTGGAAGGCATCGACACCACGCGGGTGGGGATACCCTGCTCGTCCAGCACTTTCTTGGCGTCCATCGCCAGCTGCACTTCCGAGCCGGTCGCGATCAGCACCATCTTGGCATTGGCCGCGTCGGCCAGCACGTAGCCGCCCTTGGCGATGTTGGCGATCTGCGCGGCATCGCGTTTCTGGAAGTTGAGGTTCTGGCGGCTCATGATCAGGCTGCTCGGGCCGTCATTGCGCTCTACGGCAGCCACCCAGGCCGCTGCCGATTCCACCGTGTCGCACGGGCGCCATACCTGCATGTTGGGGATCATGCGCAGGGAGGCGGTTTGCTCGACCGGCTGGTGGGTCGGGCCGTCTTCGCCCAGACCGATGGAGTCGTGGGTAAAGACGTAGATCACGCGCTGCTTCATCAGGGATGCCATGCGCAGGGCGTTGTGGGCATATTCGGAGAACATCAGGAAGGTGCCGCCGAAGGGCAGCAGGCCGCCGTGCAGGGCCATGCCGTTCATTATGGCGGCCATGCCGAACTCGCGCACGCCATAGCTGATGTAGTTGCCGGTGCTCTTGCCCTTGACGTGGTGGCAGCCGGTCCAGTTGGTCAGGTTGGAGCCGGTCAGGTCGGCAGAGCCGCCGAGGAACTCGGGCAGCGCGGGAGCCAGGCCGTTGATGCAGTTCTGCGAGGCCTTGCGGGTGGCGATGGTCTCGGCTTTCTCGTTGGTCTTGGCGATGAAGTCCGCAGCATGCTGTTTCCAGTTGGCGGGCAATCCACCGGCCATGCGGCGCTTGAATTCAGCGGCTTCAGCCGGGAAGGCGGCGGCATATTCTGCAAACTTGTTGTTCCACAGGGTTTCGAGGCCTTGTCCCTTGGTGGTGCAGTCCCAGCCCTCGTACACGTCCATTGGAATCTCGAACGGGGGATGATCCCAGCCCAGGTTCTTGCGGGTGTCGGCCACTTCCGCGTCGCCCAGGGCGGCGCCGTGCACGTCGTGGGTGCCTTCCTTGTTGGGGGAGCCTTTGCCGATGATGGTCTTGCAGCAGATCAGGGAAGGCTTGTCGGTAACGCTCTTGGCCTGCTGTACAGCGGCTTCGATGGCTGCCGGGTTATGACCATCCACATTGGCGACAACGTGCCAGCCGTAGGCTTCGAAACGCTTCGGCGTATCGTCGGTGAACCAGCCTTCGACGTGGCCGTCGATGGAAATGCCGTTGTCGTCCCAGAAGGCGATCAGTTTGCCCAGGCCCCAGGTGCCGGCCAGTGCGCAGGCTTCGTGGGAGATCCCTTCCATCAGGCAGCCGTCGCCCATGAATACGTAGGTGTGGTGGTTGACGATTTCATGGCCGGGCTTGTTGAATTCGGCGGCCAGCAGCTTTTCTGCCATGGCCATGCCGACGGCGTTGGTGATGCCCTGGCCGAGCGGACCGGTGGTGGTCTCGACGCCGGGGGTGTAGTTATATTCGGGGTGGCCCGGAGTCTTGGAATGGAGCTGGCGGAACTTCTTGAGTTCCTCGATCGGCAGATCGTAGCCCGTCAGATGCAGCAGCGAATAAATCAGCATCGAACCGTGGCCATTGGACAGCACGAAGCGGTCGCGATCGAACCACTTGGGGTTGGCCGGATTGTGGCGCAGGTTATGGTTCCACACCACTTCGGCGATTTCCGCCATGCCCATGGGAGCGCCCGGGTGGCCGGAATTGGCCTTCTGCACGGCGTCCATGGAGAGGACGCGGATCGCGTTCGCGAGGTCTTTATGAGTTGCCATGCTCTGTTTCCTTTTTCTGCTAAGGGCTATTTAAGGACTATTAAAACTTGCGATTATTACTCACGAACCGGACTAAGGGCAATAACAGATTTTTATTATCCCAAGTTTTTTTCTTAGTAACTACTCAGGTGGTCGTAACATATTGAAAGATAACGAAACACAAGTTTATTGCGGGTCAACGCAGGATTGCCATGAAAACAAAATTATCTATAAATCAGCATGTTACAAAACATGCCCAAGGCATCATCGAGCAGGTCAAATCGCTAACCTATTGTTTTTATAAGAAACCACCTACCTGAGTAGTTACTTTTCTTATAGATAAAAGATACAAGACTTGATTTTCGGGTTACTGCCGCGCCCGGATCCAGGTTTTCCAGGCATTGAATAAATCGGGGTTCAACGCAGCGATGACGGAGCGCTGCCAAAGACGGCCAGCCCCGAAATCGTCCTCGGTCAGGGTGCATAGGGAGCCGCCCGCTTCCGTCAGGATCAGCGAACCGGCGGCGTAGTCCCAGAGCTTCTGCCCGCCGTGCAGGTAAAGATTGAAGCGTCCCGCCGCCACGTAGCACCAGTCGAGCGTGCTGGCGCCGAAGTTGCGCTGCGAGGCAAATGGCGGCGACGCCACCAACTGCTGCGCCAGATTCGGCTTGAGGCGCTTGAAGTCGATTGCCGCCATGGCATGGCAAAATTCGGGCGCACGCTCCTTGATCGGCAGCGGCTCGCCGTTGAGCCAGGCACCCTTGCCCCGCTCCGCCCAGAACATTTCGTCCGCCACCGGGTCGTAGACCACGCCCAGCACGCTCTGCCCACCACGCATCAAGGCAACGGAAACCGCGAAATAAGGCAGGCCGTTGAAGAAATTGGAGGTGCCGTCGATCGGGTCGATGCACCATAGCCCATCTTCTCCGCCGCGCCACAGCGCTTCCTGCTGCTCCGGCGGCATTTCCTCGCCCAGCACCGGATAATCGTGGATCTGCCGGAGCGCCGAAACCAGCGCGGTTTGCGCGGCGACATCCGCCTCGGTAAAAATGCTGCCATCGATCTTGCGCTGGTGCGCGACCTTCAGGTAGCGCGGCATGATTTCCTGCTGCGCCACGGTTTTTACGGCTGCGATGACGGATTTGAGCATGGGCGTTAGGGGTGAGGCGTGAGGGGAGAGAGGCGAAAGCCATGTAAGGCTTTCCAGCACTGGGTCAGCGAACGGTCAAAGGCCACTGTTTTCGCCTCACCCCTCACGTTTTACGCCTCACGCCATTTAATCGAGCAGCCCATGCTCGGGATTTGCTCCGACGGCCCCTTGCCGGTCAACGCCACTTCCCGCATCGCTTCGAACAGGTCGCACCGGGCGTCGGCGGGCGCGGCTTCCTTGCGCGAAGCATCGAATCGTCCGCGGTACTGCAGTTCCAGTTGAGCGTTGAAGCCGAAGAAGTCCGGCGTGCACACGGCGCCATAGGCTTGCGCCACTTCCTGGCTTTCGTCCCACACGTAGGGGAAGGGGTAGCCGAATTCCCGCGCCACCTTTTTCATGTTGTCGAAGGAGTCTTCCGGGTAATCGGCCGGATCGTTCGACATGATGGCGATGGTGTTGATGCCCATCTGCCGCAACTTCCGGCAGTCGCGCACGAGGCGGTCGCGAATCGCCTGGACGTAAGGGCAGTGGTTGCAGATGAACATCACCAGCAGACCCCTGGGGCCGCGCGCAGTGGCCAGGTTGTAACGCCTGCCGTCCACCCCGGGCAGGTCAAAATCCAGGGCTTTCCAGCCGAAATCGCAAACCGGTGTCTGCAAGCTGACCATATTCAATACTCCTGCTTGATGGGTGCCAATTATTTTAGTTTATCATGAGCGCAACTTATACGAAGTGTGGAAAAAAAACAGATGACCATCCCCCGCTTTTACTGCCCGGAAATTTTAGCCCAAAGTGGCCCGGCGGAACTGCCCGAGCAGGCCGCGCACCACGCCGCGCGGGTGCTGCGCCTGCAAGCCGGTGATACGGTCAGCGTGTTCAACGGACGCGGCGGAGAAGGCGAGGCGCGCATCACGGATATCGGCAAGCGCAATGTCACGGTGAAAATCGTGGACTGGCAGGCCATAGAGCGCGAATCGCCGCTGCAAGTCCTGCTAGCCCAGGCGATTTCAGCGGGGGAAAAAATGGATTTCACCCTGCAAAAGGCGGTGGAGCTGGGCATAGGCAATATCCAGCCGCTGGCGAGCGAGCGCAGCGTGGTGCGGCTTGCCGGCGAGCGGGCGGAGAAGCGTGTGGCGCATTGGCAGGGCGTGGTGGTCGCGGCCTGCGAGCAGAGCGGCCGCAACCGCGTGCCCGAAGTCGCCCCGATTCGCCCTCTGCTCGATTGGCTAGGAGCCTGTCGGACTTATGGGGATCGAAGCGAGAATTCGGCTGGGCGAGGACAGTTTTTGCCGGTTTTGCAGGTCAATAGTCATTCTATTGACCAAAAAAGCGGCGAAATATGGACCGCTCAGGCGGATTCGCAGCCGATTCATCATGAGTCCGACAGGCTCCCAGAGCAGCAGGATGGGCCGGGGCTGCGCCTGATGCTGTCGCCTACTGCCGAAGTCGGGTTGCGTGACCTGCCCAAACCCACCGGCAATGTCACCCTGCTGGTCGGCCCGGAAGGCGGCCTTTCCCCGGCGGAAGCCGAGGCGGCACAGCGTTACGGCTACACCCCGGTGCGGCTGGGTGCGCGCGTCCTGCGCACCGAAACGGCGGCGCTGGCGGCGCTGGCGGCGATGCAGACGCTGTGGGGAGATTTCTGAAAACCGGAATTTTTCTTTACGCGTGTAGAATGACAAGAAAAACATGCCATTGACAACTGATGCCTGCTAATCCAAAACGAATCACATCCGGCATTTCAGGTTGGCCGGAAGATGAGCGACCCCGTGAACGCTTGCTTACACGAGGCCCTCATGCTTTGACCGATGCCGAACTGCTTGCTATCCTTCTGCGCGTCGGTATGCAAGGCAAGAGCGCGGTCGAATTGGGGCGAGAGTTGCTGAACCGCTTTGGTTCCGTACCGGGGATGATGGCCGCGCCGATTTCGGCTTGGGAGGGGATTAAAGGCCTGGGAGACGCAAAGCTGGCCCAGTTGCAAGCCGCGCTGGAACTCGGGCGGCGCGCAGCGCTGCCGGGCAGCCGGGAGGAAACCATCATCAAGAGCACCCGGCAGGCGGCGGAATATTTCACCGCCCGCTTGCGCGGGCTGGCGGAAGAGCATTTCCGGGTGGCGTACTTGAATCGTCAGGGGCGGCTCTTGGAAGATGCGCTGATTGCCAAAGGCACCGTGGATCATGTGCACCCGCCAATTCGCTCCATTGTTGCACAGGCCTTGCAGGCGAATGCCTCGGCGCTGGTTGCCGCGCACAACCATCCTACCGGCGCTGCCGCGCCCAGCGAGGCTGACAAACTCCTGACGCGGGACCTGCTTGCCGCGTGCCATCCCATCGGCATTAAAGTGCTGGAGCACGTCATCGTAGCCGCAGATGGGCATTACAGCTTCGCCGATAGCGGCCTGCTGGATGAGTTGGCCCTTGAGACGCTGGCACCCATACCCGTAAAAGGAAAAACACAAAAACATGAACGATGAGCTTCGACAAAGAGTGATTCAAGCCCTCCAGCGCGGCGAAGACTTGCCCTCCGATTGGGCGCGCGAGCTGTTCCCGCCGGAAAAGCGCGAGTACGAACTGGTTTATTACGGTAAGGAACGGGAAGAAGATATCATCGCGGGCACCATGGCCGTACCCTTGCAAGCCGAGCGCACCTTTGGAAAAAACGGTGTCGATTGGCACAACATGCTGATCTTCGGCGACAACCTGCAGGTGATGAA
>CAMTYG010000031.1:0-4082 GCA_947085875.1 uncultured Sulfuricella sp.
GATTCCGCCGCCTGCTCGACCAACATGCCGAGACCGTCGGCCAGATGTTCAGCACCATTGGCCTGGGCGAACAGCAGGAAGGGAGTAAGCCCCTTGCCGTACATCATGTCGTAGGCCAGCGCTCCCGGCGCGAACACGCTCTGCGGCAAGGGGGGCAGGGCATCGCTTAGACTGCTGGAAGTGGCATTGATCACGATGTCGAACTGCCGCCCGGCCAGCTGTTCATAGTCGCTTGCCAAAACATGGCCATATTTTTTGGTGGTGCCGGCCAATTCAATAGCCTTGCTCATTGTGCGGTTTGCTATCACCAACTGGGACGGCTTTTCCATAAGGATAGGGAGAACCACTCCACGCGCCGCGCCTCCCGCGCCCATCAGCAGTACGCGCTTGTCTGTTATCGAGTGCCGCAGGTTTTGGGTGACGTCGCGGACAAACCCCACTCCATCCGTATTGTCGGCATATAGCCTGCCGCCTTCTTCAAATTTGATGGTGTTAACCGCCTGTGCGAAGTGAGCGCGCTCCGACAAAGTATCTCCCGGCCCGAGCAAGCCAAAAGCCTCCAGCTTGAATGGAACGGTCACATTCAGCCCCTTACCGCCTTCCGCCTGAAACTTTTTCACCGTGCCGGCAAAGTCTTCCAGCGGCGCGAGCAGCGCAATGTACGCCATATCCTGGCCCGTCTGGCGGGCAAACTCGGCGTGAATCAGCGGGGACTTGCTGTGGGCAATGGGGTTGCCGACAACGGCGTAACGATCGGTCATGAATGTTCACAATTTAAGGACGTCGAATTATAAGGCAAAAGCCCTTTGATTTGCGTATCATAACGCCCCGAACCCGTTGCTTCTTAATCTTAAAAACAGCGATTAACCACGAATGACACGAATGTTCACGAATGAACACGAATAGTTAAAGACAATCATCATTGTCGCCTAGTTTTGGCGCCAAACAGGCGAACAAGTCTAGTCTTGATAACCAACTGATTATTCGTGAACATTCGTGTTTGATTCGTGTGCATTCGTGGTTAAAAGCTTTTTAGTTCAATCTAAATATTCATTCTATGCCCCACCACTCCGCCAAACCGCACGCTGAAATCCACCCCGATCGGATCAGGCGCTTTCAGGCTGCGCAAAAAGTGACCTGGATCAGCGTCGCGGTGAACGTGGTGCTGACCGTGCTGCAGATCGTGGTCGGCCTGATCGGAAAATCCCAGGCGCTGGTCGCTGACGGCTTGCATTCCCTGTCCGACCTGCTGTGCGATTTCCTGGTGCTGTTCGCCAACCGCCATGGCGCGCGCGACGCGGATGAGGAGCACCCCTACGGCCATGCCCGCATCGAAACCGCCACCACCCTGGCGCTCGGGCTGATTTTGCTCGGCGTCGGCGGCGCCTTGTTCTGGGGCGCGGCGATGCGCCTGCAAGACCCCGCCGCGCTGCAAAAAGTCCACATTGCCACGCTGTGGATCGCCATCCTGACCCTGGCCGGCAAGGAAGCATTGTTCCGCTACATGCTGCATGTCGCGCGCAAGCTGCGCTCGCAGATGCTCGAAGCCAATGCCTGGCACGCCCGCTCCGACGCCGCCTCGTCGCTAGTGGTGGTGGTGGGCATCGGCGGCAACCTGCTCGGCTTCACTTCGATGGATCTCCTGGCTGCGGTGCTGGTTGCGGTCATGATCATGCGCATGGGCTGGAAACAGGCATCCCAGGCGATTTCAGAATTGATCGACACCAGCCTGGACAAGAACGAAGTGAAAGCGATACGCGCAACCCTGCTCGCCACCCCCGGCGTTCAGGGCGTGCATGAATTGCGCACCCGCCGCATGGGCGACCGTTCACTGGTGGACGCACATGTGCTGCTGGTAAACCCGCGCATCAGCGTCTCGGAAGGGCACTATATTGCCGAAAACGCGCGTGCGCGTGTACTCAAACAGCACCATGCGCTCGACGTGATGGTACACATCGACCCGGAGGATGATTCTTCCACCAAGCCCAACCAGCACTTGCCCAGTCGCGAAACCTTGATTGCCCATCTGGAACAGCGCCTAAGTCAGGCACTGCCCAGCCATGAAAAAGTGGTATTGCATTACCTGGATGGAAAAGCGGAAGCCGAAATATTCCTCGCCAGCAATGTCAGCCGCGAACAGGTAGCCGCACTCAAAACCGCCATCGCCGACCTGCTCCGGGACGACCCATTTTTCTCCGCTATTCATCTGCACCAACGCCATGCACCGTAATGGTGCATATCGCACCCAATTTGCACAATTCCGGTGCAAATCAAAACAAGCGCCCTTCACGTTTGCTCCTTCTCCCGCAAGCGGGAGAGGGTTGGGGAGAGGGAAGCCCACCGGGGGACGCTGCCCTCATCCCAACCTTCTCCCAAAGGGAGAAGGGGCAAACGTGAAAAGCGCTTGTTTTGATTTGCGTTTGTTTTGACCGGCAGTTATGGCACAATGCTTTTTTTCTGTTTTTGCTTGGCATGTTTCATGCTCACTTGCCTCCCAGCAGCAAAAACCCAGAATTCGAAGTCATTTTTTTGCAAACTTTTAGATAGTTAGGAGATAAAACATGGCGATCGCCGACGTTTTGAAAATGATCAAGGACAACGACGTTAAATTCGTTGACCTGCGCTTTACCGATACCCGCGGCAAGGAGCAGCACGTTTCCATTCCCGCCCACGTGGTAGACGAAAACTGGTTCGAAACCGGTCACGCTTTCGACGGTTCCTCGATCGCCGGCTGGAAAGGCATCCAGGCTTCCGACATGCAGTTGATGGCCGATCCGGATACCGCCAACATGGACCCGTTCTTCGACGAATCCACCCTGATCATGTCCTGCGACGTGGTGGAGCCTTCCGACGGCAAGGGCTATGACCGCTGCCCGCGTTCCATCGCCAAGCGCGCCGAAGCCTACCTGAAATCCACCGGCATCGGCGACACCGCCTACTTCGGCCCGGAACCCGAATTCTTCATTTTTGATTCCGTCACCTGGCATGCCGACATGTCCGGCGCATCGGTAAAAATCGAGTCCGAAGAAGCCGCCTGGTCCTCCAGCGAAAAATTCGAAGGCGGCAACGTCGGCCACCGTCCCGGCGTCAAGGGCGGCTATTTCCCGGTTCCTCCGGTCGATTCCTTCCAGGACATCCGTTCCGCCATGTGTCTGGCGCTGGAAGAAATGGGCGTGCCGGTCGAAGTGCATCACCACGAAGTGGCGACCGCCGGCCAATGCGAAATCGGCACTCGCTTCAGCACCCTGGTAAAACGCGCCGACTGGACCCAGATCCTGAAATACGTGGTGTTCAACGTCGCCCACGCCTACGGCAAGACCGCGACCTTCATGCCCAAGCCCATCGTTGGCGACAACGGCTCCGGCATGCACGTCCACCAGTCGATCTGGAAAGATGGCCAGAACCTGTTTGCCGGCAACGGCTACGGCGGCCTGTCCGAAACGGCTCTGTTCTACATCGGCGGCATCATCAAGCATGCCCGCGCCCTGAATGCGATTACCAACCCCGGCACCAACTCCTACAAGCGTCTGGTGCCCGGCTTCGAAGCTCCGGTTATGCTGGCCTACTCCGCCAAGAACCGCTCCGCATCGATCCGCATTCCGCACGTGGCCAATCCCAAGGGCCGCCGCATCGAGACCCGTTTCCCGGATCCTTCCGCCAACCCGTACCTGTGCTTCTCCGCTCTGTTGATGGCCGGCCTTGACGGCATCCAGAACAAGATTCACCCGGGCGAGGCCATGGACAAGAACCTGTACGACCTGCCGCCGGAAGAAGAGAAACTGATCCCGACCGTGTGCTCGTCGCTGGACCAGGCGTTGGATTACCTGGACAAGGATCGCGAGTTCCTGACCCGTGGCGGCGTGTTTTCCAACGACTGGATCGATGCCTTCATCGAACTGAAAATGGAAGAAGTCACGCGTTTCCGCATGACCACGCACCCGGTCGAGTTCGCCATGTATTACAGCCTGTAATTCCTGGCGCAGCGGCAAGAAAAGGGCGGGTTACCCCGCCCTTTTTTATTTGGTGCCTGTCCCTTCAGCGCCGAAACATTGATAAAATTAGGCGAATACCTTAATCTAAAC
>CAMTYG010000032.1:0-4788 GCA_947085875.1 uncultured Sulfuricella sp.
CCATAAGCAGGCTAGGCTAAGCCTGTTCAGGCCATTTTAAATTGGGTACAATATCCAAATTATAAAAATCAGTTTTGCAGGGAGCATGGCCAGACCGCGAGCTTCGTCGCCATGATTCGGTTCCGAACGGTTTTGTGCGGTCTTTATTCATTAAAGAACGATTTCAGTCGACAATTGTTATGGCTTCGCCGATAAATAACCTGAGAATCACCTTGACGGGAGCACGAATGCAAGGGAAATCCGCTCCCGGACCGAGAACACGCAAACTATTGCGTGTAATTGCCGCCGCTTTGCTGGCGAGCTGGGCTGCCTTGTCGTTTGCCACCGGCATCCCCACCGTGGGCGTTCGTCATCTGTTTGACATCACCGGCCAGGGCATCGGCGGACTCTCCCTGCCTACCGACGTAGCAGTAAGCAGCGACGGCCGCATATATATCGTTGACGGCGGCAACCATCGGGTGGTCGCCTTTGACCGCAACGGCAAGCACCTCCTCACCATTGGCAGCAAAGGATCGGGCGAAGGGCAGTTCAAGGATCCGGTCGGCGTCGGTACCGATGGGAGAGGGCGCGTATATGTGGCCGACACGGGCAATCATCGCATCCAGGTATTCGGCGCCGACGGGCGCTTCCAATATGCATTCCCGGTTGTAGACGGAGGTTTGGCGATACGCCCGATCGATGTGGCGACAGATGCTTCCGGCGCCAAGATCTATGTTAGCGGCAACAACAACCACAAAATCATGAGCTTTGCAGCCCCCGGCAAACTCCTGCGCCAGTGGGGCGGGAACGGCGAAAGCGGCGGGTTATTCCGTTACCCGGCATCTGTCACGGTAGTACCTGAAGGTGATGTATACATAGCAGATGCGCTCAATTCTCGTGTACAGGGATTTGACGAAGAGGGCGCATTGCTCATCCAGGTTGGCACCTGGGGCGTTCTGCCAGGGCAGCTTTTTCGCCCAAAAGGCGTGGCCGTCGATGGAAAACAGCGCATCTACATCAGCGACAGTTACATGGACGTGATTCAGGTTTATGACGGCGAAGGACGTTTTTTGCACGTTCTGGGCCATAACGGCACGCCGCAACGATTCGTGTCGGCGGGCGGCATCGCGATCGGGCGCGACAACCGGCTTTATACCGCCGAGATATTGCGCAACAAAATCTCGGTTTATAGCCTGGGCGATTGAAGAGCAGGAATGGCGCGCACTGCCATACGGCGAAAACCATAACAGGCATCGCTGGGTGCAGTGAAAAAATGGCGAAAAAATGGAGTTGATTCGCCACAATAAAGGATATCAGGAGCTTTTTTTCGCAAAAAAGCTGTCCGCCGGGAGCAAGCCTGGCAAACGCATGGAACATAACAACCTAAAAAAGCAATCGACCGCACATTAACTCGGGTAACACACGGATTTATTTTTAATTTCAACCAGCTAACCGCCGGATGAAGCTGGGGCGGGGGTAGCCTCCCAGGTTTGGCCTGCCAAACCCGTCTGATGACATGAAGGGCAACGGATGAATCATCAATTACAGGAAAACAAGCCTGCCATGATCCCGCGCAGGCAAGAGGGCGTTTGGGCGTATCTTTCGGGCATTGCCGTTGCCGCTGCGATGGCCATGGCGGCCTCGCCGGGCTTCGCGACCCCGGGGCAGGCGGCTCTTGATGCCAAAATCCAGGTGGACGTCCCAAAAGGCCAGGACGGCTGCCTCCTGTGCCACAAGTATCCGGGTTTGGGACGCTATGAAAAAGACGCGAAGAACCGGATCGTAAAGCGGATTTTTTACGTGAATGAGGATATCCACAATGCCTCGTACCACGGAAGGTTCAATTGCTCGGATTGCCACGAAGGCGTGGACAAGATCCCTCATACGGACGCGAAAAAAGTGGATTGCGGAAAAACCTGCCACCTCAACGAACCGTCCACCGGCAATAAGTTCTCGCACAAGGCTATCGTGGAGGATCTGGAGAAAAGCGCTCACGGCGCGAAAGGCTCCGGCGCCGAAGACCAGGCCGATTTACCCGCGTGCAGGGACTGTCATACGAACAAGCCTTATCTGCTCAGTGTTCAGCAACAGATGAAATCGAAGGCGTTCACGGAGATTTGCCGCCAATGCCACGAAGAGAAAGCGTGGGTCGAGCGCTTTCTGAGCCATATCAATTATCGGTTTTCGATGCGGAGGCCCTCATCGGAAGTGGTCAGGCTTTGCAGCAAATGCCACGCGAATCAGGACATGATGGCGAGGCACAAACTGGATGTGGTGGTTGGATTTCAGGATACCTACCATGGCAAGGCGATTCAGTATGGGGACGAGGAAGTGGCGAACTGCCTGAACTGCCATGCGCCCTATGCGCTGGGTTTTTCGCCTCACCGGATCGCTTCACGGAAGAATGAGAACTCGCCGGTCAATGACGACAACAAGCGTGAAACCTGCGCTCAGGCGGGCTGCCACGCCGCGGCGACGCAGGCGTTTGCCACGGGCAGCAGGGCACACCCGTCCCTGGTCAAAGCGGCGTTCCTGGCGAAAGATGGCGAAGCAGATGTCGACCTCGCGCGGCAGGATGAGGATTTCCAGGCCACGGTATTGCGCTGGATCAAACTTTTCTATCAGATTCTCATCGCGGCGGTTGTTGTCGGGCTTGGTGGCCACCGGCTGCTGGATCTTTATGCGACATACCGTGACAGCAAAAAGGGAGGGCATTGAGATGGGTGGGCACGGCAATAACGAAAGGGCCTTCGTCCGGCTAACGAAGAGCGAAAGAATTCAACACGTCATTCTTTTTGTTTCAACAACCTTGCTGATCATCACGGGCTTCATGCTGATGGCCGAAGATTGGGCCGTCAAGCTGTTAGGCTCAACCGGGAAAAGCATCTTCTACTGGCGCGGAATCGTTCATCGCATCGCAGCCGTAGCGGTTGCCGCAGTATGTTTCTACCACCTCTATTACGTGATGTTCAAGGCCGACGGCAGAAGCTGGATCAAAGCTATGCGCCCAGGACTGAAGGATGGCGTGGATGCGTACCAGAATGTCATGTACATGATCGGGTTGCGGAAAGAACGGCCCAAACTGGATCGGTTCACCTATATTGAAAAACTTGAATATTTTTCCGTCTATTTCGGCATGTTCATCGTGATCAGCACCGGCACTATGATGTGGACGCAATCGTACTGGCCGAAGTTCTACCTCGACGTGGCCGATGCATTACATTTGGGAGAGGCTGCCCTGGCCGCGCTGGCGATTATCGTTGGCCACATTTTCGCGGTTCATTACAACCCGCATGTCTATCCGATGAACAGAGCTTTTATCGACGGGAACATTTCCGAGACGCTGATGAAGGAAGAGCATTCGCTTTGGTATGAACGGTTAATTGCGGAAGAGGCCTCGAAATCCGCGAACACCGCAGAAGGAGGGCGCGGCAATGCATAAGGGTGGCGGCGCAAGCGCTCCGAAAAGGTTCCTTGTCCATCTCGTGATGCTGACGATAGGCATTCTGCTGGTTGCCTTCTCCATTTGGCTGATCTATCTGATTTATTTCAAGGACGCCTATCGCACCGGGGAAACTCTGGCGAAAAAGGCCGTCCCTCGCCAGGAGATGATTTATGAGCCTTTCCACGGCGTGACCGAGGCCGTACTCGCGGGGAGCAAATCGAAATCGTGGTGCCTGAAGTGCCATGAAGATTATTCGCACTCGAGATCCAAGGAAGTGCGGGGGATGCTCAACGCACACTCGTTCTTCATGGCTTGCGAGGTTTGCCACATCGCTCCCAAGGAAGGCGAGCGATTCGAATACAAATGGATACAGCGCGGCACCCATATTCCCCTGACCGAACTGAAAGGCCCGCCGGGCGAATACGGCGGAACGATCATTCCATTCAAAACCGAAAAAGGGACTTCCAGACGTCTGGATGAAAACCAGGAAGCGCAGCAACTCCTGGATGAATCCGCAGCCAAGGACAGCGACGGGGACTTGCAAAAGCGCAAGATGCGCCTTAACGCGGATATTCACAGGGAATTCTCGCCGAAACCCATTTTTTGTGACGAATGCCACAGGGACAAAGGGCCACTTGATTTCGCGCAACTCATGTATTCGCCGCAAAGGGCACAGCGCCTGACATCAGGCGAGGGGGCGAATGTCATCAAACAGTACAAAGACTTTTATCTGCCTTCGCTCATGCGCAACGCCCGGAGAGACCGGTAAGACCAACGAACAAGCGGCCTTTCAAGCCATCATTTGAAACAAAACCCCT
The DNA here is from genome assembly GCA_947085875.1 of uncultured Sulfuricella sp. Lineage (GTDB taxonomy): Bacteria > Pseudomonadota > Gammaproteobacteria > Burkholderiales > Sulfuricellaceae > Sulfuricella. The sequence continues at coordinate 4,243 of CAMTYG010000032.1, forward strand.
CTTGGCAAACCCAAGGGGGGTTTTGCTTCGTGCCGCCGTCCCGTGATATCCATTTCCCCGGATTACCCATTAGCCCAACACGCCCCGTAGGCACGAATTCAGCCGTGCTTGCCGGGCTCTTGTCCTCGAGTGTTTTAGCCGAGAGGGAGGCTGGCCAGCTACGACCGCGAAACCCTGCCCCCAAGATTCCCTGGTGCAACCGCTAGCTATATTCCGCTGACCCCATTATTGGCGTATCCGTTTGCGCAGGGCGCGACCTTTGCAGCAGGGCCGGAGGAAGCGGAATCTTCACCCGGTCATTGCCGAGAAAGCCGTTTTCCTGGCTTCGTCCATCGGGCCAGCAACTGCCACCAAAAAAATGGGAGCGACAATGCGCTCCCATTTGCTTATACCTGCTTGACGCCTAGTAGTGCGTTCCATTAAAACCATTACAAATAAACCGTTCGGCCTGAGCTTGTCGAAGGCCAGTATTGGCGGGCATCCAGCGGTTCGACAAGCTCACCGCGAACGGTAACTGTTTTGCTGGAACGCACTGCTAGCGCTTAC
>CAMTYG010000033.1:0-14788 GCA_947085875.1 uncultured Sulfuricella sp.
CGGCTGCAAAATGAGCTGGCCGGTGCATATTTCCCCGCTTTCCTGCGCCAATATGAATAACTATTGGCTTGAAAATCGTGAAAATCTGCCCTCGACCAGTTCATTTTTCGCTTCGATTCTTTAAGTCCGACAGGCTGCTAGTTTGCCGTCGGTTTGGCTGCTTCCGGCTTGATCGGAACGGCCGCCGTTTCGGATTTCGGCACTTCCTGAGCTGCTTTTGGGGGCTCAGGGGCAAGCGGTTGGGTTTTTGAGGGAACTTCTTTATTGCGCCGCAGTTGTTCCTTTCTCTCCTCGGGCAACTGTTGGTATTCCTGCCACTTTTTTTGGACTTCCTGGCGTTTCTCTGGCGGCAGTTGCTTCAGTTTCTCATATTTCTTCCGAGCCAAGACACGTTCTTCATGAGTCAGCCTGGCCCAGTCTTTCAGTTGGGTCTGGATACGCTGCTGTTCATTGGGTTTCATTTTGGGGTAACGTTTGGCCACGCCCAGCAGTCGCTGGCGCTGGATTGCCGGCATGGAGTCCCACTCGCCTGATACTGGAGCCAGAATCTGTTTTTGTTTCTGTGAGAGCTCGATCCATGCGGGTTGCCGGGGTTCCTGGGCCGCAATGGCGCCGCCTTGTGCCAGCAGGCAAAAGGCGAGAGCTATTACTGCGACGAGCCTTCTAGCCATGTATCGAATCCGCTATCAATGAAAGCATGTACCGGCAAGTCCAGGGCCAGCAGATGGGCGTCGATTTCCGACACATCGTTCATCTCCTGGGTGTTTTGCCAATAGGTGACGAACATCAGCCCCAAAATCAGCAACGCCAGCGGCACCCAGGCACGGAAAGGCGAGTAGCTACGGTGACCGCTGTGGCCGCGCCCTTCCCACGCCAGGTTGAAGCCGTGGCGAGGTTGGGCATAGGCTTCCATGGCATGCTGGCGCGCTGTCTGAAGGCGATAGTGTATACGGCTATCCAGGTTGGCTGTGCCGTAATCAAGGTGTTGAGTAATTTTTTTTGCCAGATCATGTTCATTCATGGGTCTGTTCATGGCTCAATTCCCTTCGATTTCAAGAAGGCCGCCACTGCGTGAGTGGCCCGGGAACAATGTGTTTTGACGCTGCCTTCGGAACAACCCATCGCGGCAGCGGTTTGAGAAACATCCAGTTCTTCCCAATAACGCAGCAGGAACGCTTCCCGTTGACGAGCCGGCAAACTTTCTAATGCCTGCTCAACCAATTTAACGACTTGCGAGCGAGCCAGGGTTTCTTCCGGCCGATGAATTTTATTTGAGTCGTCCTCGACTTCTAAAGTTTCCAGGGGATCATATTCTTCTTCCTGATGGGGAGTAAGAGACGACAGCAGGGTGGTCCATAACGAGCGCACTTTCTGGCGCCGGTAATGGTCGCGGATGGTGTTTTGCAAAATGCGCTGGAACAGCATCGGGAATTCCTCGGCGGGCTTTCCCGAGTATTTTTCCGTCAGTTTCATCATCGAGTCCTGTACGATGTCCAGTGCGCCATGTTCGTCGCGAACGGCAAATAGCGCCTGCTTGTAGGCGCGTCGTTCGACTTCGGCAAGAAACCTGGAAAGTTCCTGAAAGGTGGCCAGTTGGAGAGTTCCCGAGTAACATTCTTTAATGTGGCATCTTATCAAATAAAGAAAAATAAAGCAGAGTCTTCCGCAACTTTGGTAAAATGTCGCACTTGACCAAGTTGGCGGCAACCATTAGTGTTCTAACCCGGATATTTCATAAATTGACGCGCGCCCTCGCTGGTCTTTTGTCGCCTTTAGGCGACAAAATCCTGCGCGATCATCACGCGAATTTATGAAACATTCGGGTTAGGTTTCCCCGGAATGATTATTTAAGGCTGTTATATGGAATTGACGGGCGCAGAGATCGTTGTGCGCTGCCTGGCGGAAGAAGGTACCGAATTTGTTTTCGGTTACCCCGGCGGTGCAGTGTTGAACATTTACGACGAGGTTTTCAAGCAGAACAAGTTCAAGCATGTGCTGGTCAGGCACGAGCAGGCCGCGGTGCATGCCGCCGACGGCTATGCGCGCGCCACAGGCCGGACCGGAGTTGCACTGGTGACTTCCGGGCCGGGCGCGACCAATGCCGTGACCGGTATCGCTACCGCCTACATGGATTCGATCCCGCTGGTGGTGCTTTCCGGCCAGGTGCCGACCGCCGCGATCGGCCTGGATGCCTTCCAGGAAGTGGATATGGTGGGCATCACTCGCCCCTGCGTGAAACACAATTTCCTGGTGAAGGATGTCAGGGATCTCGCCGAGACCATCAAGAAGGCGTTTTATCTCGCTTCAACGGGCCGGCCTGGGCCGGTGGTGGTGGATATCCCCAAGGATGTGACCCAGCACAAGACTGAATTCACCTATCCGAAGAAGGTGACGATGCGCTCCTACAATCCGGTGATCAAGGGTCATCCGGGACAGGTCAAGCGCGCGGTGCAGATGATTCTTGAGGCCAAGCGGCCGATGTTCTATACCGGCGGCGGCGTGGTTTTGAGCAATGCGGCGGAGGAACTGACCCAGCTTACGCGCCAGCTCGGTTTCCCCATTACCAGCACATTGATGGGGCTGGGTGGTTATCCTGCCTCAGACCCCCTGTTTACCGGCATGCTCGGCATGCACGGCACCTATGAGGCCAACATGGCGATGCAGCATTGCGATGTGCTGATCGCCATCGGCGCCCGTTTCGATGATCGTGTTATCGGCAATCCGGCGCACTTCTTTCAGGAAGGCCGCCGCATCATCCACATTGACATTGATCCCACTTCCATCGCGAAGCGGGTCAAGGTGGACGTGCCCATTGTCGGCAACGTCAAGGACGTGCTGGCAGAGATGAATAAATTGATTCAGGCCAGCAAGGAGAGGCCGGATCGGGCCGCGCTCAAGACCTGGTGGACGCAGATCGAGCTGTGGCGCTCGCAGGACTGCATGAAATACGATCGCGATAGCAGCCTGATCAAGCCCCAGTACGTGATTGAAAAGCTGCACGAGGTTACCCGGGGTGATGCCTATGTGACCGCCGACGTCGGGCAACACCAGATGTGGGCAGCGCAGTATTACAAGTTCGACCGGCCGCGTCGCTGGATCAACTCCGGTGGCCTGGGTACCATGGGCTTCGGCTTGCCGGCAGCGATGGGCGTGCAGTTGGCCCACCCCGAAGCAATGGTGGCCTGCGTGACTGGCGAGGGCAGTATCCAGATGAATATTCAGGAACTGTCTACCTGCAAGCAGTTCAATTTGCCGCTCAAGATTATTCTGCTCAACAACCGTTACCTCGGGATGGTGAGGCAGTGGCAGGAATTCTTTTACGGCAACCGTTATGCCGAATCCTATATGGATGCGTTGCCGGATTTTGCCAAACTGGCTGAAAGTTACGGCCATGTCGGCATGAATATCGAGAAGCCGGAAGATGTCGAAGGCGCGCTGAAAGAGGCGTTCGACTTGAAGGATCGGCTGGTATTCATGAATTTTATTACCGATCAGAAGGAAAATGTTTTTCCGATGATCCCCGCCGGCAAGGGGTTGAGCGAAATGATTCTGGTATAACCATCATGAGACATATTATTTCCCTGTTGATGGAAAACGAAGCGGGCGCTCTGTCCCGTGTCGCCGGACTGTTTTCGGCGCGCGGCTACAACATCGAGTCGCTGACGGTTGCTCCGACCGAGGATGCCACCCTGTCGCGCATGACTATCGTCACTCGCGGCTCCGACGACGTGATCGAGCAGATCACCAAGCAGCTAAACAAGCTGATCGACGTGGTCAAGGTGGTGGATTTGTCCGAAGGCGGCCACATCGAGCGCGAGTTGATGCTGGTGAAAGTGCGCGCCGAAGGTGAGTCGCGCGAGGAGATGAAGCGCATGTCAGATATTTTCCGCGGCCACATTGTGGGTGTCACCGACAAGACCTACACCATCGAGCTGACTGGCGCAGGCTACAAGCTGGATGCCTTTCTCGAAGCGCTGGACAAGGATGCGATTCTGGAAACGGTGCGCACCGGTGCATCCGGCATCGGGCGTGGCGATAGAATTTTGAAGGTTTAAATTTTTAGTGGTTATTTATATTTATTAAGGGAACGAAAGCATGAAAGTTTATTACGACAAGGACGCCGATCTCTCCGTCATCAAGGGCAAGAAAGTCACTATCGTCGGTTACGGTTCCCAAGGCCATGCCCATGCCGCCAACCTGAAGGATTCCGGCGTCAAGGTGACGGTCGGCCTGCGCAAGGGCGGCGCCTCCTGGGACAAGGCCAAGAAATCCGGCTTCACGGTGAAAGAAATCGCCGACGCGGTGAAGGGCGCCGACGTGGTGATGATCCTGGTGCCCGATGAGCAGCAGCCTGACGTCTATCGTAATGACGTGGAGCCCAATCTGAAGAAGGGAGCGACCCTGGCTTTCGCCCACGGCTTCAACATCCATTACAACCAGATCCAGCCGCGCGCCGATCTCGACATTATCATGATTGCACCCAAGGGCCCCGGCCATACGGTGCGTTCCGAGTACCTCAAGGGCGGCGGCGTGCCTACCCTGATTGCCATCTACCAGGACGTATCCAAGAAAGCCAAGAGCATCGCCTTGTCCTATGCGGCGGCCAACGGCGGCACCAAGGGCGGCGTGATCGAAACCAATTTCCGCGAGGAAACCGAGACCGATCTGTTCGGCGAGCAGGCCGTGCTGTGCGGCGGTTGCGTCGAACTGGTCAAGGCCGGATTCGAAACCCTGACCAATGCCGGCTATGCGCCGGAAATGGCCTACTTCGAGTGCCTGCACGAGCTCAAGCTGATCGTCGACCTGATGTATGAGGGCGGCATCGCGAACATGAATTACTCCATTTCCAACAATGCCGAGTACGGCGAATACGTCACCGGGCCGAAAGTGATCAACGATGAATCCCGCTGGGCGATGCAGGAAGCGCTGAAGAACATCCAGAACGGCGAATACGCCAAGCGCTTCATCCTGGAAGGCAAAACCAACTATCCGGAAATGACCGCGCGCCGCCGTCTGAATGCCGAGCACCAGATCGAGGTGGTGGGCGAAAAGCTGCGCTCCATGATGCCCTGGATCGCCAAGAACAAGCTGGTCGATCAGTCGAAGAACTAAATCGTGAGAGGTGAGGCGGGAGGCGTGAGGCGACAAATCGTCACGCCTCCCGCTTTACCCCTAACGCCTCACCACTTAATGTGCATCGGTATCGCCCCCCAGTGAAAAATTATCCCCACCCTATCATCGCCCGCGAGGGCTGGCCGTTTCTGGCCGGCGCTGTGGCGGTTTCGCTGCTGGTTACGTTCCTGGCCGGCTGGCTGTGGGCGCTGCCATTGTGGATCATCAGCCTGTTCGTGCTGCAGTTTTTTCGTGACCCGGGGCGCAATGTGCCGACGGCGCGCAATCTGGTGATCGCCCCTGCCGACGGCCGCATCGTCGCCGTCGAACGCGTCCAGGATCCCTACCTCAAGCGCGATGCGCAGAAGGTCAGCGTGTTCATGAACGTGTTCAACGTTCATTCCAACCGCAGTCCGGTGGATGGCGTGATCGAGGAAATCTGGTACAACCCCGGAAAATTCATCAATGCCGACCTGAACAAGGCCTCCACGGAAAACGAACGCAATGCCATCTGGCTGCGTTCCGATTGCGGCTACGACATTACCTGCGTCCAGGTGGCCGGGCTGATTGCGCGGCGCATCCTGTGTTATGCCAAGCCGGGTGAGCGGCTGGCGCGCGGCCAGCGTTACGGTTTCATCCGTTTCGGCTCGCGGGTGGACGTGTACTTGCCATTGACCGCCCAGGTGCGCGTCAGCATCGGCGACAAGGTCCGTGCCGGAGAAACCGTTCTGGCCGAACTGCCGATGAATGTTGGTTGAGCGGCTAAACCTTTCACCCCATGAAGCCCTCCAATCAAAACAAGCGCCATAGCCACTCAGGCGCCGCTATTTTTCTCCTTCCCCCTTGCAGGGGGAAGGCTGGGATGGGGGTAGAAAGCTTGGGTAAAGATGCTGTGTCAATAATTTCACCCTCTTAACCCCCATCCTAACCTTCCCCCTAAAAGAGGGAAGGGACAATGGTGAAAGGCACTTGTTTTGATCGAAGACTATAACCCCGACAATCGCAAACCCCTGCTGGGTGGCCGCTTGCGCCGGCGTGGCATCTACCTGCTGCCCAACATGTTCACCACGGCGGCGCTGTTTGCCGGGTTCTACGCCATCGTTCAGGCCATGAACGGGAATTTCGAGCAATCCGCAGTGGCGATCTTTATCGCCATGGTGATGGACAGCCTGGATGGCCGGGTCGCGCGCCTTACCCATACCGAGAGCGCGTTCGGGGCGGAATACGATTCGCTTTCCGATATGGTGTCGTTCGGCGTGGCGCCCGCCTTGATCGTGTACGTCTGGGCGCTGAAGGACATGGGCAAATTGGGCTGGATCGCCGCTTTTATCTATTGCGCCGGCGCGGCGCTACGGCTGGCACGCTTCAACACCCAGCATGAAGTTGCCGACAAGCGTTTCTTTCAGGGATTGCCCAGCCCCGCCGCGGCAGCGTTGCTGGCCGGGCTGGTGTGGGTGATGAACGAGTACCACATCCCCGGTGCCGACATTCGCTGGCTGGTGTGGGGGGTGACGCTGTTCGCCGGGTTGACCATGGTCAGCAACCTGCGTTATTACAGCGGCAAGGACATCAACCTGCGCAAGAGCGTGCCCTTCGTTGGCATCTTGTTGATCGTGCTGACCTTCATTCTGATTTTTTCCGACCCGCCGCGGGTGCTGTTCAGCGTCTTTGCGCTGTATGCGCTGTCTGCTTACGCGGACTGGCTGTGGGGGGTTGTGGTGCGGAGAAAGCGGAAAGGTTAGCAGCTTGCGCTCAGAAATGAAACCGTTTATATTTCAAACCATGAACTCCGCTATCCCAGTCTCCTTCGTTTCATATCGGGCCAACATCCTGCTGGTTGGCCTGCTGCTGCGCCGCAGGCGCTAAATTCCTCCCCCTTACTTGTTTTGAATTGAGAAAATCGGCGTGACCCGATTTTCATGTGATATGAATTACGATTTCTGCAACGCGGAGCCCGTCATGAAAAATAAACTGATCATATTCGACACCACCTTGCGCGATGGGGAGCAAAGCCCCGGCGCTTCCATGACCAAAGAGGAGAAAGTGCGGATTGCGCGTCAGCTCGAGCGGATGCGCGTGGACGTGATCGAGGCCGGTTTCCCGGCCGCCAGCAACGGCGATTTCGAGTCGGTCAAGGCGGTCGCGAGCAGTATCAAGGACAGCACGGTGTGCGGACTGGCGCGCGCCCTGGAGCGCGACATCGAGCGTGCCGGCGAGGCGATCAAGCCAGCTGTTTCCGGCCGTATCCACACCTTCATCGCCACCAGCCCGATCCACATGGAAAAGAAGCTGCGCATGAGCCCGGATCAGGTGGTCGAGCAGGCGGTGAAGGCAGTGAAATGGGCGCGCAAGTGGACTGACAGTGTCGAGTTCTCGCCCGAGGACGCCGGTAGATCCGAGACCGATTTCCTGTGCCGCATCCTGGAAGCGGTGATCGAGGCCGGCGCCACGACCCTGAATATTCCCGATACCGTCGGCTACAATTTGCCGCAGCAGTTCGGCAACCTCATCGCCACCTTGCGCGAGCGCATCCCCAACTCCGACAAGGCGATCTTTTCGGTGCACTGCCACAACGACCTCGGCCTGGCCGTGGCGAACTCTCTCGCTGCGGTTCTGGCCGGGGCGCGCCAGGTGGAATGCACCATCAACGGCCTGGGCGAGCGGGCAGGTAACGCTGCGCTGGAAGAAATAGTCATGGCGGTGCGCACGCGCCAGGACATCTTCCCCTGCGATACCGGCATCGACACCACCCAGATCTTGCCGGCCAGCCGCCTGGTGGCGGGCATTACCGGCTTCGCGGTGCAGCCCAACAAGGCCATCGTCGGCGCCAATGCCTTCGCCCACGAGTCCGGCATCCATCAGGACGGCGTCCTCAAGCACCGCGAAACCTATGAAATCATGCGCGCCGAGGATGTCGGCTGGAGCGCAAACAAAATGGTGATGGGCAAGCATTCCGGCCGCAACGCCTTCCGCAGCCGCCTGGTTGAACTGGGCATAGCGCTGGAATCGGAAGAGGCGCTCAACGCCGCCTTCGCCCGCTTCAAGGATCTCGCCGACAAGAAGCATGAAATCTTCGACGAGGATATCCATGCGCTGGTCAGCGACGAGGAACAGTCGATGGTGAAGGAACAGTTCAAGCTGGTGTCGCTCAAGGTCTGCTCGGAAACCGGCGAAACGCCCCATGCCCAGGTCACCATCAGCGATGGCGGCAAGGAAAAAGGTGCGGAAGCCGATGGTGGCGGGCCGGTGGATGCCTCGTTCAAGGCGATAGAGTCTATCATCAAGAGCGGCACGGAACTGCTGCTCTATTCGGTCAACAACATCACCAGCGGTACGGATGCGCAGGGGGAAGTCACGGTGCGGCTGGCCAAGGGCGGGCGCATCGTCAATGGCCAGGGAGCGGATACCGACATCGTGATCGCTTCGGCCAAGGCTTACCTCAACGCCCTGAACAAGCTATCTGGAAAGCTGGAGCGGATGAATCCGCAGGTCTAACCGCAATACTGTTTACTTAAGCGAAATATCGACATGTAGGTTGGGTTAGCGGCCTTATCGCGTAACCCAACAGACCCAAACATTCACCAAAAATAGGCACCTCTAGGCGAGGCCGGTGTTTAAAGGGAAATTAGGTTTGTTGGGTTACGGCGCAAAAGGCTGCGCCTAACCCAACCTACATATGACTTTGCGTCCTTTGCGGTAAATGATTTGAATTAGGGTCTGCGGCTGAGCCGGGCGTAGAAAATGGTGCTGAAAAAGAACACTGCCGCCAGCGCGATTTCCGCTCCCGCCAGGGTTGCCGACCATCCTTTGTCGCTCATGGCGCGCACCACGCCCTCGCTGAGGTAAAGCAGGATCAGCATCGAGGCCCACTGGTAAGTGTAGCGTTTGCCGCGCAGGATGCCGGCCAGCGGCAGCAGTAGCGGCAGAACCTTGAAGACCAGGCTGGAGCCGCCGGGGCGCAGCGGCGCGAGCCACAATTCCCAGGCGAGGCACAGGACGATCAGCGCGATCAGGCTGGCGATGCTGGCATAGTGGAGGGCTGTAGTTCTGTTCATGCGCTGCTTTCACGCAGCATACGCAGGAGCGCCGCTTCGGCCTGTTCGCTATTGAGGACGGTATCCGGGAAATCGAAGCGCAGCAGCTGGCCGTCACCCAGAATGTCGAAACCGTCGCAGTCGATTCCCGCCAGGGTTGCATCGCCGGCACTCGTGCCGTAGTAGATGCGGCAGAAGAACTGCAGGTCTCCGGCCTGGTTGAGATTGATGCGGGCCAGAAGCTCTTCTTCCTGTTGCGCCATTGAATTCGGCGGCGGCAGGATTTCTGCCGGGGAAATCCACCGTGCCACGCCGAAGCCGCCGATGTAGCGCAGCGTGACGGGCTCGATGCGGTAGAAACTGAAATCCAGTGCGAAGTATTGTTCCGCGCTGGGGAAGTAGCGCAGATAGCGCGCTTTGAGCTGCTCCGTTGTTTTTACGCGCACCGCTTCGCCGACCAGCGTGAGCCGCTCTGCGGCCTGGATGTCGACGGATTGCTCATGCACCAGGAAGCTGGCGCGCGCGTCCTGCGCGATGTTGCGGGTGTGTTCCGCCAGTTGGCTGATCAGGAATAACGGCCTGGCTTCATGATCGGTCAGATAGGATACCGCCGAACCGAACGGGTAGCCGCCGAGTTTGTGGGAAAGCGTGGAAAGCGCGCCGATACGCTCTGCGCGCAGCAACCGGCGCGCGTGTTTCCAGAGGGTTTCCGGGGTGGTCATGAAACGGTTTCCGGTGCCAGTGGCCTGGTCAAGTGGCAAAGATCCGGTATTTGATCCATAGTGGAAGTCTCCATTTTCAATATGATAACGCAATTCATGCCTCAGAACTTTTCTCGCGTCATCCCGTTTCTGCTCCTGGTGCGGCGGCGTTTCAAGGAAGATCGCTGCATCCAGTTCGCCGCGAGCCTGACCTACACTACACTGCTGGCGCTGGTGCCGATTGTCACTATCGCACTGATGGTATTGTCCGCTTTCCCGGTGTTTGCCGACCTGATGACCCAGCTCAAGGTGTTCATCCTGGGCAATTTCGTGCCGATCTCGGCGGGCAAGATCATCTCGGTGTACATGCAGCAGTTCTCTCAGAAGGCGGCGAACCTGACCGCGCTGGGCATCGGGTTGCTGGCGGTGACCGCATTCGTGCTGATGCTGACTATCGATCACGCTTTCGATGTGATCTGGCGCGTACGCCGGAAGCGCCCGCTGCTGCGCCGCTTCCTGATCTACTGGGCGGCGCTGACGCTTGGGCCGCTGCTGATCGGGGCCAGCCTGTCCCTGACTTCCTACCTGGTAGGCCTTCCTCTCGGGCTGGCGAAAGGCGTGCCGGTAGTCGGCATGGTGACCCTGAAAATTGTGCCGGTGGTGCTGACCATCTTCGCCTTCGCGCTGCTCTACATGATCGTTCCCAGCCGCCCTGTTTTAGCGCGCCATGCCCTGGTCGGCGGGGTGGCGGCGGGACTCGCCTTCGAGCTGATGAAGAAAGTGTTTACGGTCTACATCACCCAGTTCCCCACCTATACCCTGGTGTACGGCGCATTTGCCAGTGTTCCCATCTTCCTGATCTGGATTTATCTGTCCTGGCTGGTGGTGCTGTCCGGGGCGGTGATTGCTGCTGCGCTTCCTTATTGGAACACGCCCATCCGGCAGGGCGGCGCGGTTGCCGGACGGGAGTTTTTTGCCGCGCTGGACATTCTCAAGGCGATTTACCGGGCGCATCAGGCCGGTGAAACGCCCGGCCTGCAGCGCCTGCTGCAGGAATCGGATTTGGGGCTGGAAGATGTCGAGGATATTCTCGACCGGCTGAGCGAGGTGAACTGGGTGGGCAGCGTTGAGGGCGGCGGCTGGACCCTGACCCGAAGCGCGGAGGCGATCAGGCTTGCCGATGTTTATCGCGTTTTCGTGTTCGATCCGGATCAGGACTGTTCGGCTCCGGGCATTGCAGATACGCGCGCAGGTGTGCTGTTGGCTGGCCTGACGGCTAGGCTGGACGAGGCATTGAGCCTGTCCTTGAAAGATTTGTTCAGCCCCGGCTGAACTCAAATCTTTCGTAGCCCGCTGTTTGTTCCACCAGCTTGACGGCGCGGACGGCCTGGGTTGTTTTGCCGTCGAGCTCGAGCAGCAGTTCGCGTTGCGGGCCGAAGGTTCCGCGTGGTGCGATCAGGGTTTCCGGCTGCTTGAGCAGGGGGATTTCCGGCAGCAGCAGGGCGGCCTGGAAAGTTTCCGCCGGGCCGGCAATGGAAGGCTTGATTCTGGCTGGATCGGCCTTGGGGGCGACAAGCTGCGCGCCGATTTCAAGATGGCCGGCCTTGTCGCTTTTCACCCAGCGCACGGCGCCGACATGCCATTCGTTCGCCCCATCCGCTTTTAACCCGATCACATCGCCTGGGCGAATCTGGGGCAGCGTCTCGAAAGTACCTCTCAGGGCAAGGCCGCCGGCGCTTTCATTGGTGATCAGCCACTTGCTCGAGGTGAACCGCTGCTCCTTGGCCGGCTGGACAAACGAAAGATCGGCGATTTCTCCGGGCTCGCGCCCGCCAAGAAAATGATAGAGGGACGGCAAGCCGATGCAGACCTGGGTGCTGGAGATGTTCTGGGTCCGGTTGAATACCCGTTTCGGCGCCGCCGACCAGTTCTTGAGCAAACGTTTCAGCAGGTTCCGGTAGCCGGTTTCCCTGGCGGCATCGGGCAGATGCATGTTTTTAGGCGATTCCCCTGAGTTCAATCTTTCTATGTGGTGATGTAGCGCATGTGCCAATTCCAGCGTGTTGAGCAGGATGTCGCTACGGTTGTCCACTTCATCCAGGTCCTGGGGCAAGGGTTTGGGAGGCTTGTCGCTGTGGGTCTGCGCCAGAAACAAACCGATCGGATTGCCGGTTTGTGCGAACGCCTGAAGATGTGCGAGACCACCGAACATCGCCAGGTAGTTCTGGATGCATGCGACTTCACCGGGACTCAGATGGTAAGGATCCGACAGTGAGAGCAACAGGGTTTGCTTGTAAACCAGGCTGACGCTGCTTTCGAATTCCTCGTCGGCAATGATTTCGTTGGCGATATCCTGCTCGATGGCGAAGCGGAAAATCTGGTGTATCTCGAACCAGATGCCGGAGGGAGCGGGGGCATAGGTCTGATAGCAGATCATCAGGATGTGGCTCAAGGCGGACATGGCGCGCTGCGCCGCAGTCACCGCAATTTTTCCCTTGCCCAGGGTAATGCGTGCGTTCTGGTAATCGAGCAGGATGATCTTGTAGCCGTTGGCGAGTTCCATCAGGAGATGGCGTGTCTGTTCGGCCATTTGCCGGTTTTTTTCCGGTTGCGGCAGATGGGCGGCAACATGCTGCTCTTCGGCGGGTAATAGTTTGAGGGTGACGCTGCGATATAATTCGAGCAACTTCAGGCGCGTTTCCATGGCGACTTTTTGCCGATTCAGTGCGCTGATTTCAATGTCCAGGGTGCGGCAAGCATCGGTAAGGTTGGCGAGGGGCAGGTCGTCCAGCCATTCTTTCAGATGTTTCGGGCGTTTTTCCACGGTCAGGTCTTCGACCGGATCGGGCGCGGGTACGGTCAGCGTTAGCGGCATGGTGGGTATCCCCTGGCAAGAATGTTTTTTATCCGGTAAATTCTAGGAACTACCGGATATTTTGTAAAATAAATCCATTACTCTGGAATCATACAGCAAGAGTAGATGCGGACGAAGCGGGGGTTTTGGCAACCTGTGCCGATGATAATGGCTGATTGAGGGCGTCCTGTGGCGCAGAGGAGAGATCAAGGCCTTATGGATAAGGGTTGCTTGATGAAGCGTGTGTTTTTGGGATTCTTCCTGGTGATTTTCAGCTCGACCGTGGCTGCGGCTGATTTTTCGTTCCGGGATGTCGCCGGCAGGCAGCATAATTTAGCCGACTATCGCGGCTGATTGGTGTTTGATTTGGAGGCGTTCATGTTGAAACGGTTACTCGTCGTATTGCTGCTGTTTTTCGCCGGATCTGGAATGGCCGAAACTCGTGACGTTCAGACTTTTTTTGACCAGCATTTGGGCGACTTCAAGACCGAGCTTGCGGTCGCGCGCAAAGAGGGAAAAATTGGCATCCTGCTGATGTATGAGATGGAGGATTGCCCCTTCTGCCGCCGCATGAAGGAAACCGTCCTCAACCAGTCCGAAATGCAGGATTATTACCGCAAGCGCTTTCTCGTCTTCAGCGTCGATATCAAGGGCGACAACCCCCTGGTGGACTTTGCCGGCAATGAAACCACCGAGAAGAAGTTTGCCGCCGAACAGCGTGTGCGCGCCACCCCGGTATTCGGTTTTTACGATCTTGACGGCAAACCGATGACCCGTTTCACGGGCGCATCCAAGGACGTGAATGAGTTCATGCTGCTGGGGCGCTACGTGGCAGAGGGGGGCTGGAAAACCATGCCGTTTGCCAAGTACAAACAGCAAGCCGCAAAATGACTTTTTCTCGCATCGGGATCACATTAATCTTGATGGTCTGGCCGATGCCGCATGGCGGGTCCGCATCTGCCGCCAAGCGCCTCACGCTCAGCGAGGCGCTGGCGGCGGCGGAAGTCGCCCACCCCGACCTGCGGCTGGCCGAGGCTGACCGGACCGCCGCGCTGGCCGAGCAGGAAGCGGCAGTCTCGCGCAGCGCCTTTCCGTCAATGTCGAAGCCGGCTTGCGTTGCGCACGCCCTTTTTTCGGCCCGGATGCCAGTCTTTCCGACAATTCAGTTCGGCTGAGCGCACGCAAGAGCCTGTATGATTTTGGCCGCACCGCATGGTACGAACAGGCGGCCAGGTCGAATAATAAATCCGGCGTGACAAGCAAGACGACCGCCTAATATTTCTTCAGCAGTGTCATGTTAGTCCCGTCCTGCTTTATTTCCAGCCTTTTCAGGAAGCTCATGCCGAGTAGCACAAAGGGCATGCTGCTTTCCTGCACCAGGCCGTCCACCTGATGCAGCGTAATATTGCCCACCCGCACCGTGTTGAGAGTGACGCGGTAGGCCGTAACCACGCCGTTTGCGGTGGAAACCGTGACGCGTTCACCGTTGAGATAGGAAATTCCGAGGCGTTTTGCTTCATCTTTACTCATCGATACCATGGACGCTCCGGTATCCACTACCATGCGCGTGCTGGTGCCGTTGATGCTGCCCGTGGTGTCGAAATGGCCGCGGAAATCGGCGGCCAGGACTGCGCTCTGGTTGCCGCCGCCATCGGCGGATGGGATGGAGGCGCTCTTGCCCATGCCCAAATTCTGACGCTTGCCGTCGATCTCCAGCACTGCGATTTTGGAGTCGGCGCTGATCAGTTTGACGCCTTCCGGCGAGGTTTCGCCAGCGGCCATTACGCGATGCTTGCCCCCATTGATGCTGACCATGGCCTTGCCGCTGAACAGACCAACCACATTGACTTCGGTGGCAGAGGCACTGCTTGCGGCGCATAGAATAACCAGGGCGAGCAGGTTAGAATGGCGCTTTGCTAAATTCATCAGGACTCCTCAGGACTCCTCTAGTGTCTAATTGCATAATTACATGGCAGTATCTGTAGGTCGGGTTAGGCGCGGTTTTTTGCGCCGTAACCCGACGTTTGCGCCAGATTACGTCGGGTTACGCGATAAAGCCGCTAACCCGACCTACGGGTATTTATTAA
>CAMTYG010000034.1:0-15979 GCA_947085875.1 uncultured Sulfuricella sp.
GGGCTGGCTTTTCAGCTTACCAACATCATCCGCGATGTCGGCGAAGATGCCCGGCGCGACCGCATCTACCTGCCGCTGGACGAGCTCGCCCGGTTCGGCGTCAGCGAAGCCGACATTCTGCATGGACGGGAAACCGAGAACTTCAGCCAACTGATGGCGTTCCAGGGCGAGCGGGCAAACCGATACTATGCCCAGGCGTTCGCCGAACTGCCTGCGGCGGATCGCAAGAACCAGCGCACCGGCCTGATCATGGCGGCGATTTACCATACCGTGCTGGATGAAGTCAGACAAGACGGCTACCACGTCCTGAATCAGCGCATCTCGCTGACGCCGCTGCGCAAACTGTGGATTGCATTCAAAACCTGGCTCAAGGAATGAAAGTCGCGGTCATCGGCGCCGGCTATGCCGGTTTGGCGGCGGCGGTGGAGCTGGCCGCGCACGGGGTGCCCGTCACCGTCTTCGAGGCTGCCAGGCAGTTGGGGGGGCGTGCGCGACGGGTGGATTACCGCAGCATGGCGCTGGATAACGGCCAGCACATTCTCCTCGGCGCCTACCGCGAAACCCTGCGCCTGATGCGCATGACCGGCGCCGACCCGGCTGCGTTGCTGCTGCGGCTACCCCTGCAACTGGTCATTCCTGGTCGCTTCAGCCTGCAAGCGGCGCCACTGACAGCCCCGCTGCATTTGGCGCTGGGCCTGCTCACGGCACATGGCCTGACCTGGGGCGAACGCATCTCCGCTACGCGCTTCATGAGCGCGATGCGGTACCGAAATTTCCGCCTCTCCGACGACATCGGTGCCGGCAAGATGCTGACGATGCATGGCCAGACTGGCAATCTGCGCCGCTATTTATGGGAGCCACTCTGCATCGGCGCGCTCAATACCCCACTTGAGACCGCCTCGGCCCAGGTATTCCTCAACGTCCTGCGCGACAGCCTGGCCGGCAGCCGGGAAGACAGTGACATGCTGCTGCCACTGGCAAATCTGACTCATCTTTTCCCGGAACACGCGGCCGCATTCATCGAAAGCCATGGCGGCAAAATCGTGCATTCCCGAACAGTGCAGGCAGTCAAAGCCGAGGCTGCCGGCTTTTCCCTCGAAATGCGATCAGGGTCGGAAAAGTTCGACCAAGTCATTTGCGCGGTGCCGTCACAGCGCCTAGCCGCGCTTACCGCCAATCTGCCCGAACTAGAGCAAGCAAGAGCACAGATTGACCTCTTCGGCTACCAGCCGATCTACAACGTGTTCCTGCAATATCCCGCAGCAACCCGCCTGCCCCGGCCCATGATCGGCCTGGATGGCGGCGTCACCCAATGGGTGTTCGACCGCGGCCAGCTCAACCACGAAGCCGGCCTTCTGTGTGCCGTAATCAGTGCGGAAGGACCGCACCAGACACTTGATCACGATGAACTGGCACAGCGCGTGCATAACGAACTGCGCGCGGCCCTTCCCGACCTGCCACAACCCCTGTGGCACAAGGTCATTGCGGAAAAGCGCGCCACCTTTGCCTGTAGCCCGGGCCTTGAGCGCCCCGGCCAAGCCACGCCGCTGCCGAATTTCTACCTCGCCGGCGACTACACCGCCGGCGATTACCCCGCCACTCTCGAAAGCGCGGTACGAAGTGGGGTAAAAGCCGCTAAGTTAATTCTAAGTGACTGTAATAAATAGACAATCAATCTGTAAACTTTCTACAATCGCTCAATTTGTGCACACCTGAAACCCAGCATTGACGCG
This sequence comes from uncultured Sulfuricella sp., assembly GCA_947085875.1. Lineage (GTDB taxonomy): Bacteria > Pseudomonadota > Gammaproteobacteria > Burkholderiales > Sulfuricellaceae > Sulfuricella. Next base: position 1,734 of record CAMTYG010000034.1, read on the forward strand.
GGGCATTGAAGAATTGTAGAAGCTCCATAACGACATTTTCATCCCTCCCCTCCCCTTGAATGACTTCACCAGTCTGCTAGTGTAAGATTGCGTCGATTAGCTTCTATCGGGGGATGCAAAATGAATGCCGTCCTAAAAATCCGGCCTGATTTAATGGCCGAGCTTGACCATTTAGCCGTGGAAACTCACCGCAGCGAATCGGACATCATCAATGAGGCGCTGGAATCCTATCTGGCACACGCCCAAAAACAGACCGTCGCCGAAGTCATTACCAGGATCAAGGCAACTCGCCACAAATCCACCCTTGAGGGCATTGATTTGCGGGAAGCCATTGAAGAAGGCCGCGATTAGTGCCGTTCGTAGTGGACAACTCGGTGGTGGTTGGCTGGTATTTCGAGAGCCAGGCCACACCCTACACCGACCAAGTGCTTGACCGGCTGGCGAACGAAACCGCACACGTTCCTGCACTGTGGGTACTGGAATTTTCCAACGTACTGCGCAAGGCGCTGAAAGCGGGAAAAGCCGACACCGCCCGAATCCAGGAAATCATTGCGCTGGTCAACGCACTGCCTATTTCCGTTGACCACACCTAAGAGAGTGTAGAAAACAATCTGGCCTTGGCGCTGCAATATGGGTTGACCAGCTACGATGCCGCTTACCTTGGCTTGGCAATTCGGCTACAGCTTCCCATTGCCGCCAATGATGGCGCACTCAAGGAAGCGGCAACCCGTGCAGGTGTCGGAATCGTCAATCTTTGATCAAGCCAAAAAGCCACGGCAACCGACTTGAAGCAAGTAAACTCGCGGTGTTCCGGCTGGTTTTACCAGGCAATAAATCATGTTTTAGGTTGGAAACTTAATGGCGAAAACCACTAAAACCGGTCCCAAGAAAATCATAAAAACTCAAGAGCAGCAGGAATCATTTGAGCGGCTGATAAAAGAAGCGGAGCTTCTCGACCGAGAAGATATGGAAGATCAAATTTCAAATCCGCCTCGTTTTGGGGCTGTTGGCTATGCGCCAGAGAATGATCTTGGTAGGAGATTAGAGGAATCGCGTCGGGCAAAAGGTTTAACCCAAGGTGAGCTTGCAGAACAAACCAAACTTGCCGATCAAGATAGAAAGGGGTTGTCTCGAAGCGCAACTTATTCTGGAATTACCATGAAAAACTACCAAGCACCGCAAGACCTGCTGAAAGGCCGCGTCATTCTCATCACGGGCGCAGGCCAAGGCATCGGCAAAACCGCAGCATTGACCTTCGCTGCCCACGGCGCCACAGTAATCCTGCATGGCCGCTCGGTGAAAAGACTGGAAGCGGTATACGATGAAATCGAGGCGGCAGGCCACCCGCAACCGGCGATTTTCCCGCTTGACCTGAACAAGGCTGAAGACAAGGATTTCGCCGCAATGGCTGACGGCATCGGCGGGCAGATCGGACGGCTCGATGGCATTCTGCACAACGCCGCCAAGATTAACCGTCCGCAACCGCTGGAGGACCAGACCCTGGAGCAGTGGCTGCCACTGCTGCGCGTCAATCTGGCCGCGCCCTTCGCCCTCACCCGCGCCTGCCTGCCACTGCTGAAAGCTTCGCCGGATGCCTCTATCCTGATGACCTCGGAAACCCACGGCCACACCCCAACGGCCTTCTGGGGCGGCTTTGCCGTCGCCAAGAGCGGTGTGGAAACGCTGGTGAAGATCTGGGCGCAGGAACTGGAGGTCTACCCCGCGCTGCGCATCAATGCGGTGGTGCCCGGCCCGGTGCAGTCGCCACAGCGTATCCGCACCTATCCTGGCGAGCGCAAGGACAGCCTGCCCATGCCCGAAACGCTGATGCCGCTCTACCTCTATCTCATGGGGCCGGACAGCCGTGGGACGAGCGGCCAGATTATCGAGGCGAACCCGGGCTAGCCACTACTTCAGGAAAAACCCCAGCTTTTCCTGCCCGACCTCGATCACATCGCCGTCCTGCAGGGCATGGGACTCACTGCCGATGGCCTGACCGTTGACCCGCGCGGTTTTATTCCCTTCCACGTGGGTGATGAAGTAGCCTGGCGGGCGCCGCATGATCACCGCAACTTGCTCCCCCGCCGTTCCGAAGGTTTTAAGCGACCGCTCCAACTCGATTTTCTGGCCGGCGAATTCACCCTTGACACCTCTCACCTCGCCCAGCGGAAAACCGGCCCGGAGCGACGACCTCGCAGTCGACAGACTGCCCGCCTCCCTTACGGCGGACGACGGCACCGCGCAGATTTCCCGATCGACGGTACGTATCATCATGGTCCGATCGTAATCCATCTCCGGGTTGGCTTTGATGTTGGCGTATTTGATCTGATAAGCGCCGATGTCTATCACGTCGCCATTTTGCAGAATATGTCTGGCAATGCGGCTGCCGTTCAGGGTCGAGCCGTTGGTGCTGCCCAGATCCTCGAAAATATGGTCGTTGCCCACAGTCTGAATGACTGCATGGTCCTTGCTCACCCCCGGATCGTCGAGGTGAATGTCGCTGCCGGAGCGGCGACCGATGGTGATCCGCCCCTTGTCAATAAAATGATTGCCCACCATCGCGCCATTCAAAATCACAACCAGTTTCGCCATTGCCTTATCTCCTGAACCAGCCGAACAGCCTCTCAAGCAGTCCGCGTTTGGCGGGTTGCGCATGCACCCGAGCCAGAACCACGGAGACATTGTCGTGCCCGCCATTGTCGTTCGCCATCTGCACCAATAATTTCGCCGCCAGCGGCAAATTTGCTTTCAGTTCGCACAAGGCCAGTTCTATGTCGGCATCCTCCACCATATCATTCAGGCCGTCGGAGCAGAGCAGGTAGATATCTCCCGGCAACACGTCCTCTTCGCGCACATCCACCTCCACCGTTTCCTCTTTGCCCAAAGCGCGAGTAACCAGGTTGCGGTTGTGCGAAAGCCTGGCGTCCCCGGAATCGATCAATCCGGCGGCAACCTGATCCTGCAGCAATGAGTGGTCCACGGTGAGTTGTTCAAGCCGGCCATAGCGCAAACGGTAAAGGCGCGAATCACCGACATGGGCGATGGAAACGCGATCTTCGTGGAACAGGGCGAGCGTCAGCGTTGTTCCCATCCCCTGGCACTGCGAATTTTTCCGCGCCACCCTCAAGATCATCTGGTTGGCCTTTTCCGCCGCCCCCTTCACGGCCAGCGTCTGGGGCAAGTATCCTTTAGCCGTGTCGTTCTCCACAGGCTCAAGATTCCTTAGCGCGGTAACCAGTTCCTCTTTCACGACAGAAATCGCCAAGGCGCTGGCCACATCACCGGCCATATAGCCGCCCAAGCCATCAGCCAACATCATCAGACCAATCCCGCTGTCGGTGGCAATGCTGTCCTCGTTGAATTTGCGCACTACACCGGCATCCGTGGCGCTGGCGAATTCAACCCTGCTTTGTGCTGTCATGCGTTCAGTTCCCCCTGAAAACCAGCCATCCCTGGTCGCGCCATCATAGCAATAATGCATGAGCACGTTAACAATATTGGTGCTCTTTGATACTGAAATTTTTACACCCCACCCAGCCGGTGCGCAAGAACCATTTCCCACGGTGAATTCGGCTTGACACGGAACAGCTAAAAATCTACTGTTACGGGTCTTCGACGGGCGCCTCTTCACAATAAATTCAGCATCGGTTATTCATGGAAATCGAAAAACTGGGCCGTTACGAAATCCTGTCCGAGTTGGGGCAAGGCGCCATGGGCGTAGTCTACAAAGCAGTCGACCCGCTCATAGACCGCACCGTCGCCATCAAGACCATCAATCTCAACCTGTCCAAGGACGAGCTTGCGGATTTCGAGGAGCGCTTCAACCGCGAAGCCAAATCCGCCGGCCGCCTGAACCACCCCAACATAGTCACGATCTACGATGTCGGCAGAGCCGATCATGTCGCCTTCATGGCGATGGAATATCTGGAAGGGCGCGAACTGAAGGAGATCATCGCTTCCGGCGAGGTGCTGCAACCGGACAGGGTCGCCGAGATCATCGCCCAGATCGCCGATGCCCTGGCATTCGCCCACGACCATGGCATTGTTCACCGTGACATAAAACCCGCCAATATCATGGTACTGCGCAATGGCAGCGTGAAAATCACCGACTTCGGCATCGCCAAAATGTCGTCCGGCTCCCGAACCCAAATCGGCATCATTCTCGGCTCGCCCAAGTACATGTCTCCGGAGCAGGTGGCCGGCAAACCCGTGGACGGCCGCTCCGACATTTTTTCCCTGGGGGCAGTGCTGTACGAATCACTCACCGGCAAACCCGCTTTTGGGGGTGAGGACAGCACCCTGACCACCATCATGTACCAGGTGCTGAATGAAATGCCGGCGCCGCCGTCAGGCGTCAACCCCTCCATTCCCGTGGCGTTCGATTGCATTGTCGCCAGGGCGATGGCCAAGGCGCCGGAAAACCGCTATCAATCCGCACGGGAAATGGCCAACGACCTCAGAAATTTCAGGACTCTGACCACCACTTCACCATTGACTTCCGCCGCCTCACCCGGGAAAAGATCTGCCGCAAAAACAGGAGGCGACGGGGATGCCACGGTCAGATTGAATGCAAGACAAATTCCGGCGGCTTCCAGCCGGAGCAGCAGCGGGAAAAAGCGGGCGGGAATTGTTGCCGTTGCAATATTAGTCGGCTCCGCCGTCCTGTTCATCTCTTCCCATCGCGAGACCGCAGTGACGGCAGTTGATGAAAAAAAACCGGCTGCGCCACAGACCACTTTGGCGGCCGCAGCAAAACCGCTCCCTCTTGTGGCAACCGAAAGCAAAGTGCCGGATGAGCAGCCGAGCATCTCCGCCCCCACTCCGGCAACCCTCGGTTTCACGGTACTCCCTTGGGGAGAAATTTTCATCGACGGGAAAAGACAGGGGGCCTCGCCGCCACTCAGGGAGATCAAGCTATCCCCCGGCAAACATCAGATCGAGATCAAGAACACCGACTTCCCTCCCTATCGTCAGACCGTGGAGCTGGAAGCCGGGGCAAGCCAGAAAATACAGCATAAATTCAAATAATTCAAGGTCATAGTATGATACGCTTCCGCCTGCTCATTCTAATATCCACTCTGCTCCTGCTGCTCGGCACGGGCTGCTCGTCCGGGCCGGTCAGGGATGTCGGTCTCGACAAGCTCTCGCCGCGCAAGGCAGAACAGGAGCTTTCGACCGGCATAAAAAACTACGAAGACGGTAACTACAAATCTGCGGCAAAAAATCTGCAAAACGCGCTGGAATCGGACTTGGCCTTCGACAGCGATGCCGCGAGGGCGCATAAATACCTGGCCTTCATTCACTGCCTGTCGAACCGGGAGAAGCAATGCCGCGATGAATTCAGGAAAGCGCTGGAGAAGGATAGCAAATTCGACCTGGAGCCGGCGGAGGCAGGACATCCCATCTGGGGTCCGGTATTCCGCGCGGTAAAGGCGGAACGCAGAAAATAATCTATTTGAGCGGAGCGGAAATATCTTGCCGATCGCTCGCTGGCATTGCAGCCCGCCTTTTCACACAGAACTCCAGCTTGATCCCGGCAATTTCGATAATGTCATGGTCTTCCAGCACATGGGGCTGACTGCCGACAGCAACACCATTCAACCGGGGAGTTTGCGCGCCTTCCTGATGAGTCAGGGTATAACCTTCCTGATGACGCATGATGACCGCCACCTGTATGCCGGGCTTGCCCAGCGTGGTCAGGGTTCGATCCAGATCCATTTCCTTGCCGGCGCCGACCCCGCTTAGAATCCGGAGGCCCGCCATCGGCATCGGCTGTTCTCCAGAGGGATATCTCCCAGCCGGCCTGCTGTCAGAATGAGTTTTCGCCTGCGCGACAGAGGAAAAACCCTGAGTCTGGAGCATCCTGTCTTCATGGGTTGCCAAAGCATCGTCGGCGCTCTGGATCAGGCTGCCGAGATGCCGAAGTTTTTTAGAGCGGCGACTGCCATGATCTTCCGGCTTGAGCTCGAGAGGTTCAAACACGTATTTCAGCACATGTTTCGCCACTTTGATTTCGTCACCATCACGCAGCAGGCATTTCTTGATGCTTTTGCCGTTGACCTTGGTGCCGTTGGTACTGTTTAGGTCTTCCAGAAAGGAGTCGCTGCGGACCGTAATGACCATGGCATGGCCGCCGCTCACCGCATGGTGATCCAGCTGCAAATCGTTGCCAGGCTGGCGTCCGATCATGATGCGCTCACGATCGAGCTGCTGCTCCCCAACCAGTTCCCCATCGAAATAGACCAGCAATTTTGACATCTTGTCGCTCCGTCCAACCCTCTCGCAAAGGTTGGATTAGTATTTTCCCGGCAGGAGTATCATGTCACTTAACTTTAGCCCCTGCAATATGCCACCGCATCCTCGAGTCGATCCACCGCCACCACCTCCATGCCGGCAATACGCTGCTTCGGATTGTTGGCCTTGGGGATGACCGCGTGGGTGAAACCCAGCTTGGCTGCCTCTTTCAAGCGTTCCTGTCCGCGCTGCACCGGACGCACTTCGCCGGCCAATCCGACTTCACCAAATACTACAAGTTTCGCCGGCAACGGCTTGTTGCGCAAGGAAGAAACGATCGCTAGCAGCACCGCCAGATCGGCCGCCGGTTCGGTAATCCTGACTCCGCCCACGGCATTGACGAACACATCCTGGTCGAAGCAGGCGATACCGGCATGGCGGTGCAATACGGCCAGCAGCATCGCCAGCCGGTTCTGTTCCAGGCCCACGGACAATCTTCTCGGATTGGGCGCATGCGCCTCATCCACCAGGGCCTGCACTTCCACCAGCAGCGGTCGCGTGCCTTCCTGCGTCACCATCACGCACGAGCCCGCCACTTCCTGGCCGTGGTGCGACAGAAACAGCGCCGAAGGGTTGCTCACCTCGCGCAGCCCCTTCTCGGTCATGGCGAATACGCCCAGCTCGTTGACCGCGCCGAAGCGGTTCTTGAAGGCGCGGATCAGGCGAAAGCTGGAATTGCTGTCGCCCTCGAAATACAGCACCGTATCGACAATGTGCTCGAGTACGCGCGGCCCGGCCAAAGCGCCTTCCTTGGTCACGTGACCGACCAGGATCACGGTGATGCCGGCCTGCTTCGCCAGGCGCGTCAACTGCGCCGCACACTCGCGCACCTGCGCCACGCTGCCGGGTGCGGATTGCAGCGCCTCGGAATAAACGGTCTGGATCGAATCGATCACCGCCACGTTGGGCTTCTGCGCCAGCAAGGTGGCACAGATCTTCTCCAGCTGGATTTCCGCCAGCAGCTGCACCGGCCCCGCATCAAGCGCCAGCCTCCTGGCGCGGAGTGCAATCTGCTGCGCGGATTCCTCGCCGCTGACGTACAGCACCTTGTTGCTCGCACCGAGATGACATAGGGCCTGCAGCAACAGGGTGGACTTGCCGATACCCGGATCGCCGCCGATCAGGACTACCCCGCCCGGCACCAGCCCGCCGCCGAGCACGCGGTCGAATTCGGCGATGCCGGTGGTCTGGCGCGGCGTTTCCAGCGCCTCCACGTCGGCCAGTCGCTGCAACTGGCTGGGCTCGGCCAGCGCGCTGTAGCGGTTGGCGGTCGGCGCGGCCTCGGCAACGGTTTCCACCAGCGTGTTCCACGCCAGGCAGTGCGGGCACTGGCCCTGCCATTTGGGCGCCTGCCCGCCGCATTCGGTACAGGTGTAGACGGATTTTGATTTAGCCATAGGTTTCCGTGACCGGCACCCGTGGTGCCAGCGCGCACAGCAATTCGTAGCTGATGGTGCCTGCCGCCGCCGCCACTTCCTCCACCGGCAATCCCTCGCCCCACAAAGTCACCGGACTGCCGATGCCGGCGCCGGAAATGCCGGTAAGATCGATGCACAGCATGTCCATCGAAACCCGGCCCAGGGTGCGGCTGAGTTGACCATTGACCCGCACCGGCGTGCCGGTCGGGGCATGGCGCGGGTAGCCGTCGGCATAACCGCAGGCAACGATACCGACACGGGTGGGCTGCTCCGCACGGTAAGCAGCGCCGTAACCGACCGCCTCCCCCGCCCGCAGCTCCTGCACCCCGATGATGGCGCTGGTCAGGGTCATCACCGGCTGGAGATCAAGGCTTGCCGCGCTCGCATCGGCAAAGGGCGATGAACCGTAAAGCATGATGCCGGGCCGCACCCAGTCGCCGTGGGCTTCGGGATAGCGCAGGATGGCCGCAGAATTGGCCAGGCTGCACGGCGCGTCCAGACCCGCAGCAAGGCGGTCGAAACAGGCGAGTTGAGCTGCGATGCCCTGCGCCTCGTCGGCGCAGGCGAAATGGGTCATCAGCGTGATCCGGCCCACCGCACGCGAGGACTGGAGGCGTTGCAGCGCGGCGCCGAAGATTTCTGGCCTGAAGCCGAGCCGGTTCATGCCGCTGTTGAGCTTGAGAAACACCTCGATCTTGACCGGCAGTCCGGCCATTTCGAGCATTTCGATCTGCTCTTGGCAATGGATGACGCTGGCCAGACGGTATTCCGCCAAGGTCGGCAGCTCGTCAGCGCTGAAAAAACCTTCCAGTAGCAGAATGGTCTGGTTGAAACCGGCCTCGCGCAAGACCACGGCTTCATCCACATTGAGCACGGCAAAACCTTCGGCCGTTTTCAGCGCATGGGCCACCCGCAACATGCCATGCCCGTAGCCGTTGGCTTTGATCACGGCAAGAGTTCTGGATTTCGGCGCATAACCTCGAGCCACGCCAAGATTGTGCTGGAGTGCCGAGAGATCGATGCTGGCAAACAGAGGGCGTGACATGGGGTTACGCGGCTCCATGCTTTGCGAGAATGTCTTGCGCCCGCGCCGGTTCAAATGCCACATCCCAGCACCAGCTTCCGAACCCTCCCTTGGCATTCACGCCTTGCACCCAGACATCCAGAGCCGCCCGTTTAGCGCGGTTCTGTTCGGAATCTTCTCCCTTGATTTCCAGCACCAGCATTTTTCCATTCACCAGCCGAATCAGAAAATCGGGAATAAATCGCCGTCTGGCGCCATTCCAAAGGTAGTAAATCTGGAAGCCGAGATGATCGTTCTTGGCATAGGCCGCTACGTGATCGTTTTTCTCCAAAATATTGGCGGTATATTGCTCCCAGGTGCTATCCACTATCACATGGCTGATTTGCGACTTGCGCGTTGACTGGCTAGGCTTGGTCGAGTACCAGGTTCGCATGGCGCGGGTTGAACCTATGGGTGATTCCTCGTCGAACACGGGCTCAAGGCGCTCGGTGTTCTGCTCCTGCACAAACCGCAAGAGGTGTTGCACGATCATATCAATGTTGAGCGACAGCAGAATACGTTTGCGTAGCGGGTCTTGGTGAAACAGGGAAGGAATGACTAGCTTGTTCGAGGCGAAGAACTGCTCCACCAACCGAATTAGCTGAAATACCAAATATTCGCGATTGCCACTGAAACCACTCGCGATTTCTTCAAAAGCCTTGCGACCAGCCTGAAAAGTCAGGCGCTGAAGCCGGAACGCCTCCGGCAATTTCTCCAGGTCGATCACCTGAACGCGGCTCCAGTCCGTGGCTCCGCCCAGAGCCGGGGCAATTTCCACACTGATGGGCGTTTGCGCCGGGTCCAGCGTCAGTGTCTCAACCTTGCCCCAGTCTACCGTCAGCACCGGCTTTACCACCGTATCCACGCGCAGCACATTGGGCCAGCGGATTTCAAGATCGTTGCGTTCCTGCAGTGATTCAATCTGTGTGCTGGGTTTTGGCGGTGGTGGCGGGTCGCCGCCCTCGCCCGCATCCTGAAAAATCGACAGCGGCACCCCGAATACGTTGACATACTCGGGCAGAAACAGCCCGTTCCCGTCCGTCTCGTAAGACACGCGCCGCAGGCCTCGCCCGATCACCTGCTCGCACAGAAGTTGCGAGGTGAAGGCGCGCAGCCCCATGATGTGGGTCACGTTCTTGGCGTCCCAGCCTTCCGAAAGCATGGCCACCGAAATCACATTCTGCAAATCCTGCCCCGCCGTGCCGCGCTTGCCCACGTTATCCACGATCTCGCGCAGCAGTTCTTCCTTCTTCATCTCCCGCAAGCGCGGTTTGCGAGTTTCCGGGATATTTGCCGCCTCCACGATGGCGGACAGACGTGCCTCATAATTTTTGTCGGTACTCGCGGTTTCCCCTACTTCGGCCTTTTCCAGCACCCTGGAATCCACCCGCAGCGTGCGTTGTGGGGCAAGTAATTCCGGCCAGTGAGCGTCGCCGTGGTTAAAGAAATGCTCGATGCGTGCGGCGGTCTCGGTGCGATTGCACACTGTCAGCATCACCAGTGGCGAACTGTGCCCCGCCTCCTGCCACAGCTTGAGGGTTTCGCGCCAGTCCGCGCCCAGCAACGCATAGGCATCCTTCACCAGCTTGGGCAATGCTTCGTGGGGTTCGGCACCGCGTCGATTCAAATCCTCTGCCACAGCATCATCGCGGTAAATGTGGTACAGCTTGGAGCGGTATGTTTTGGCGTCCGGCAGTGCATCATCGCGTATCACCACGCGCGGCGTTTTCACCAGCCCGCCCTCGATGGCGTCGTTGAGGCCGAAGTCCGACACAATCCAGTCGAACAAGCCCGCCTCGGTGCTCGCCTTGCCGGTCGGCGCGAACGGCGTGGCGGAAAGATCGAAGCAGCGCAAAATGCGCCGCGTCTTATGAATGCGATCCAGCCCCTCGATCCAGCGCGTTGCTTCGTCCAGGTCCAACCCCTGCTCCGCCGCTACCTTCTTGCTGATTTTTAGTTCCGCCGGCACGCGGTAAGCATGATGTGCCTCGTCGTTGATGATAACCAGATCACGACACACCGCCAGTTTACCCAGTATGCGGCGAGTAAAGGCCTCGTCGCTTTCGGTGCCCTTCTTCACCACAGAGCGATCCTGCTCCTTCAACGGCATCAGCGCATGCCAGTTCTCCACCAGCAATTCGGCCTGATTCAGCTTCTGCCGCAGCGCTTCGGAAGGACACAGGCCAAAAGTGTCGTAATCATTGTCCGGCTCGCCGGGATACAGCACCCGCAGCCGCTCCTTCACTGTCAGGCCGGGCGCGACGATAAAAATGGCGCGTGAAAAATCCTTGTTGCGCTTGGGATAAGTCAGCGCGTTCAACACCTGCCAGGTGATAATCATCGCCATCACCGCAGTCTTGCCGCTGCCGGTGGCCATCTTGTTGCACAACCGCTGCCATGCGCCGCCGTCGCCGGGGATGAAAATCCCCTGCCTGAATTCGAGCGCGGCCTCCACCCACCAGATCAGGGTTTCAATCGCTTCCAATTGGCAGAAATAAAATGGATGCTGCCGCGCTGTGCGGTCATGCCAGTGCTCCAGCAATTTCCGGGTAACACTGGTGATGCCGGGGTAATCGGCTTTGCGCCAGACATCCACCCGTTGCCGGATTTCGTTAACCGCCTTAAGTTCTTCGGTGCGCCGGGTGTTGTTGCGCACATCAAAAATTTCGTAGCCCGCCGGACGGCGCTTCGAAATCATGGAAAGCGTGCCGTCGCGAGCCTGCTCCCAGTGCTGGCTGGGAGGGTCATAAGGGGAATTGATGATCAGGGATTTGGGCGCGGTCATTCGGCTCAACCCGGCAAAAATACGGAAAGGCGATTCAGTGTACGGGACAGGCTATCAGCGAGTAGCTTAGCCTGGTCAACGTTCCATCTCTCATTCACAAACTCACTCAGGCGTGCGTTGTAGAGCGGCCCGATTGGCGCAGATGAACCAGGCGCCGGCGCCAGTTCCTGAGCTAAACGTTTTTTCCGGCTCCGGCGAGCCAGGTTAATCAATGTACGTTTCGGATCATCCTCTGCCTCCGGAGCGTGCGGCACTTTACTAACTGCGACATGGAGGAATTCGGCAATACCTTCTCGATCTGCAAGCAGCCATGCTTCCACCTCACGTACAGCAATACGAAATAGAAGTTGCGGCGGCAGCTCGGTGGCGCCCCAATTGTCCAGCAAGGCTGGCGGACAAGAATAACGATCAAGATCAGTCAGCACCACGTGTGGCAGCGCATAGCTGGATGTTCTGAATTTCCCTATCCCGGACTTGATCTGACCATGTCCACGCGCATTGATCATCCTGTCGATCACGAAATTCCGCCCCGTTGTCGCAATCAGCCTGCGCATTACCGCGCCGCTCAACTCATCCTCGACGATCAGCGCAATGGGTTGTGCTTGGGTCATGGCCTAAAGAGAGAAAGCTGTTCAACCTGCGCTGGCCTGACTTTAGGCAGTACCGCCTCGGCGATGGAGTAGCCTGCTGAAATCAGCGCCTTATCCGTATCGGATATTTCGACGGCATGTGTCCCGTCTTGTGTGGGCTCAAGCCGTATCACCTCTCGCGGGTCTATCCCCTTATCCTGCAACAGTGCTTCACTGTGGGTGGTAATAAAGACCTGGCGACGATATTTGGCCTGGCGCTGCATTTGCCATATTAATTTATGGATTTGGCGCACGATATCTTCATTCAAGGAAAGTTCCGGTTCCTCAAGCAGCAAAAGAGAATCGCCCTCAAGCAGGCTCCACATAATGCCAAGCAGCCGCAAAGTGCCGTCCGAGAATTGATCCTCCCGCTGCCAGCCCGCGTCAGGCCGCCAGTGTTCGTACAACGCCTCCAAGTGTGGCGTACCCGTAATCTTGTCGCGTTCGAACCGAAGTTTGCTCATGTTCGGCACACAAACTTTGAGCACTTCTCCGATCTTTGCCAGACGAGCATTACGAGTTTTTTCAGGAATCTTGGCGATACGCTCCAGAAATGCCTGCCCAAATGGATCGCTTTCAAGACGATACCCCCCCAATTGATCCGCATATTTGAGCAATTGAGGCACCAGATGCAGATAAGTCACCGCAGAGAAAAATTCCGCGACGGCCCGAAATGCGCTATTGGTATTAATCTGCTCCAGATGGGTCTGGGTCAAACGATCAGGATCGCTTTGATCGGATTTGTCTGGGCGGTTAAGCAATACTTTGCCATTACTCAAATCTTCCACACGTTCCTTGCTCACTACCAGCCGTTGCTGCCCCTTGCCCTCACTACGAAAACTCAGGGTGTAGCGCCACACAGCATCGGTATCCATCCGCTCTGCAAGTTCAACCTCGATGGAAACTTCCGGGTCCTTACGTGCAAGCAGGCAACGCAGTTTCTTTATCCCGCCTCTATCCTTGACCGCTTTTTGCAGGCCACCTCCCTCCGGCTTCGCTACATCACGCAAAAAACGCATCACATCGAGCAGGTTCGACTTGCCAGAAGCATTGGGACCAATGACATAGACCCGCTCGCGGAGACTTATATCCACACTTCTGAAATTGCGCCAATTCTTCAGTTTAAACCTGGTAATCAGCATTATTCGATCTCCATAATCTTCAACGACTCAATCCCACGGTCATCCACGATCTTCACCGCCACCTTGCGATTATCCCCGGCTTCGAAAGGCAGCGACACCGTGCCGTGGAAATGCGGCAGCAGCGACTCGTCCAGCTCGGCGCGGATATCCTTCTTGAGCTTGTCCCAGCCCTCACCCTTGCCCGCCATGGGGAAGAACACCTGGCGCGGGAACAGGGAGCGTTCGTCGTAATCGGTATCCAGCAGCCACACTGCGATCTTGCTTTTGCCGCCGGAGACCAGCTCTCCTTTGGCGGTATCGAAGTAGTCGAAGCCGTGGACTTCCACCTCGAACAGGCCGTCCTTGCGCTTGCGCACTTCCACATCCGGCTGGCCCATCAGCCAGAAAGACTGATTGGAAGCACGCGCTTTTTTCAGGTCTTCGGTGAGCAGGTCGGTGTTCATCTGCGCCTTGAGCAGCATCACGCCCGGCCATAGAGTTTCATCGATGTCCTTGGCCGCCTCCGGGTCGAAGGTGAAGGCGCAGAACACGATGAACTTGGGCGCAGGGCGCAGCTTTTCGGCCTCGTTCAGCGCCAGCGCCACCTGCCGTTGTTCCAGCGCAGCATGTTCCGGGCCGAAGCTCACCACCACCCGGCTTGACTCCCCTCTCCCGCTGGCGGGAGAGGGCATTTCCAGCGTGCCGCTGACATGCAGATAGCGCGTGCCGGGCAAGGTTTCCAGCTCGGCGAATTTCAGCATCTGCCCGCCCTTGCCGCGTATGCGGATTTCAGCAGCTCGTCGCGCCACTGGTGCTGGCGGGCGGATTCGCCGGAACGGGCAATGCTCGCGTCGGCTTCCTGAGGCGCCGTCTCATCCAGGGATTTCACCGAGGGAAACGGCACCGCTTCAACGGTGAAGGGGCCGGTCACGCGCA
>CAMTYG010000035.1:0-6837 GCA_947085875.1 uncultured Sulfuricella sp.
CTAAAGGAATCGATCCAGCAGCTTGCGGCTGCCCTGGTCCAGCGTCTGGATATCCCGGATCAGGAAATGGATCCCGTTGCTGTCGGCGACAAGCAGGGTGGACGCGGCAAGGCGACGGATATCATCCTCCCCCTTGAGGATGAATGTGGTGGGACCACGATCGGTTTCCACCTGCCATGCGCTGGGTGTGGCAAAGCTGGAAACATGGCAGATAGCGCGGATTTCCGGCATGAATTCCCGGCTCGCCAGCTCCTCTTCCAGAAGAATGCGTGATTCGTCCGGCAAATCCGTCAGGCAATCGATCCAGGCCAGTTCGTGCCCGTCGGCAGTGACCAGTGAAACCCCCTCTGTGGGGGCAGCGATGGGAAAGGCGTGCACGGGCACCACGCCATCATGAACTTCGCCATCCGCACCGGTAAAGACCAGCCTGCCGAAGGCATTGCGGGTGAGTTTGAAATCACTGGCTTTGCTCATGCAACGGACTCCTTGGTTTCGGGCTCGACATTCCACACCTTGTCGTCCATGTCGGTATCCACGTTGCGCGCCTGCGCCTGATAGAGGCGGAAATAGGCACCCTCGCGGGCCATCAGCTCATCATGGTTGCCCACCTCGACGATCTGCCCGCGATCGAGCACCACCAGCCGGTCGGCGCGGCGCAGGGTGGAAAGCCGATGCGCGATGGCGATGGTGGTTCGTCCCTGAACCAGGTTATCCAGAGCTTTCTGGATTTCCTTCTCGGTCGTTGAATCGACCGACGAAGTGGCTTCGTCGAGAATCAGAATGCGCGGGTCGATGAGCAGCGCGCGAGCGATCGAGATGCGCTGACGCTCGCCGCCCGACAGGGCCTGGCCGCGCTCGCCGGCCAGAGAATCGTACCCCTGCGGCAGGCGCAGGATGAACTCGTGGGCGTGGGCGGCGCGGGCGGCGGCAACGATCTCCGCCCGGGTAGCGTCCGGTTTGCCATAGGCGATATTCTCGGCGATGGTGCCGAAGAACAGGAACGGCTCCTGCAGCACCAGGCCGATGTTGCGCCGATATTCGGATACCGGCAGGGAGCGGATATCCACCCCGTCGACGCGGATCGAACCCTCGGACACGTCGTAAAAACGGCAAATCAGGTTGGCCAATGTGCTCTTGCCCGACCCGCTGTGCCCCACCAGGCCGATCATCTCGCCGGGAGCGATGGTCAGGTCAACGCCCCGGATAATCGTACGGTTGCCGTAGCGAAAACCCGCGCTGCGAATCTCGATCCCTCCCCGCACCTGATCCAGATGAACCGGGTTGGTCGACTCTGGAACGCTGGAGACATGATCGAGAATGTCGAAAATCCGCTTTGCGCCGGCGGCGGCCTTCTGCGTCACCGAAACAATGCGGCTCATCGAGTCGAGCCGGGTATAGAAACGGCTGATATAGGCCAGGAAGGCGACCAGCACGCCCACCGTGATTTCATTGCGCGAAACCAGCCAGATGCCGAAGGCCCATACCACCAGCAGCCCGATCTCGGTCAGCAGGGTGACGGTAGGCGTGAACAGGGACCAGATTTTGTTCAGCCGGTCATTGACGGCAAGGTTGTGCTGATTGGCCTCGCGGAAGCGCGCCGCTTCACGCTTTTCCTGGGCAAAAGCCTTGACCACGCGGATGCCGGGAATGGTATCGGCCAGCACGTTGGTCACTTGCGACCAGACCCGGTCGATCTTCTCGAAACCGGTGCGCAGCTTGTCGCGCACCACGTGGATCATCCAGGCAATGAAGGGCAACGGGACCAATGTCACCAGCGCCAGCCAGGGGTTGATCGAGAACAGGATCGCCGCGGTCATGAGGATCATCAGCACGTCCGTGGCGAAGTCCAGCAAGTGCAGGGAAAGAAACACGCAGATGCGGTCGGTTTCGCTGCCGACGCGGGTCATCAGGTCGCCGGTGCGCTTGCCGCCGAAATACTCCAGGGAGAGCCGCAGCAAATGCTCATAGGTGGTCGTGCGCAGGTCGGCTCCGATGCGCTCGCTCACCAGGGCGAGGATATAGGTGCGCGCCCAGCCCAGGCTCCACGCCACCAGCGCGGAGCCCAGCAACCCCGCGAGCAGGAGCGCCACCATGCCGTAATCGATGGGGGCGCCGTTCTGGTAGGGAATCAGCACCTTGTCCATCAGCGGCATGGTCAGATAAGGCGGCACCAGGGTGGCCGCAGTGGACGCCAGCGTCAGCAGAAAGCCGGCGAGCAACTGCCCGTTATAAGGCTTGGCGAAACGCCACAGCCGGAACAGTGTCCAGGTCGAGGGCGGGACATGGATTTCCCGGGTGCAGATCGGGCACTCTTCCTGGTCCGGCAAGAGCGGCGCCTTGCAGTTGGGGCAGACCGTTTCTGCCTGGCGGCTGACGGGAGACCCTTTGATCCAGCCGGCAAGCTGCTGCTCGAAGTGCTCAACCAGCCGCATTGCCGCGGCATTATGTCCCAGGGTGTAACGCCAGCCGGCAAGGCGCGCCTCATTGTCGTGCAGCTCCAGACTGCCCACCCCGGCATGATCGTGGCGCTGGAGGGCAAGCCCTTTCCGGTAAGCCCAATCGCGCCATGCCGCCTCTTCGAACCCCCTGGCAAGCAACCGACGGTCGGTCACGACGACCAGGCCCTGGGTAAAGTGCAGGCGCGCATCGAGATCAATCTCCAGCCACGCCAGGATTTCCTCATTGCTGGCCAGCCGGGATTCCACCTCGGCGCGCCAGGCATCGGGCAAAGACTTGCCGGTTGGCACGGAAAGAGAGGGGATGGTTTTCACAAATCTACCTTGGATATTTGTCTGGAGGATCATGACCTCAACCGGGCCATGCTGGAACGAAGTTTACTTGCCTTGAAAGCAAGAGTACAGCATCAGGCAAGCGACTGTTTTCAGGCGACGTTGCGAGGCTGAATTGAGATCAGAAACAACCCAGGCTTATCCACGAATGCAGGGTATCTTTTCCCTGCGACCACCTTGGGGCAAGTTCATGGAGGGACTGTGCCATCGGGCTCCGCCCTCGTTTTCGTCCCGTTTTTCGCTTTTTTTGATGCTGCGAATCTAGACCCCGAAATGGATGTAGACCCTGCGATGGACGCACTTGAGTGCCATGACAAGCTACTTCAGATAAAGCAGATTGATGTTCGGGTGCTTGTCGGCAAGCACCCGATCTAGCACCTGCATCACTTTCACGCTGGCTTTCTCGGCTCTCTCGAGCGCGTCGTAAATATCATTCTGCACCGCAGGATTGCGTTCCCAGTCCCGATCCAGATGATCGGTCATCAGATGCACAGACTCATGTATTTTTCTGTGCGGCTCGAGCAGATCCTTGAACGCATCCGCCCCTCCAAATTCATCTTTACCGGCTCCGACATACCATTTGCCGAGTCGGCAATTGTGATGATCCTCAGCCACTGCATTCTTGCACCCTTCGTTGCCGCTATCATCGATCAGCGCATAAGCCTGCTGCTTGTAAATCACGTGATCCATTTTTACCAGCGAAGAAAAACCAATGTCCTGCGCATAACATGCACCGGACAATGTGGTGACGGCAGATTCGTAGAACTGCCCGAATTTTTGTTCGAGTTGCTTTATCACACCCTGCGACGAGTTGGCGATATCATGCATTTCTTTCGAGTCCTCCAGCATCTTGGCCGATTCGCCCCGCAGCAGTCCCATCGTCTTGCCGATGGACGTCGAAGCGTTCTTGGTGTTCTCAGCCAGTTTGCGTACCTCGTCGGCCACCACCGCGAACCCTCGCCCGGACTCACCTGCACGCGCCGCCTCGATGGCTGCATTCAGCGCCAGCAGGTTGGTCTGATTCGCAATTGAAGTAATCAATTCCACCGCGCTGCTGATTTCCGAACTGCGCGCATTCAATTGCGTGATCGCAACATTGGCAATATTTACTCGTGCGACAAGTTCGGAAAGCCGCTCCACCACCTCCTTGACTGACTCCCTGCTCTCACCCGCATCTTCTCGCGTGCGCCTGGCCAATGCAGCCAACTGCCCCATATTATCGGCAATCGCCGTCAGATCCTGCTGACTCGATGTTAGATTGTTCAGCAAATTACCGCTATTGAGCGTATGTATGCGCGTCAGCATTCGCGTGCGCATCGCCCCGATTTTTTGCGATGCCATGGAGTCGAGCAAATTATTCTGCGTTTCCAATCCAGCTTTGAATCCTCCATGCATGCCGACACCTATTGCCCTGCGATAAAAATGTGCTTCCAGATTAGCGCGAAAACTTGTCTCCTGTTCGCGGAAAAATGTGTTCAACTGATCGAGCATGTCGTTCACGTTCCAACACAATGAGCTAATCTCATCCTTTTGATCGCCGATGCCGAGGATGCGGCTATTGAAGCGGCCATGCGCGACATCGACGATCACAGAATTCAGCTTGGCCAGCGGCGCCAGCCAGCGGCGTGCCAGCACTTGTCCCAACGCGACAAGTGCAAGACTCAATACCATGAAGGCCAGCATGAAAGGATCGAATCCGTGCAACGCAAAGCTGGTCACTATTGAAACTATCAGCAATGCAAAAAACGCCCAGAACAGCGCAATCAGCTTAAATTGCAAGGACGAGTTCGTCATAGCTGAGCCCCTTCTCGGTCAATACATCAACTAATAGTTTAGTGCCAGCGGCAATCGCATTGGCCGGCCCCGCTTTTTTTTCTTCTGCCAACATTGAGGCATACACTGCGCTTGCGGTTTGCACGCCGCTGGTTCTGGGCTTGCGCCGCACCGACAGATAGCCCGTTAAGTTGCCCTTTTCATCCAGCACCGGCGTGACATTGGCGAACACCCAATAGAATCCTCCATCCTTGGACAAATTTTTTACATAGGCGAAACATTCCTCGCCCTTCTGAATTTTGTCCCACAGTAGCTGGAACACCGCGCGCGGCATATCAGGATGGCGAATGATGTTGTGCTGCGTACCAATCAGCTCGGCCTCGCTGTAGCCCGAATACTCAATGAAGATCCGGTTGCCATAGGTGATACGGCCTTTCAGATCGGTCATGGAAACGATGAAAGCGTCCTCGCGCATCACTCGTTCCGCCGCTGTGGGGGTAATGTGTCTTTTCATGTCGGCTCCAACTGGTTTTTGTTGATCCGGTTCCGCGTGCGGCTCGCAATGGGCACGGTGCAGCCATTGGCGTTTGCGGCAACCCCATTGTTGTGAATTTGATTCAAGGTGAGCCGATAAATATGGCTCACCTTACCCCCCCCCGCGTCAGAATAGTTGTCGCCCCGATATGATCTTGAACTTGGAAACATGGATGTAAACGATGGGTTAATACCCACAAATAATATGTGTGTTTGAAGAATAAAACCCTGATACTCGTCAACCTTGTTGTTTTGCAACTACCCAGGCATTCGCAGCCGATTGATTTGTAATCAAAATAACAAAATCGTTTGACTCCGCAAAAAAGCAGGATGAAAAATATGTCCACTAATAACCATCCAGTTACAAACAATGCCATTGTTGTTCGTCGCCATGCGATACGTTTAGCCTGTTGTTTTTATTAAAAACAGACTACCTGAGTAGTTACGATAAATTCAAACCCGTGCCACATGACGCAAAGACCATGAATTCAAGGCTGCATACGATGCGCTGGATGGTGAATACGCTGCCCTTGCAGAACTACTGCGGGCACGGCAGGAGGCAGTTTTCCAACGCATGGGCACAACAAATAGCGCCGCTTTCCGGCTAGCGTTTAATTGCATAAGTTAATGATAGTATTGCGGAGCTGGGCCCCTTTGACTTCACGCTTACGCCAAACGAACGGCGATGCATTTTTATTGTATGCGGCCGTGAAATCTTTAATGGCTTGCGTAAGCTTGTCGATACTCTCGAAGCTTGCTCCACGCAGTGCTTTGCGCTGCAAAATTCCAAACCATATTTCAATCTGATTGAGCCAGCTCGCTGACGTGGGCGTAAAGTGAAGTGTCACGTTGGGGTTGGCGGCGAGCCAGTCGGCGTTTCCTTTATGGGTTGATAGATTATCCAAAATAATGTGAATCTCTCGCCCCTTTGGTTGTTTTTTAGTTAATATCATTTATTAATATGCCTCTGAACCATTCTCAGGCGATTATTGCGCAACTCCACTTCCCCCTTTGGAAAAGGGGGACTGAGGGGGATTTTCATATTCACGCAAACTACAAATCCCCCCTGCCCCCCTTTTTCAAAGGGGGGGAAATCCCGCTACCTGAAAATTGTTTAGAGGCATATTTATTAATGCAATTAAACACTAGCAGCCTGTCGGGCTTGAAGAATCTAAGCGAAAATTCGGCTGGGCGAGGACAGATTTTGCTGGTTTTGCAGGTCAATAGTCGTTCTATTGACCAAAAAAGTAGCGAAATATGGGCCGCTCAGACGGATTTGCAGCCGATTTCCTTTAAGTCCGACAGGCTGCCAGGAGTTTAGGGGGAATTGGGCGGTCTCGGCAGCAAGCCATGGCGATCGTTCGCAGGCCATCCTGCCCGGCTTTGCCCCACGACCATTTTCAATATATCTTCTTCCCTCACCGGTAAACGGATTGCCGCGAGTAGCGTTGATATTTCAAGCTGTTTTAAAATTGCCAGCGATACCCCTAACCTTAAGAGCCCTCAACAGATATGCATGCCCTATGCCACTGAGCGATTTGAGCATGGCGCCCGACGCAAGCGGCGCCATTTGTTTATATGCCTATGAACAATTTTCAGGTAGCGGGAATTCCCCCCTTTGAAAAAGGGGGGCAGGGGGGATTTGTAGTTTGCGTGAATATGAAAATCCCCCTCAGTCCCCCTTTTCCAAAGGGGGAAGTGGAGTTGCGCAATAATCGCCTGAGAATGGTACAGAGGCATA
>CAMTYG010000036.1:0-1384 GCA_947085875.1 uncultured Sulfuricella sp.
CTTGCGCGTCAGCGTGTTGCGTCCCAGACCCAGTAGAGCGGCGGCTTCGATGCGCCTGCCCGCGGTGTGCTTCAGCGCGCAGACGATCAATGTTTTCTCGAAGTCGCGGAAGAGCCTGTCCATCACGCCCTGCTCGCCGCGGCTGAACTCCCTGTCCGCTTCCCGCCCCAATGCTTCCTGCCAGCTTCTCTCGGCGCTTGTCGCCTGATCTTCACGCAGATCCGGCGGCAGGTCGGCGATTTCGATGTTCTGCCCCGGCGCCATTACCGTCAGCCAGTGGCAGACGTTCTCCAGCTGGCGCACGTTGCCGCTCCAGCTCAGCGTGCTGAGATAGCGCATCGCGGCCGGCGACAGTTTTTTTGGTTCCACCCCCAGCTCGCGCGCGCTTTTCTGCAGAAAATACTTGGCCAGGAGCGGAATATCCTCGCCACGCTCACGCAGGGGCGGCAGACGCAGGCGGATAACGTTGAGGCGGTGGAACAGATCCTCTCGGAATAGTCCCTGCCTGACGTACTGATCCAGGTTCTGGTGGGTGGCGGCGATGACGCGCACGTTGACCTTGACCGGCTGGTGGCCGCCGACGCGATAGAACTGGCCGTCGGAGAGTACGCGCAGCAGCCGGGTCTGCAAATCGGGCGGCATGTCGCCGATTTCGTCGAGGAACAAGGTGCCGCCGTCGGCCTGTTCGAAGCGCCCGCGGCGCAGGGCCTGCGCACCGGTAAAGGCGCCGCGCTCATGGCCGAACAGTTCCGATTCGAGCAGATCCTTCGGAATGGCGGCGGTGTTGAGGGCGATGAACGGCATCTCGGCACGCGGGCTGTGGCGGTGCAGGGCGCGCGCCACCAGCTCCTTGCCGGTACCCGATTCGCCGTTGATCAGCACGGTGACGTGCGATTGGGACAAGCGGCCGATGGCGCGGAAAATCTCCTGCATCGCCGGCGCCTGGCCAAGGATTTCGGTGACGGATTCCGCAGTTTCCGGCTTGGCCGCCTGGCGAACGCTCTCGTCCAGAGCGCGACGAACCAGCGTCACGGCATGGTCGACATCGAAGGGTTTGGGTAGGTAGTCGAAGGCGCCGCCCTGGAAGGCTGAAACGGCACTGTCCAGATCGGAATAGGCGGTCATGATGATCACCGGCACCTCCGGCAGGCGTTCCTTGATCTGTTGCAGCAGATCCAGCCCGGATGTGCCGGGCATGCGGATATCGCTCACCACCACTTGCGGGGTGTCAGTTTCCAGCTCAGACAGGGCATCCTGGGCGGTGGAGAAGGAGCGGAACTCGATGTGTTCCCGCGCCAGCGCCTTTTCGAACACCCAGCGGATGGAGTGGTCATCGTCGATAATCCAGACGGCTTTCATAATAGTCAGTCCTGAGTGATTAGTA
>CAMTYG010000037.1:0-2696 GCA_947085875.1 uncultured Sulfuricella sp.
CACATGGGGCGGATAGAGACGATTTCCTGCAACTGGGCGCTCATCGTTCGCTCGTTTTCAATGCAACTTTATTACGGATATATAGCGGCGCAGCTTCGGCCGCATCCATGCCGAGGCCGCGCCTGAACTGCGCGGCACCCAGCACGGCGATCTCCGCCGCATGGGGCAAGACATCGGGCATCACCTCGACAAGCTGCCCGGCATAACGGCTGCGCAATACTTCGCCATGAGCCGCAAAGCCATTGCCACAGCCGACCCAGTGCTCACCTGCAACGTCCGGTGTCTGCTGCGGCGAACTCAATCCAGGCGCACTCAAGGTCTGCCACTCACCTTCGATTTTTTCGTACACACCATGGTAAACCTCGCCCATGCGCGCATCCAGGCAGGCGATCACACGGCCTGCACCCGAAGCTTCGGCCAGCGCCAGCAGCGTACACACCCCCGCCACCGGCAAATCCGCACCAAATGCCAAACCCTGCGCCACACCACAACCGATGCGCAGGCCGGTAAACGACCCCGGCCCCTCGCCAAAAGCGATCCCATCCAGCGCCTTCAAATCCAGCCCCGCCTCAGCGAGCAATTCCTGCACCATCGGCAGCAGCAGCTCGGAGTGGCGCTGTCCGGCAAGTTCCTCGCGCACGAGCATTTCACCGTCCAGCCACAAGGCAACGGAACAAAGCTCGGTAGAAGAGTCGAGGGAGAGAATTTTCATAGATTGCATGACTGGGACTTTTTTGATCAGAATCAAAAGATATTGGTAAAATGCTGATTTTTATGGGTGCGGTAAACAGAAAAGTCGTCAAGGTCAATCATGGCGATCTGGGTTATCTCACAATGCGACCCCAGCCAGACCAGAGATGCATCCGTTAAATCCATCGGGCGATCATTGTATTTTTCCATCAGGCCGGCGATTTCCTCAGCGGCCGCGGCCGGCATTTCATGTATCGCCAGCGCACCCGCCGCTACCCAGCGCATGAAGCCAACGCGCAGATGCTCAGGCAGCAGATGAGAAGCCTCGGTCAACACCGGCCAAGTGGTCATCATTGTTCCCGAAAAATCCCTGAATAACTCTGTTGCGCGCTGGTGGTGCCTGTCGCGCCTGTTCATCAGCGCGGCAATGGGGCCGGTGTCAATGAGGATGGTGTTTTTCACGGATGCGTTCCTTGGCGTATTCCCCGGCTTTCTCTGCCAGATCAGCAGGCCCTTCAAAGCACCCGACAAGCCCCATTTGTTCCGCCAGTTCATAAGCGGATTTCCGTTTAACCTGCTGCTTGGCCATAGTCATGATCCCCGCCTTGACCACTTCAGTCTTGGTCATTCCGGTTTGCGCACAGACGGCCTGCAACGCAGCGCTTTCCTCATCATCCAGCCTTACCGAAAGCATTCTCATAATGGCTTCCCTCGCATAAAGTCATGTAATACAAAGCATAATACAAACGCCACCAGGATGCAATATTGGGGATTTTCATGACCAGTTCGATTCCCGACGTGGATTATCCCCACGGGCGTGGGGAACATGTGGCCGCGCAACGGGGTGGCGATGTGGAAATCCGGTTCATCCCCACGGGCGTGGGGAACATGAATCGCACCCGATTAAAACAGGAGGCAAGAGAGATAGCAGCAGCATAGGCATAGGCAGATAGGTGCCAATAGCGGAAGATAGGCAAAAAATGACTGCTTGCCAGTGCCAGATTTGCCCGAACTGGCGAGCCAGTAACGTCATATTCCCCTAGCAGCCTGTCGGACTTGAAGAATCGTAGCGAAAATTCGGCTGGGCGAGGACAGATTTTGCTGGTTTTGCAGGTCAATAGTCGTTCTATTGACCAAAAAAGCGGCGAAATATGGACCGGCCAGGCGGATTTGCAGCCGATTTCCTTTTAAGTCCGACAGGCTGCTAGCATATCGCTGCGTGTATTCGACGGCGTGAACGATGAAAGTAATCTATAAAATCACCTACCCGAACGGCAAGATCTACATCGGTAAGGATCTCACAGACAGCATTAACTATTTTGGCAGTGCGGTCGACAAGCTCATAGAAAAAGGCTTTTCGCGAGAGCAACGGCGAGACTTCACAATTAGAAAAGAGTTACTGTGGGAGTCCGAGACTGCTTCCGATAGAGAGGTGAACCAGAAGGAGGTCGAGTACATACGTTCCTTCAGGTCAAATGATCCTTCCATTGGCTATAACCAGTGGCCTAGGTTTAGTAGGGTGCAATAGCGAAGCGTATTGCACCGCATGATTTGCGCGCTGCGCGCAAATGTTCAGGTGCCGGGGCTGCCCGGCGGGCAGGTTACTTTTCTTGCTTCGCCAAGAAAAGTTAACCAAAAGAAGGCGACCCACCCGCACCGGCCCTACGGGCTACCCTCGATTTTCCGGGCAAATCGGGCGGCCGCGTTAAACTCGGCCTTCGGCCTCAGACAAACGCAGCCGACGGCCCCCGATTCACCCGGAAAACCGAGGCGGTGCAGAGGGGGAAGCGGGTGGTGTGCGTAGTGAGTCGATTCCCTCCACTTCAAGGGGAGGATCAGGGTGGGGATGGGGTTTGGTTTGAATCCCCCTTGGTCCACCGCCGAGCAGCACAGCCGGGCCGGGGATTTCGGCGAGGACTGTTTGAGCGCGCAGCGCGAGTTCCGTATACGATCTTTCATCCGCTTTAGCGGATAGAAAGTCGGAATCCCCTTGTGGGGCAACGCCC
>CAMTYG010000038.1:0-5531 GCA_947085875.1 uncultured Sulfuricella sp.
ATCATGGAGCTATGTTCGGCCGTACACATCGTCAAAGCGCACGATATCGTCTTCACCCAGATATTCGCCGCTTTGCACTTCGATCATGATGAGATCCGTCAGCCCCGGATTTTCCAGGCGGTGTTTGTGGCCGGCGGGGATATAGGTGGATTCATTTGTTCTGACCAGCAATTCCTTGCCATCGTTGACGATGCTTGCGGTGCCGCTGACCACCACCCAGTGTTCGCTTCTGTGGTAATGCATTTGCAGCGAAAGGGCCGCGCCGGGCTTGACGACGAGGCGCTTGATCTTGAAGTTCTTGCCTTCTTCCAGCACGGTGTAAGTTCCCCAGGGCCGGGCCACCGTGCGGTGCAGCTTGTGGCTGTGGTGGTTCATCAGCTTGAGTTGCTGCACCACTTTTTTCACGTCCTGGGCGCGCGCCCGGTCGGCCACGAGCAGGGCATCCGGGGTGTCGATAATCAGCAGGTTATCGAGGCCGATTGCGGCGACCATGCGCCCTTCGCTCTGGATGAAGCTGTTGCCCACATCCACCAGCACCGCCTCGCCGATGACCCGGTTGCCCGCTTCGTCCGGCAGGGCGAGGTCGCTGATGGCGTTCCACGAGCCGATATCGCTCCAGCCGAAGCGGCCGGGCACAACTGCGACGCACCCCCTCTCCCCCCGCCCCTCTCCCACAAGGGGAGAGGGGAGAGATGCAGGCTCCATCACGGCATAGTCGATGGAATTTTCCGGGATGGCCGCGAAAGTGTCCGGATCGATTTCCATCATCGGCGATCCGCTCTGCGTTTTGTTGCGGGTCGCCTCCCAGCAAGGCAAGGCGTGTTCGTAGATAGCGGGGGCATGAATTTTGAACTGCTCCAGCACGGTTCCGGCCTTGAAGCAGAACATGCCGGAATTCCACAGATAGCGGCCGGAGTCGAGGTATTCCTGGGCGGCTTCGTAGGAGGGTTTTTCCACAAAGCGCTTGACGACGTGGCCGTCCGCCTCGATGTAGCCAAATCCGGTTTCCGGTGCGTCGGGGATGATGCCGAAGGTCACCAGATTACCCTGCTCCGCCAGGCCGGCGGCCTGTTTCACGGCAGCGGCAAAAGCCGCCTGATCGTCGATCAGATGGTCCGCCGGCAATACCAGCATCAACGTATCGCCGCCATGCGCCTCGGCGACGCTCATCGCGCCCAGGACAATCGCCGCGGCAGTGTTGCGCCCGAAAGGTTCGAGCAGGAAAGTGTCCGTCACCCCCGGAAAGTTCTTTTTGACGGGTTGATATTCGTCCCGGCTTTTAAAGTAGTGCTCGCGATTGGTGATAGTCAGCACTTCACCGACGTCATCGAGCGCGGCGGCGCGCGCAAAGGTCTTCTGCAACAGGCTTTGCCCGTCGGGAAGTTTCATGAAAGGCTTGGGGTGGGATTCGCGGGAAACCGGCCACAAACGGGCGCCAACTCCACCGGAAAGAATTATCGGTATCAGCATAGTGCGCCATTGTAACTTGGAGAGAGCTTCAATCCAAAATCAATATCTTAAGCTGTCTTCTTCCATGCAAAGCATTAAAGAATCATCCCAGGCTGGCAATGCCACGCCAAAGGTCCGGTTGAGCTTGGCGGAAGACAGCATGGAATACAGGGGCCTGGGGGCAGGCAAAGGATATTCGGGTGTGGCAATGGGGATCAAATTCGGTGAGGGGTGAGGAGTGAGGGGCGAGGGGTTCGGGCCTTGGGTTGTCATGGAATCAAGAATGGCTTTGGCGAAGCCGTGCCAGGAAGTCCGGCCGGACGCCGTCAGATTGTAAATACCGCCGTATTGGGTGAGGAGTGAGGGGTGAGGGGTGAGGGGTAAAAAACTTTGCGCAAGAATTTGCGCTGTAGCTTCCGCAATCATGCGGCTCCAGGTAGGCGCGCCGACCTGATCGTCCACGATCTTCAGTTCGCCCCGTTCCTTTGCCAGGCGCAAGATAGTCAGCAGGAAGTTCCTGCCGCGCAGGCCATATACCCAACTGGTGCGAAAAATCAGATGGGGAATGCCTGCCGCCTGTATCGCCTGCTCGCCGGCGAGCTTGGTTTTGCCATAAACACTGAGCGGGTTGGGCGCGTCCTCTTCGGTGTAGGGCGAAGTTTTGGCGCCATCGAACACATAATCGGTGGAATAGTGAACCATGGCGGCGCCAAGCCGCTTGGCCTCTTCCGCCATGATGCCGGGCGCAATGCCGTTGATCGCCATGGCCAGCTCGGGCTCGCTCTCCGCCTTGTCCACGGCGGTATAGGCGGCGGCGTTGACGATCAAATCCGGCCGAACCGCCCTGATGACGCCGCGGATCGAATCGGGATTGGCCAGATCCATGCCCTGCCGGTCGACGGCGACCACGTCGCCCAAAGTAGCCAGGGTGCGCTGCAGTTCCCACCCGACCTGGCCATTCTTGCCAGTTAGAAGGATTTTCATGTCAATCCAGCGGCGCCCAGACGGCCTCGCCAATCCTGGTACAGCTCGGCCAGGGAACGGGCTGCGTCAATTGCACTCATACCTGCGCCACCTTCAGGCCATCACGTTTCGCCATAACCACCACCGGCCGCGAGTCTTGCTGGCCCTGTGTGGCAATCACGACATCGATGCGCTGCTCATCGAGCGCTCGATAAATACGGGATACGAAACGGGTGCGGCGCTGCACCAGCTCCGCTGGCGACATGGCCTCCGGCGTTTCAACCAGGAGATCGATATCACCGCCGCGCGCCGCGTCCTGCAACCGCGAGCCGAAGAGAAACACCACCGTTCCGGGGGCGAAAGCCTCACGGGCGGCTTGCGCGATGGCATCCACTTCTTTTGGCTGCAATCTCATACCTTTGCTTTCATATTCAAGCCTCCGGGTTAATAACAGTGCAGCCTATAAAGCAATTTTCAGGATGATCTTCGAAAATTCCAGGAAGTCGGAAACGCGGTGCTGCAGGATGCTCCGTACAATATCGAGGTTAAGCTTTCGGTAATCGTGCACTGCGATATTACGAAATCCCACCATCGCCTGGAGATGTTCAGACAGATATCCAGGCAGCACTCCCGCCTGATGCAGCATGGCAAAGGCATCCCGGCTTTCCTGAGGAACCCCGAGGCGCTTCAGGCGCACAATATGCATCGCTGCATCGATAGCCGCCTCGCAGGCGCGCTGCAAATTGAGGATGATCGAGTCCTGCCGCGTGAAGTCCGTATCGAGTTCATTTTCATGATCTCGATATTCTTCGTCAATTCGTGCCAGGCACCGCTCAATAATTCCAGCCTTGTTAAGCAAAACATCATCCGGCATATACGCTTCCCCTTGCCCGGATATCTGCCAGTATTTCGCGCCTCTCTTCATTCAATCTGGCATATTCCGAAAAAACAGTGGTCTCGAACAGCCCAACCGCAGCCTCATCGCGGCAATAGAGCCGCTCTCCCTGTGCAACAACCTGCAACCTCATCACTGTTGAAGCGGCGCGCAAATCCACTAAATCCACATCGCGTGAAAGTATTTGCGCCAATTTTTGGGCTGCTTCCCAGCGGGCCAGGGAGGATAATGGCTGTAATGGCAAAACTGCCAAGTCGATATCGCTCTCCCTTCGCTCCTGCGGAGTTCCCCAACTGCCAAAGCGATAAACTGCCAACACGCCGGGCAGGCTGTGGAGCAGCATCTCGACAATTTGGGACTGCAATTTATTCATCGGTTACGAGTTCCCTGGCAAACACTTCAGCATCTGGCAAACTGGCACCCAGCGAATCCTTTGCGGAAAGCACGGGCTCGTTTGAAAGCGGCCATGGAATTCCCAAATCAGGATCATCCCAGCGGATGCAGCGCTCATGCTCGGGCGCCCAGTAATCAGTGGTTTTATACAAAAACTCAGCGTAGTCGGAGAGCACCAGAAAGCCGTGCGCGAATCCCGGCGGGATCCAGGCCATACGCTTGTTTTCCGCCGACAGATTGAACCCCGACCATTTCCCGAAGGTGGGCGAAATCTTGCGAATATCCACCGCGACATCGAACACCTCACCCGCAATCACGCGCACCAGCTTGCCCTGCGGTTGTTTGATCTGGTAATGCAGCCCGCGCAGCACATTTTTTGCCGAGCGGGAATGGTTGTCCTGGACGAAATGCGCGGTAATTCCCGCCACCTCCGCCAGGATTTTCTCATTGTAGCTCTCGAAAAAAAAACCGCGCTCGTCGCCGTACACTTTGGGTTCGAGGATCAATACGTCAGGAATGGCGCTCCGGATAACCTTCATCAGAATAGCCTTTCCCGCAGCAACTCCTGCAAATACCGCCCATAGCCATTCTTGCTCAATGGCACAGCCAGTGCCTCCAGTTGTTCTGATGAAATATAGCCCATGCGGTAAGCGATCTCTTCCGGGCAGGCGATCTTGAGACCTTGGCGCTTTTCAATCGTCTCGATGAACTGGGAGGCCTCCAGAAGGGATTCGTGCGTACCGGTATCGAGCCAGGCCATGCCGCGGCCCATGACCGCCACTTCCAGCCGCCCCTGGCTCAGGTATAGCCTGTTGACGTCGGTAATCTCCAGCTCGCCTCGGGCAGAGGGCTTGAGCGCACGAGCGATTTCGACCACCTGATTATCGTAGAAATACAGGCCGGTCACCGCATAGCGGGATTTCGGCTTGAGGGGTTTTTCCTCGATGGAAAGCGCCTGGCCGGCTTGATCGAATTCCACCACGCCATAACGCTCGGGGTCGCGCACCGGGTAGGCGAATACCGTCGCCCCGCTGTCCTTTTGCGCCGCGGCCCGCAAATCATCCGCCAATTCGTGGCCGTAAAAGATGTTGTCGCCCAGCACCAGGGCACACGGATCATTGCCGATGAAATCCGCGCCGATGATGAACGCCTGGGCAATGCCCTCCGGCTCGGGCTGCACCGCATAGCAGATGTTGAGGCCCCAGCGCGCGCCGTCGCCCAGCAATTGCTCGAAGCGCGGCGTATCCTGGGGCGTGGAAATGATCAGGATGTCGCGTATCCCGGCCAGCATCAGCGTGGATAGAGGGTAATAAATCATCGGTTTGTCGTACACCGGCAGCAACTGTTTGGAAACCGCCAGGGTCACCGGATGCAGGCGCGTGCCGGAGCCGCCGGCGAGGATGATGCCTTTGGTGCGGGAATGGGGAATGGGTGATGAGGAATGAATCATGGTTGGGCGCTGACCTTCTTTGTGTAATCCGGCAATTTAGGGTTCGTTACAGGCTGGGCTAATGGTAAATTTTAGTCGCCAAACCATCGTAACCACCAAATAGCCAGCCCACATGCATGTTAATCGTTCTGCGTTATCTCAACAACAGCGCGTACGGGGTGCGCGTACGGAGAGGCGCTTTTTCCCGGGACTAAGTCGAGTCTGACCGTTTTCCCCCTTACTATTTTTCCCTTAGTCTGTTATTTTTCCCTTAGTCTGTTATTTTTCCCTTAGTCTGTTCCACCGCCCGCCATGTCAGGCTGGCGGATAATCATCGGCAGGGCTGACCCCGGAATTTCGCTCGAACCCACAAGGAAAAATCATGAGCACCAAAACCATCGC
>CAMTYG010000039.1:0-7769 GCA_947085875.1 uncultured Sulfuricella sp.
GGCGGGGGGCCAATCTACAATCAGGCTCTGGTTAAAAACCAGTCCTCAGGTTGGGACGGCCTCCCCGGTGAAACGTGAAATCTTAACTTAACCTCCTTAACAACATTTCATTAAATTCGATCATACAAGGTTGGGTTAGCGAAGTAATCGGCCCGCTACCGCAGATCGCGCCGAAGAAACTTTGTAGGGTGGATAAGCGCAGCGCATCCACCATCACCGCCGCTAAAGGTGGATGCGCTGCGCTTATCCACCCTACGGAATCAATGGGTTGCGGGGTGTTTCTTGAGAGCAGCTTTATCGCGCCTAACCCAACCCACATGAATTGTCCAAGTTGTTTTTGCGTGATCCCTAAATCCCCCGGCAAAACCGAGTCCACCTATTGCCGTCCGTTCATGTGTACCGGCGGCATGATGGCCTCTTTATGTCGTTATCCGGTTGATTCTTCCGCTGCCAGCGCGGCACGCAGGTCGAGCGCCATCTTGAGCGCGGCATCGGCGCTTTCCGCCAGCACGTTGAAATGGCCCATCTTGCGGCCGGGGCGGGCTCCCTCCTTGCCGTACAGGTGCAGCTTGGCGCGCGGCTGGCTCAGCACGATGTCCCAGGGCGGCTCCCGCCCGTCCCGCCACAGGTCGCCGAGCAGGTTGACCATCGCCGCCGGGCGCAGCAGGTCGGGCGCGCCCAGCGGCAGGCCGGCCAGTGTCCGCACCTGCTGCTCGAACTGTGAAGTGAGGCAGGCATCCAGCGTATAGTGGCCGCTGTTGTGCGGGCGGGGGGCAATCTCGTTGACCAGCAGCCGGCCGTCGCCGAGCACGAAGAACTCCACCGCCAGCACGCCGCAGTAATCGAGCGCGGCGGCGATGGCCGTGGCGGTGTCTAGCGCCTGCCCGGCCAGCTCTGCGGCGACCGGCGCGGGCGCGATGCTGATGTCGAGGATGCCGTCGGCGTGCCGGTTCTCCGCCGCCGGGAAGGCTGCGGTCTGCCCGTCCGCGCCGCGCGCCACCACCACCGAGATTTCCGTTTGCAGCGGCAGCCAGGCTTCCAGCACGCAGGGCACCGCGCCCAACTGTTCGAACGCGACCGCCAGTTCGGCGTAGCTGTTTACCCTCGCCTGGCCCTTGCCGTCGTAGCCCATGCGGGCGGTCTTGAGCAGGGCGGGCGGGCCGATGCGCTGGAATGCCGCAGCCAGGTCGGCGTGTTTTTCCACGCTTGCAAACGGCGCCGTGGCGAAGCCATGCAACTGCAGGAAGGTTTTTTCGCGGCGCCTGTCCTGGGCGATCGCGACGGCAGCCGCGCCGGGGCGCACCGGGCAGAACTGCGCCAGGAATTCAAGGCTGTCGGCCGGCACGTTCTCGAATTCGGTGGTGACCGCCGCGCAGGCGCGGCCCATGCGCTCCAGCGCGGAGCGGTCGCGGTAGGCGGCGCACAGGTGGGTGTCGGCCAGGGCGCCGGCCGGGCTGTCCGGGTCGGGATCCAGCACCATCACGCGGTAGCCCATGGTGCGCGCGGCCATCGCGAACATGCGGCCGAGCTGGCCGCCGCCGAGGATGCCGAGGGTGGATGGCGGCAGGATCATCCTGGAAACCTGTTCCAGCATCATGGCTGCTCCGGCAGGGTCGAGGCCAGCGCGGCCTCGGTCTGGGCGGCGCGGAAAGCGTCCAGGCGGCGCGCGGTTTCCGGGTCGGTGCGCGCCAGCAGGGCGGCGGCGAACAGGGCGGCATTGGCCGCGCCGGCCTCGCCCACGGCGAAGGTGGCGACCGGGATGCCTTTCGGCATCTGCACGATGGACAGCAGCGAATCGATGCCCTTCAGGTAGCGCGACGGCACCGGCACTCCCAGCACCGGCACGCGGGTCTTGGCCGCCAGCATGCCCGGCAGGTGCGCCGCGCCGCCCGCGCCGGCGATGATGCAGGCCAGCCCGCGCGCTTCCGCTTCCTCGGCATAGCGGAACAGCAGGTCGGGGGTGCGGTGGGCCGAAACCACCCGTGCTTCGAAGGGCACGGCGAGATCGCGCAGCATGTCGCTGGCGTGGCGCATCACCTCCCAGTCGCTGGTGCTGCCCATGACGATGCCGACTTTCACTTGTTCGCTCATGCTATGTTCCTTGTTCGCTTGTGTATTTTTCCAAATGGCGCGCCGTTGGCGGCTGCGTCCGGCAACCCTCAGCCGGTGTTGCGCAATCCGGCTGCGATGGCGTTGATCGAGCGCAGCAGCGGGCTGAGCCAGGCGTCGCGCTCGGCCTGCGGCAGGCTTTCGTCGCGGCAGCGTTGCAGCAGCAGCACCTGGATGTGGTTCAGCGGGTCCAGGTAAGGATTGCGGCGCGCCAGCGACAACGCCAGCTGCGGTGTTTCCTGCATCAGGCCGGTGGCGCCGGCGATCTCCAGCACCTCGGCGACGGTGCGTTCATACTCGTCACGGATGGTGCGGTAGATTGCGCCTGCGGTTTCCTGGTTTTCCGCCAGTTCGGCATAGCGGGCGGCGATGCCCATGTCGGCCTTGAACAGGGCCATCTGGGTGTTGCTGAGCAACGCCCGGAAAAACGGCCATTCCCGGTGCATGCGCTGCAATCTGGCCAGACGCTGCGGATCGTTGCTGCGCCAGTGGTGCAGCGCGGCGCCGATGCCGAACCAGGCGGGCAGGGTGTGGCGTGACTGGGCCCAGCCGAACACCCAGGCGATGGCCCGCACCGAGGCCTTGGAGCGGTCGCCCTTGTTGCGGTGGGAGGGGCGCGAGCCGATGTTGAGCAGGCCGATTTCGGTGACCGGCGTGGCTTCGTAGAAATAGTCGATGAAGCCCGGGGTGCGGTCGGTCAGGCCGCGGAAGGCGGCCTCGCCGTCATGGGCCAGCTGGCCCATGACGCCGAGGAAGTCGCTGCAATCCTGCTTTTGCTCTCGGATCAGGCTGGTACTGGCCTTGAGCAGGCCGGTCATGCCCATCGACAGCTCGTAGGAGGCGGTTTCGGCATTGCTGTATTTGAACGACAGCACCTCGCCCTGCTCGGTGAGCTTGATCTGGCCGC
The DNA here is from genome assembly GCA_947085875.1 of uncultured Sulfuricella sp. Lineage (GTDB taxonomy): Bacteria > Pseudomonadota > Gammaproteobacteria > Burkholderiales > Sulfuricellaceae > Sulfuricella. The sequence goes on from CAMTYG010000039.1 coordinate 3,017, forward strand.
GCACGGTGCCTTCCGGCTGCGACAGGATGGCCTCGTGGGTGGGGCCGCCGCCGCGCCCGACCGTGCCGCCGCGCCCGTGGAACAGGCGGCATTCGATGCCGCGCGACTGGGCCAGCGCGGTGATCTGGGTCTGCGCCTCGTAGAGCGACCAGACCGAGGCGAGGATGCCGCCGTCCTTGGCGGAGTCGGAATAACCGATCATGACTTCCTGCAGGTTGCCGGAACACCTGAGCAGCGCCGCATAAACCGGGTTGTCGAGCAACGCCGTCATCACCGGCTGAATGTGTTCCAGGTCGACGATGGTTTCGAACAGGGGCGAGATGCCGACATGGCAGAACCAGCCCTGGTCATTGCGGCCGGCCAGCCCCGCCAGGCTGGCCAGGAACATGACTTCCATGACGTGGCTGGCGGCATGGGTCATCGAGATGACATAGGAGCCAAATGCCTGCGGGCTGATTTCATGGCGCATGTTCGCCATCACCTCGAAGACCGCCAGGGTTTCGCGGCTGGCGTCGCCGAGCGCTTCCCGGTTGGTTTCAAAACCTTGGGCACGGGCGATCAGCTCGCCCAGCAGTTCGAGCCGCCGGGCTTCGCTGAGGGTACGGTAATCCGGCAGGCCAGGCTGCTGGGCGAGCAGTTCGGCAACGGCTTCGGTGTGGCGGGTCGATTCCTGGCGGATATCGAGGTGAACCAGGTAAAAGCCGAAGGTTTCCGTGTTGCGGATCAGATCCTGCAACTCGCCGCAGGCGGCCGCGTGGTCGCCATGGCTGGCGAGCGAATCGCGTATCAGGGTGAGGTCCGCCAGGAACTCCTGTTCCGACGGGTAGCTGTCGGCGCTTTCGGCAAAGGGCTTCCCGCTGCGGCCCTCGATCAGCGCATCCACGGTATCCAGGTTGTGTTGCAGCCGGTGCCGCATAAAATACAGCTTGCGCCGGTAGGGTTCCTGGCCGAAATGCTGGGGGTGATCACCGAACACCGCAGCAAAGCGCTGTTCGTCCTGCGCCAGGCTGGCGGCCATCGGGGCGCTGATCGTGCACAGGCGTTTCGAATGGGTCAGCACGTGGCTGAGATTGACGACTTCGCGCAGGTAATGGCACAACACCTCCCGCTTCTGCATGCGCAGGGCGAGGGCGGTGGTCCCGGCGGTGACGAAGGGATTGCCGTCGCGGTCGCCGCCGATCCAGGAACCGAAACGCAAAATATTCGGCACCCGGATGGACTGGCCTTGCGCCAGTTCCGGCCCGTAGGTGCGTGCTATGGCTTTTTCCAGGTAGCGGTAGGTTTCGGGCACGGCCTTGAACAGGCTTTCGCGAAAGTAGAACAGCCCGTTCTTGATCTCGTCGCGGACCTGCGGCTTGTTGGAGCGCACTTCGTCGGTTTTCCACAAGGTCTGTATCTGCCCTTCGAGCTGGCCGACCAGTTCGAGGCGCCGTTCCTTGCCGGTGCGCGGGTCGTCCAGCTGCTCGGCGGTGAGAAAGATGCGGCGCAGGAGTTCCTTGATGGTGCGGCGCTTGGATTCCGTGGGGTGGGCAGTGAACACCGGGATGTAGGCAGCCTTGTCGAGCAGTATCTGGAGTTCTGCAGCGCTGATGCCCTGTTCGTGAAACTCCCTGAGGGTGGCGTCGAAAGAGCCTTCCCACAAGGGGCCGCCACGATGCACTTGGGCGCGGCGGGTCTGGTGCTGGAAGGATTCCTCGGCCAGGTTGACCAGGCTGAAGTAAATGCCGAACGCGCGCACCACATGGGTGAGCGTCTCCGCATCCAGGGATTCGATGATCTTTTCCAGGCGGCGCCGGCCGGCGGAAGAATTTTTCCTGTGCAGGCGGATGTAGCCCTTGCGCAGGGCTTCCACCGCCTCCAGCACGCGGCCGCCTTCCTGGGCGCGCAGCACGTTGCCGAGCAGGTTGCCGAACAGTTTTACGCGGGCGCGCAAGTGGGTATCGCGGGGTAGTCTGGCCATGTTTTCAGGTTCTTCCTGGCACTCCAAATTGTTGTCTTCAGACCCATTCCTTGCGGGCGGCGAATTCACCGCAGCATGCCGCGGGCGCTGCGCTCCAGGTCGGCTAATTTATCACGGGTTGCACCAGTCGCAGCGGCCCGCCGGCGCTGACATCGAAGGTCGTTGCACGGTTACCCGGTGGCCGCATTTGACGCAAAGATGGATTTCCGCCTTGGCTTCCCGGGTCGGGGCGCCGCATTCTTCGCAGGGCAGTCCGGGAACGCCCTCGGCCAGTTGGAAGCCAGGCGCCGCACAGGCCGGGCAGTGGGTGCAAAGCTTGCGCGCAAGATCCTGAGCGGCTAGTCCGATCACCTCCATGCGCGTGGGATTCAGATGGGCGCGCACGTCGGTTTCCATGAAGGCGCAGCCGTTGTCCGCCTCGCCGCAGGCCCAGCGGAAAGCTTCGCGCAGCGCCTGCCAGTCGGTGATTCCCTTGCGGAGGCGGGGGTCGCCCTCGTGCCGCGGCCGCACCACCAGGCCGTGTCCGGGAAAGCCCGCGCTGCGGGCGAAGGCCTCGGCATCCATCCAGTCCGCCGTGACCCGGTGGGCGAAGTTGGTCTGCCCCGAAGCCACCCCCACCACCTCGATGCCGAGCAGATCGTCGATCCAGACGATCATCTCCACGCTCCAGGAAAACATCCCGGTGAACGGATCCGGCCCGAAACTGCCCTCGCTGGCGAGGCCCAGGGGCAAGCCCGCCAGTTCCATGCCGAGGCGCGCTTTCCGGCGAGCCGCCTCAAGCTGGGTGCCGGCGCGCGGAATGTCGCGGGTAAAGGTACCCAGCCGGTCGGTGTCGAAGCCGGTGACATGTTGTATCCTGCAGCCCATGGCCGCCTCCAGCACCGGCGCGAGGATGCGCTCCTTGCCATGCCGGGTGAGCAGCGCTGCGCCGCGACCGGAATAAAGCCCTTCGCTCGCCGGCGCGTCGTTTGGACACAAGGTTTCCCGCCCGGTGTCATGCATCGGCGCCATCCCCCTGTTCCAGTCCGGCCCGCGCGGCGCGCTCCAGCCGGTCCCGCACCGCCTGCCACGCAGCCTCCTGTGGCGGCGCTTCGACCAGTATGGCGTCGCAGCCCGTGGCATCCAGGGCGCGCAAGCGGGCGTATAGCTCGCGCGCGTAATCCGTTGGATCGGGCGACATGGCCTGCCGGTCGCAGCCCTCCGGCAGGGCAGTCACGGACAGGGTCAACGCGGCGATGCGCCGCCCCTGAGCGAGGCGGCGCCGAGCTTCAATTTCCAGGACGTCAGCCGATAGCAGCCAAACCGGGGTGCGCGGGGCGTAATGGGCACGCAGCATGCCCGGCGCCCGCGGTGCGCCCTGCCCCGCGCCTGTTACCGGCTCATCCAGAATGGCTTCGATTTCGGCGACACTGATCGCACCGGGGCGCAGCAGGCGCGGACGCCCGGTGCTCAAGTCAAGGATGGTGGATTCGATTCCCACCCGGCACGGCCCGCCATCCAGGATGAAATCCACGTTCTCGCCCAACTCCTCACGCACATGCGCCGCAGTGGTGGGGGAAACCCGGCCGAAGCGGTTGGCCGAGGGGGCGGCGATGCCGCCGCCGAAGGCTTCGAGCAGCGCCAAGGCCAGGGGATGGCCGGGCACCCGCAGCCCCACCGTATCCTGGCCGCCGGTGACGATATCCGGCACACGGGGGGAGCGGCGCAGAATCAGGGTGAGCGGCCCCGGCCAGAAGTGTCTGGACAGCGTCCAGGCCGCCGGCGGGATGTCTTCAGCCCAGTGAGCGATCTGCGCAACACTGGCAAGGTGCACGATCAGCGGATGATCCGCCGGGCGCCCCTTGGCGGCGAAAATGCGGGCCACGGCTTGAGGATTTTCAGCGTCCGCCCCCAAGCCATAGACCGTCTCGGTGGGGAAGGCCACCAAGCCGCCCTGGCGCAGTATGGCCGCGGCGGTCTGGGTCTGGTTGCGCAGTTCCTGGCTCAACATGATTCCGGTTTCTCCTCGGCGTCCGCGGGGCTCGCCAGGAGCGTCAGCGCCTCACGATATTTCCCGGCGGCAGCCTGCCGTTCCCTTATTCGTCCTCGCCCAGTTCCGCATCCCATCCACTGTCACGGGCGGCCTTGATGGCTTGCGCATACAGCTTGGCGTGCCGCTCGCGCAAGTCATCCGGCAGCCGGCTGGGCAGATGTGCATAGGGCTCCCAGGCGGCAAAAACCTGCCCATACAGGTTCTGCATCCGTGCAAAACCCCAGCCCGCGCAGGTTTCCGATTCAGGCAGGATGCCGAACACCCAGCCATCCATGACGATGCGCCCCAGATGGGTCAAGCCACCCTTTTCATCCTTGTCGATACCGACATATAGCTGTTGTGTCATCGTGTAAGTCCCGCATAAAGTTTTAGCCGCCCAGCGGCATAATCTCCCATTCATTCTGCGGATTACGCTACGCCAATCCGCCCTGCAGAATCAAAAGAAGGTGGTCACCGCCGCATCCAGCGCATCGCGCATGTCGGGGTCGTCGGTGATCGGGCGCACCAGGGCGACACGACAGGCCTTGACCGGATCGACGCCCTTGGCGATGAGGCTGCCGGCGTAAATCAGCATGCGCGTCGAGATGCCCTCGTCCAGTCCGTGGCCCTTGAGGTTGCGCGCGCGTTCGGCGATGGAAACCAGCTTGCCGGCCACTTCCGCATTGACGCCGGTTTCATGGGCGACGATCTCGGTTTCGATGGCGTGGTCGGGGTAGTTGAAGTCGAGGCCGCCAAAACGCTGCTTGGTGGACTGCTTCAAA
>CAMTYG010000040.1:0-12977 GCA_947085875.1 uncultured Sulfuricella sp.
CCTTTGCTACGGCTGCAATCTCTTGTGCTTTGCCAACCAAATCTGAGTCGATGCGGCGCGGTCGAGCCATGATAGTCTCCTGTGTGGAATCCTATCGTGGATGATAGCACTGTTAATCTCATTATGATGGCGAAATTGAATTAGTGATTCCAGCGCACGAATTTTTCCTTCCAGCTCCGCAATTTTTTCCGCCTTCTCCCTGATCTGCTGCTCGATCTGGCGTAATGTGACAATGATTGGCAAATCAAAAACGTCTATGGTTTTGGTGTCCTCGGCTTGTTTCATGGTTCGCTCCTTATCTTTTCCGCAACAATTGGTTTTTGATTAGCCGGGCGATTACTGTACTTTTTGCCTCGCCTCGATGCTCCAGGTAGTGTTCCAATCCTTCGTAAAGCTCTGCCGGCAGTTCCACGGTGAATGATTTCAGGTTGTTCCTTTCGCGGTGTGCCTTTATTCTGGCTGTTGCGTTTTCGTACACTCTTGGTCGTCCCATAACAGGCTTCTTATTCAATTCGTTGGGTGTAACGCTATTTCAGTTGAAGAACACTTCCTCTTGTTCTGTGCGCTTTTTTGAAATTCCTTGCTTCTTCTGTAGTGTTAAATTTTTTGGCATCGGCTGGGTCTGCTGACCATATGGTGTGTTGTTCGGTCAACCAATAACGGCTACATGGGCAACTTCTCGATGAGCTGGTGTTTGCGATTTTGCTGATTGCGTATTTCATGGGATTTTCCTTTAGTTTATCAAGCGGTTAAGTGTTTCACGTGGAACATAAGTTGTTGTTTTTAAACCCATCTGGACGGAAATTTAGAGCTTCCTCACCTGGGCTTTTGGGGTTGATTTTTTTCGTTTTTGCATTTCGCTCTCCTTTTTCACAATTAAGGGTTTTCCCTTCCGTCCGGTTAATTCGTCGCTCCCTCGCAGAGATTTTCGGGAGCGTCGAATTAACCGGACGGAAGGGACTTAAACAAAAAGGGGAGCGATAAAACGGAAAAAATCAACCGACTGCGCAGCAGGCGACCAACAGCACGGTCACAAAGGACGTGCCAGGGCTTTATCTGGCGCTTCCTTTGTGTGCTGCCCGGCTCAGCCGGATTAAAGACGGGTTAGGGGTTCGCGTAGCGTCTTATTGGTGGCTGGCCGGTCTGTCGGGCGTCTTTTCCGGCAGTCCGGTGAGACAAGGGATTGACGTTGTGTGCGTTGCGGTTTTTTGCATCGCTCATGTTGTTAGTGCAGTGGTGTTGTAATTTTGTTTGAGACCGTGCCGTAACGGGTTTAAAGGGCGGATTGTCTATAAAGAAACCAGCGAATAATTAAACTGGATTTTGGATGTGTTTTTGTTTTTGAAATGACGTCAACGAATTGTCAACGCTATAGGCGTATGAAGCGCAATAAAGATGATTGAAGCGTTGTAATTGCTTGTATTGGTGTATAAAGACGTATAAAGGCGAACGAAGAATAGAACTTTTAATCCGTTGGTCGCCAGTTCGAATCTGGCACGGCCTACCAAAAAATTCAAAGGGCTTGCAGCAATGCAGGCCCTTTTCATTTCTGGCGCCCGTAGCAAGTAGGATGCGGTGAGGAACGAACCGCATCGTTCGCGTTATTCCCCGACCACGAGGTCGGCTATGCCGCCGCCCCAGTCCACCGGGTAGATTCCGCGCCGCACGTATTCGTGAAAGCTGGAATGGGGCCAATCCGCGACACGGCGCGCCCATCCGTGTTTTACCGGATTCCAGCCATGTAGGTTGGGTTGAGCGGTTTTTTGCGAAACCCAACAAACCCAAACTTCAAGAACAGGTTTTGTTGTTCAGGTTTGTCGCCTAGAGGCGCCTACTTCTGGTGGGTTTCGCAATAAGGCCGCTCAACCCAACCTACATGTTTGTTCTGCGCCACATCAGTTTGAATCGCATCCGGTGAATAGTAGCTCCTGGCCGATATCCGCCACAATCCCGCTGACCGACTATATTTATTCAATCAAACCTCAAGATGCAGGCGTCGGCAAAGAGCAAGCGAAGCCGACTTGCTTCCCCATTCTGTTCTACTCTGGAGCCCCGAAATGAACAAGACGACACCCCGATCCAGCAACCCCGAATTCGACAGCCTGGTTCCCAACATCCCCTACACCCGCCGTGCTTTCGTCATTACCATGCTGGGCGTGGGTTTCGCCCTCGCCACCCAGCCGGTCATGGCCCAGACCGTGATCAAAACCGGCGCCGATGGCCTGATTGCGGGAGAAATCAAGGTTCCCGTCAGCGATGGTGAAATGGTCACTTATCGTGCACAACCTGACCAGGGCGCCAATTTTCCTGTGATCCTGGTGGTTTCAGAGATCTTCGGCGTCCACGAACATATCGCCGATATCTGCCGGCGGCTGGCCAAACTCGGCTACCTGGCCATCGCTCCGGAACTGTTTGCGCGCCATGGCGATCCGCGCAAGATCAGCAGCATCCAGGCCATCCTCGACAACATCGTTTCCAAAGTGCCGGACGCTCAGGTCATGAGCGACCTCGATGCCTGCGTAGCATGGGCCAGGGCCCATGGTGGCGATACTTCACGCCTGGCCATTACGGGCTTCTGCTGGGGTGGGCGTATCACCTGGCTGTACGCTGCCCACAACCCCCGCCTCAAGGCTGCCGTGGCCTGGTACGGCCGGATTGACGGGGTGGACAGCGCGCTGACGCCGCAACAGCCGCTCGACCTGGCGGCGCAACTGAAGGCGCCGGTGCTGGGGCTTTATGGCGGCCAGGATCAGGGTATCCCGCTGGACGATGTGGAGGCCATGCGTGCCGCCATCAGGAAGGCCGGCGGCAAGTCCGAGATTCACGTCTATCCCGACGCGCCCCATGCCTTCCACGCCGATTACCGGCCCAGCTATCGCAAGGATGCCGCCGAAGACGGATGGAAGCGCCTGCAGGCATGGCTGAAGAAGAATGGGGTGTAATTCGAATTCACGAAACGGAGGTGCCGAGATGGCGAAGAAATCCTTTCCCTTGTCCAAGGTCTATGGCCTGCTCGAGCCGGGGCCGGTCGTGCTGGTCACGACCGCCGGCAAGGAGCGGGCGAACATCATGGCCCAGTCGTGGCATACCATGATGGAATTCGAGCCGCCGCTCGTGGGCTGCGTGATCAGCAACCGGAACTACACGTTCGACATCCTGAATGCCACCGGGGAATGCGTGATCAACATCCCCACGGTGGAACTGGCGGAAAAGGTGGCAGGCTGCGGGAACACTTCCGGGCGAGACATCGACAAGTTCAAGGACTTTGGCCTCACGCCGGTGGCCGCGTCGTGCGTCAAGGCGCCCCTCATCGAAGAATGCTATGCCAGCCTTGAATGCAGGGTCGTCGATGGTAAGATGGTGGCCCAATACAACTTCTTTATCCTTGAGGTGCTCAAGGCATGGATAGACCCATCGATGAAACATCCGCGGACGATACATCATCTTGGAAAAGGCGCGTTCATGGTTGCCGGCGAGACGATCCGGCTACCCTCAAAAATGAAATGAATTCCCATTGCTGATTAGGCGAACGCATGATCCGCTTTAATCGACACCTGTGGCAGCGCTTCAAGGCAATAGCCGCACCTTACTGGTTCGGGGATGAGAAATGGCTAGCCAGGGGGCTGCTTGTCCTGCTGGTACTGTTGCTGCTGGGGCAGACGGGATTCGCCGTGCTGTTCAACCAGCTGACCGGGGAATTTACCTCGGCGCTGGCGGCCAAGGACGCGGACCGATTCTGGACTTCCATCTTGCAATGCCTGGCCATCCTGATCGCTGCCGTACCGATTTATGCGTTTTACTACTATGTGCGGGACAAGCTCGGCATTTACTGGCGGCGCTGGCTGACCCGGCATTTTCTGGGCAGCTATTTCAGCAATCGGGCTTATTACGAACTGAATGCCAGCACCGAGATCGACAACCCGGACCAGCGCGTTGCCGAAGACATCAATACCTTTACCCAGAGATCCCTCTACTTTCTGCTGGTACTGGTCGGCGCACTGCTGGATCTCATCGCTTTCAGCGGCGTTCTCTGGTCGATTTCCACGGAACTGGTCTTTTTTCTAATCATTTATGCGATTGCCGGCACGGCGGTCACGCTGCTGGTGTTCGGCAAGGTACTGATCGGGCTCAACTTCTACCAACTCAAACGCGAAGCCAATTTCCGCTTCAGCCTGGTACGCATTCGCGAGAACGCCGAAGCCATTGCCTTCTATCGCGGCGAGGCACAGGAGTCACGGCAGGTCGGCCAGTATTTCAATAGAGCCTTCAACAATTACAACAAACTCATCAGGGCTCAACTGAATCTGAACCTGTTCCAGTATGGCTACAGTTTCATGACCATCATTTTACCCAGCGTGATCATTGCCGAACGGGTGCTTTCGGGGGAACTGGAAGTCGGGCGGGCGATCCAGGCGGCTGGCGCTTTTGCGGCGATATTGCGCGCGCTGACGGTGCTTGTGGATAATTTCGAAAGTTTTAGCAGATTTGCCGCAGGGATTAATCGCCTCGATAGCTTCGCCATATTTCTCGCCGAGAAGAATGCCGACCAGCCGAAAAATACCGGGGATCGCATCGCTTTGGTGCAGGATTCCCGACTGGCCATCGAAAACCTCACCCTGCAGACGCCGAACCATGAGAGAACCCTGATCAGAAACCTCTCCCTGACGGTCAATCCGGGCGATGGGCTATTGATCGTGGGCGCCAGCGGATGCGGGAAAAGCTCGTTGTTGCGCGCCATTGCCGGTCTGTGGCGATCCGGAAGCGGCAGCATCATCCGGCCGGACACCAGGGAAATGTTGTTTCTGCCACAGCGGCCCTACATGCTGCTGGGCAGTCTGCGCAGCCAGCTGCTGTATCCGCAGCAGGACCGGAAGATAACCGATGAGGAGCTCCTTCAGTTGCTGGAGCGAGTCAACCTTCCTGATATCGCCGCCCGGCTTGGTGGCCTGGATGCCGAGCTGGACTGGGCAAAGGTACTGTCGGTGGGCGAACAGCAGCGCGTGGCTTTTGCCCGCGTGCTGCTCACCGCCCCCCGGTATGCCATGCTTGACGAAGCGACCAGCGCCCTGGATATTGCCAACGAGGAGAGTCTGTATCGGCAGTTGGCGGCCAGCGCCACGACGCTGATCAGCGTCGGCCAGCGCCCTTCCATCCTGAAATATCACCCGCAGGTGCTGGAGCTTGACGGGAATGGCGGATGGCGGCTGTATGCGGCGGACGACTACCGCTTTAATTGACAACCTCCCGTCCAGGTTTGGATGGGTCTGTTGGGTTAGGCGATAAGACCGCCAACCCAACCTACATGTTGATATTTCGCTTAAGTAAACAGTATTGGAGTTAGTGCCGTCGCTGCCGCCCGGCAGCTTTAGTATTAGGCGCCAGGCCGATGTCCTACGGCTTGTAGGACAAACACCGACAAGCCGGCTCTTCCATCGCCTACCCCGTAATCATCCTTTCCCCGATTTTGTTCTAGCGCATTTCCGCGCACCATGAAGTTGTGAGAAGTGTTGCATGGCAGGGCCGCTTCGCGACATTCACATTTAAAGAGGAGGAATGGAATCGTGCCGACGACAAGCAATAACGCATGGGCATGGCCGCTGGTTGCCGGCGCTGCCGGCGCCGTGGCGCTGCAGTTTACGGCCGGAACAGGCGGTCAAGGCGCCTTCCTGGCGGCGGGGGTGATGGCCGTGGCGGCCGCGTGCAGCCGGTGGGGCGCCGGGCAGCAGCGCGCCGCCCTGAACCGCGTTACCGAGGACACCAGGGCGCAGGCTCAGCAGGAATGCCGGGAGGCGGCGACAAAAAGCCATGTTGAAGGCCTGGAGCAGGTTTGCGACCAGGCTTTGCCCATCTGGGCGAAGCAGATCGAAACCGCGCGCAGCCAGACCGAAGAGGCCATCATGGCGCTGTCCGAGAAGTTTTCCGGCATTGTCGGCAAGCTGGAAGCTTCCGTTGTCGCTTCCCAGAAAACGGCGGGCGGGGTGAGCGGCGGCGAGGGTGGCATCGTCGCGGCGCTGGCCCGCAGCGAGGCTGAACTCAAGACCGTGATCCATTCGCTGGCAGAGGCGCTGGAAAGCCGTCGCGCCATGGTGCAGGAGGTGCGAGAACTGACCGGCTATACCGCCGAGTTGAAGAAAATGGCGGCGGACGTGGCGGCAATCGCTGCCCAGACCAATCTGCTGGCGCTCAATGCCGCCATCGAAGCGGCGCGGGCCGGTGAAGCCGGACGGGGTTTCGCCGTGGTGGCGGACGAGGTGCGCAAGCTATCCAATCTATCCAGCGATACCGGCAAGAAAATGGCGGACAAGGTCGGGGTCATCAATTCCGCGATCACTTCCGTATTCGAGGCCGCGGAAAAATCCGCCGATGAGGACGTCCACTCGGTGGCCGATTCCGACGCCGCGATCCGCGACGTGCTGTCACGGTTCCAGGATGTGACCGGGCGCCTGTCCGATTCAGCCGCCCTGTTGCAGCGCGAGAGCGATGGCATCCGCGAGGAAATTTCCGACGCACTGGTGCACATGCAGTTCCAGGACCGGATGAGCCAGATTCTGGCTCACGTATGCAGCAACCTGGATGGCCTGCACCAGAACCTCAAAACCCATCAGGCCCAGCGCCAGAACGGCCAGCCGGCCCCACTCGATGTCGCGAGATTGCTGGGCGCGATGGAACGGAGTTACACCACCCAGGAGCAGCGCCGCAACCATCACGGTGCGGCAGTCAGCAGCGCTGCGGCTGATGCAGAAATCACTTTTTTCTAGGAGGCAAGCATGTCTAAAACCGTCATGATCGTGGACGATTCCGCTTCACTGCGGCAGGTGGTGGGCATAGCGCTGCGCGGCGCGGGCTACGAAGTGATCGAGGCTTCCGACGGCAAGGACGCCATCTCCAAGCTGACCGGGCAGAAGGTGCACCTGATCATCAGCGACGTCAACATGCCCAACATGGATGGCATCACCTTCGTCAAGAACGTCAAGCAGATGCCGAACTACAAGTTCACGCCGGTGATCATGCTCACCACCGAATCGCAGGATGGCAAGAAGCAGGAAGGCCAGGCGGCAGGCGCCAAGGCCTGGGTGGTCAAGCCCTTCCAGCCGGCGCAACTGCTGGCGGCCGCATCCAAGCTGATTTTGCCATGAAGCGAAAGGGGGCAAGATGATTTCGCACGAAGTGGATAACGGCATCTACCGGGTCAAGGTGGACGGCGAAATGACCATTTACCAGGCGCTCGAATATAAACAGGCACTGCTGGAATGCCTGGGCCACTGCACCGAGATGGAAATCGACCTGTCCGGGGTGAGTGAGATGGATACCACCGGTTTCCAGTTGCTGGTACTGGCCAAGCGCGAAGCGGCTCGCTCCGGCAGGCCTCTGCGCCTGGTCAAGCACAGCCCGGCGACGCTGGAAGTGATGGATTTATTCCACATGGCGGCCTACTTCGGCGACCCGGTCGTGATGCCGGGCTGAAAAGGAGAATGGCATGAACCTGGACCAAGCCCTGCAAACCTTCCTCATCGAAAGCCGCGAACTGTTGCAGGCGATGGAAGAGGCGCTGCTCAACCTGGAGTCCGAGCCTGACGACAAGGAAGCGATCGGTGCAGTGTTCCGCGCCGCGCACACCATCAAGGGCTCGGCAGGATTGTTCGGGCTGGAGCCGATCGTCGCCTTCACTCATGTTGCCGAGAACGTGCTCGACAAGGTGCGCAACGGTGCGGTAGCAGTCGATGGCGATCTGATCGCGTTGTTGCTGTCCGCCGGCGATCACATCCGCGACCTGGTGGAACAGGTGGCGGCGCAGGGGGGCGAGCCTGATGCGGCAACACTGGCCAACGGTGAGGCGCTGCTGCAAAAACTACGCGCCTTCCTTGGCGCCCGACCCGAAATTGATCCGGTCGCGCCGGCTGCGATGCCGGTGGCGCGCGAGGCGCCGCTGCAATCCTCCGGCGGCGGCGTGGTGGAGAGCGATACCTGGCACATTTCGCTGCGCTTCGGCCACAACGTGCTGAAAAACGGCATGGACCCCCTGTCTTTCATCCGCTATCTGGCCACCCTGGGCGAGATCGCCAGTGTCGTCACGCTGGTGGACGCCATGCCGCCGGCCGAACAGATGGACCCGGAATGCTGCTACCTCGGCTTCGAGCTGGATTTCAGGAGCACGGCGGACAAGGCCACCATCGAGGGCGTGTTCGAATTCGTGCGCGACGACTGCAGCCTGCGCATCCTGCCGCCGCACAGCCGCATCGAGGCGTATATCCAGCTCATCAACGATCTGCCCGAGGACAAGGTGCGTCTGGGCGACATCCTGGTCAACAGTGGAGTGGTAACTCAGAAGGAACTGGACGAGATGGTGATGTGCCAGGCACTGCGTGAGTCAGCGGGGGAAAGCGCGCCGGCTGGCGAGGGGTCTCCTCCGGTGCAGCCACTCGGCGAAATCCTGGTGCGGGAAGGGGTGGTGCAGAAAGAGCTGGTGGATGCGGCGCTGGGGAAACAGAAGCAGGCGCGGGAAAGCAAGGCGCAGGAAAGCCGCTACATCCGTGTCCACGCCGACAAGCTCGACGACCTCATCAACCTGGTCGGGGAGTTGGTCATCGCCAGCGCTTCGGCTTCTCTGCTGTCACAGCGTTCGCGCGACATGATGCTGCACGAGGCGACCTCGACCATGTCGCGGCTGGTGGAGGAAATCCGCGATGGCGCATTGCAGCTGCGGATGGTGCAGATCGGTGAGACCTTCAACCGCTTCCATCGCGTGGTGCGCGATGTCAGCAAGGATCTGGGCAAGGAAATCGGGCTGGAGATCGGCGGCGCTGAAACCGAGCTGGACAAGTCGGTGGTGGAAAAAATCGGCGACCCGCTGATGCACCTGGTGCGCAACTCCATGGACCATGGCATCGAATCCGCGGAATTGCGCCAGCGGCGAGGCAAACCGGCAAAGGGAACCGTCCGGCTTAACGCCTGCCACGAGTCGGGCAGCATCGTGATCGAAGTGGCTGATGATGGCGGCGGATTGAACCGCGACAAGCTCCTCGCCAAGGCAATCGAGCGCGGCCTGGTTGGCCCCAACCAGAATCTCACCGATCAGGAAGTGTATGCGCTGATTTTCGAGGCCGGCTTTTCCACCGCCGAGGCCGTCACCAATATTTCCGGGCGCGGCGTCGGCATGGACGTGGTGCGGCGCAACATCGAAGCGCTGCGCGGCATGATCGAGATCGACAGCGAACAGGGTATCGGCACCACCATCCGTATTCGCTTGCCGCTGACCCTGGCGATCATCGACGGCTTCCTTCTGGGGGTGGGCAGCGCTTCCTACGTGGTGCCGCTCGACATGGTGATGGAATGCATCCAACTCAGCGCAGCGGAGCGCCAGGAAACCCGCGCGCGCAACTACATCAACCTGCGCGGCACGGTGCTGCCGTTTATCCGTCTGCGCGAGCATTTCCGCGAGCAGGGCAAGTCCGGGCGGCGCGAGAACATCGTGGTGGTGCAATACGCCGGGCAGAAGGCCGGGCTGGTGGTGGACGAACTGATGGGCGAATTCCAGACCGTGATCAAGCCGCTGGGCAAATTGTTCGGCAACCTCAAGGGGGTCAGCGGCTCGACCATCCTCGGCAGCGGCGAAGTGGCCCTGATCCTGGACGTTCCGGCACTGATCCAGCGCGCGGTGAATCTGGAGTCGCGCGCCATTACCCAGTTGACGGGGTGAATGGCGGAGACACAACGATTTTTTACCATTATGAATTGCGGTTTTGCAGGATACCTGGAGGAGGAAAAAAATGAGAACCAACATGCCGGTAACGAATGTAGAGCGGGAATTCCGGGACGGGGAAACCATCGTTTCCAAAACCGACCTCAAGGGGGTGATTACCTACGTCAACCCCTATTTCTGCGAAATGAGCGGCTACTCCGAGCGGGAATCGGTCGGTCAGCCGCACAACTATATCCGCCATCCCGACATGCCGCCGGAGGCGTTTGCCGACCTGTGGGACACGCTCAAGAAAGGCAAACCCTGGACCGGACTGGTTAAAAACCGCTGCAAGAACGGCGACTATTACTGGGTGGAGGCCAGTGTCGCCCCCATCCGCGAGGGTGGGCAGACCACGGGCTACCTGTCGGTGCGCAGCAAACCTGCCCGCACCCAGGTCGAAGCGGCGGATGCGGCCTATCGACTGTTCCGCGAAGGCCGGGCCGGCAACCTGCGTATCCAGGGGGGAAAAGCGGTGCGTTCCGGCTTCTTCGAAAAAATCAACATCTTCAAAAACATCTCCGTCAGGGCGCGGCTGATATTCCTGTCCGCTTTCCTCTGCCTGGGCATGATTGCGATCGGCGCCTACGGCATGTTTGGCATCAGCCGGGCCAACGATGGCGTATTAAGCCTCTATCAAAGCCGCACCGTTCCCCTGGGCCACATAACCGAAATCCAGAAAATGCTGCTGCAAAACCGCCTCCGTATTGCTGTTTCCCTGGTCACGCCCACTCCGGAAGAGATCAAAAACAATACCGAGGTAATCGAAAAGAATATCGAGGAAATCAGCAGGATATGGAAAGCCTACACCGATACCCGGCTGGCACCGGAAGAAAAAAAACTGGCCGACAAATTTGCCGAAGACCGGGCAAAATTCGTCAGGGAAGGACTGAAACCCGCTGTTGCCGCCCTGCGCGCCAACAATATCAAGGAGGCCAACAAACTGGTGGTGGAAAACATCCGCCCGCTTTATCAGCCGGTCGGTGAAGGCATCGAGGCCTTGAAGAAGCTGTATCTCGATTCCGGCAAGCAGGACTACGAGCAGTCGTTAAGCAACTACACCACCCTGCGCGACCAGGTCATCGCGGCCATCACCATTGCCACGTTACTGGCCGCTTTCATCGCGTTCCTGGTGATCCGCGCCATTACCCGGCCGCTGGCGGCGACGATCGGTTATTTCGACCAGATATCCCAAGGCAATTACAACAACCGCATTGAAGTATACAACGAGGATGAAATCGGCAAGGTGCTGGAAGCGCTGACGGCCATGCAGACCAGGATGGGGTTCGAGGTCAACGACGCCAGGCGCCGTGCCGATGAATCGTTGCGCATCACCAACGCGCTCAACAACGCTTCCACCGGCGTGATGATCGCCGACAACGATCTCAACATCATTTACCTCAACAAGTCGGTGCGGGACATGCTGAAGAACGCCGAGGCCGACATCAAAAAGGACTTGCCGAATTTCAGCGCCGACAATCTGCTGGGCGCCAATATCGACGGCTTCCACAAAAACCCGGCACACCAGCGGCAGTTGCTGAAGTCCTTTACCGCCACTTACAGGGCGACCGTCAAGATCGGCGGACGTACTTTCCGGCTTGCCGCCAACCCGGTTTTCAATGCGGCGGGGCAGCGCCTGGGCGCATCGGTGGAGTGGATCGATGCCACCGAGGAAGTGAAGATCGAGGAGGAGGTGAAAGGCATCGTGCAGGCCGCGGTGGCAGGCGATCTGTCGCAGCGCATCGGGATGGAAGGCAAGGAAGGGTTCATGAAGGTGCTGGGAGAGGGGATCAACGGCCTCACCGGGGTTGCCGAGGAAGTGATAACCGAAGCGGTGAAGGTGATCGAAAGCGTTTCCCAGGGCGACCTGACGCATACCATGGAGCGCGAGTACCAGGGCATGTTCAAGCGGCTCAAAGAGGCGACCAACGGCACGGTACAGAAGTTGTCCGAAACCATCTCCGATGTTCGCGTGGCTGCGGATTCGCTCTCCGGCGCCGCCGAGGAAATCAGCGCAACGGCGCAAAGCCTGAGCCAGGGCGCGAGCGAGCAGGCGGCCAGCGTGGAAGAGACCAGCGCTTCGATCGAGCAGATGTCGGCCTCGGTCAGTCAGAATGCGGAAAACGCCAAGGTGACCGATGGCATGGCGTCCAAGGCCGCCAAGGAAGCCAGCGAAGGCGGCGAGGCGGTGAAATCCACGGTCACGGCGATGAAGCAGATCGCCGCCAAGATCGGCATCATCGACGACATCGCCTATCAGACCAATCTGCTCGCGCTCAACGCCGCGATCGAGGCGGCTCGCGCCGGCGAGCACGGCAAGGGCTTCGCGGTGGTGGCGGCGGAAGTGCGCAAGCTGGCGGAGCGCAGCCAGGTAGCGGCGCAGGAAATTTCCGAGGTGGCTGGTTCGAGTGTGGAACTGGCTGAACGTGCCGGAAAACTGCTGGGAGAGATGGTGCCCTCGATCAACAAGACCTCGGACCTGGTGCAGGAAATCACTGCCGCCTCGGATGAGCAGTCCTCGGGCATCGGCCAGATCAACACCGCCATGACCCAGCTCAGCCAGACCACGCAGCAGAATGCTTCCGCCTCGGAAGAACTGGCGGCCACCTCGGAGGAGATGAGCAGCCAGGCCGAGAAGTTGCAGCAACTGATGGCGTTCTTCAGGCTCGATGGCGGCGCCACGGCTACGGCGCGGCAGAGTGGACATCCTGCTTCCACAAGACACCTGGCGGCAGACAATGCGCCCGCCAAGGTGGGGAGGAAAGCCCCTGAAGGGGCGCCGAGCGAGCACGAATTCGTTCGATTCTAGGAGGCGGCCATGGGCGCAATTGTACGGGCGGAGCAGCATACTGAAGTCGCCGGCAGCGAGGAAGGGCAGAACCAGTACCTGACTTTCCTGCTGGGCGGGGAAATGTTCGCCATTCCCATTCTCAACATCAAGGAAATCATCGAATATGGCCATCTCACCACGGTGCCGATGATGCCTGCATTCATCCGTGGTGTGATCAACCTGCGCGGCAGCGTGGTGCCGGTGGTGGATCTGGCGGTGCGCTTCGGCCGCAAATCCGGCGACGTCACCCGGCGCACCTGCATCGTGATCATCGAAACCGAGTCGGAAGATGAAAAGCTGGATGTCGGCGTGGTGGTGGATACCGTCAACGAGGTGCTGGAAATTCCGCGTGCGGAGATCGAGCCGGCGCCTTCCTTCGGCGCCAGAATTCGCGCTGACTTCATTCACGGC
>CAMTYG010000041.1:0-7399 GCA_947085875.1 uncultured Sulfuricella sp.
TGGGGGTTAAGACGCCGGCGCTCCACACGAAACTTCCCACCCCCACCCTAGCCCTCCCCCTAAAAGGGGGAGGGAATACGCTACTCCGCTCGCGCCAGCTCAAGAACCTTGATCACCAGATCTTCAAAGCTCAGGCCCGCCGCCCGCGCCGCCATCGGCACCAGGCTATGGTCGGTCATTCCGGGCGAGGTGTTGGCTTCGAGCAGGTACGGCTTGCCCGCCGCGTCGAGCAGGAAATCCACCCGCCCCCAGCCGGTGCCGCCGATCACCGCATAGCCCCGCTTTGCCAGGCGCTGGATTTCGC
This sequence comes from uncultured Sulfuricella sp., assembly GCA_947085875.1. Classification (GTDB taxonomy): domain Bacteria; phylum Pseudomonadota; class Gammaproteobacteria; order Burkholderiales; family Sulfuricellaceae; genus Sulfuricella. The sequence goes on from CAMTYG010000041.1 coordinate 305, forward strand.
CCTCCTGTTCCGCCGTCAGCCCGCACGGGCAAAGGTAGCGGGTGTCGTCGCGCAGGTATTTCGCCTCGTAATCGTAGAACTCATTGGCCGGCTCGATCTTGATCACCGGCAGCGCATCATTGCCGAGGATCGCGACGGTGTATTCGCCGCCGCCGACGAACTGTTCGGCGATCACCAGTTCATCGTAGCGCGACGCCAGTTCGTAAGCGGCGCGCAGGTCCGCGACTGTCTTCACCTTGCTGATGCCGACGCTGGAGCCTTCGTTGGCCGGCTTGACGAACAGCGGCAAGCCGAGGCGGGCGGCGACCGCCGTGAAATCGCTGCCGGCATCGAGCAGCTCGTAGGCGGGAACCGGCAATCCCGCCGCCTGCCACGCCAGCTTGCTGCGCCATTTGTCCATCGCCAGGGCAGACGCCAGCACACCGCTGCCGGTATAGGGAATGCCCAGCAGGGCCAGCGCGCCCTGCACCGTGCCGTCCTCGCCCTGGCCGCCGTGCAGGGCGATAAACACACGCTGGTAGCCATCCCGCTTCAGCTCGCCCAACTCCCGCTCGGCCGGGTCGAACGCATGCGCATCGACGCCGCTGCGCTTGAGCGCAGCCAGCACCGCATTGCCGCTCTTCAGCGACACCTCGCGCTCGGCGGATTTCCCGCCCAGCAGCACCGCGACCTTGCCGAAAGGGTGAGGGGTGAGGGGTGAGGGGTGAGGAGACAAAGCCCCTGTTTCCCCTTGGCCACCCTTCTCCGTCAAACCCTTGCCAGCTTCAACTTGCATGCTTTTGCTCCTCACCCCTCACCCCTAACGCCTCACCGATTACTCTCACTTCCGTGACCAGTTCCACGCCATGCTGCTCCTTGACCGTTTGCCGCACCCTGGCGATCAGCGCCTCGATGTCCGCCGCCGTGGCTCCGCCGGCGTTGACGATGAAATTGGCGTGCTTGGGCGACACCATCGCCCCGCCGATTGCCGTCCCCTTCAGGCCGCAGGCCTCGATCAGCCGCGCCGCATGGTCGCCGGGCGGATTGCGGAACACCGAGCCGGCATTGGGCGTGCCGACCGGCTGGCTCGCCACCCGCTTTTCCAGCAGGCCTTTGATCTTTTGCCGCGCAACCTCAGCGTTGCCGGGCTTGAAGGCGAACCAGGCGGCGACGAACCACTCTTGCGGGTGAGGGGTGAGGGGTGAGGAGTAAATTCATCTTTGTTTTTACTCCCAACTCCCAACTCCTCACCCCTCACTTTCAAACAAACGTGACGGTAGCCGATGTCAAAATCCTGCGGCGTGCGACGGCGCAACTCGCCGAAACGGTCGATGGTCAGCACTTCGGTCACGGTTTGCCAGGTTTCGGCGCCGTAGCAGCCGGCGTTCATCGCCAACGCGCCGCCCACCGTGCCGGGAATGCCGGCGAGAAACTCGGCGCCCTCGAAACCGTTCAGGGCGGCAAATCGCGCCACCTTCGGACTGGCCACGCCCGCCTCGGCGTAAACACCGGTCGCTTCGCCCGCCTTTTCGTGCCACAGCGTGAGCTGGTTGAGCGCACCGTGCAGCAGCACCACCGTGCCGCGCACCCCGCCGTCGCGCACCAGCAAATTGCTGCCCAGGCCGATGAAGTGCACCGGCTCGTCAGCCGCCAGCCCCTGCAAAAATTGCGACAGATCGGCGATATCGGCCGGAATGTAGAAACGTTCGGCCGGCCCGCCCACACGCCAGCTGGTGTGCTTACTCATCGGCTCTTCGCGGCGCAAAACGCCGCGCAGAACCGAGTCCTGAGTCCTGAGTTCCAAGTCCTGAGTACTCAGTTTTGAGTGGGGAAGTTGAAAGTTCGCGCACATACTCAGCACTCAGGACTCCGCACTCAGGACTAGCTTGTTAGGCACCTGGCCGATCGACCCGGCGCCCATGGTCAGCACCACATCGCCATTACGCGCCGCATTCAGAATTTCATGCGGCAACTCCGCCACCGTTTCCACGAAAATCGGTTCGACCTTGCCCGCCACGCGGATTGCGCGCGCCAGGGCACGCCCATCGGCGGCTACGATCGGCGCTTCTCCGGCGGGGTAGACTTCGGTCAGCAGCAGGGCATCCACGGTCGACAGCACTTTGACGAAATCCTCGAACAAATCGCGTGTGCGGGTGTAACGATGCGGCTGGAATGCCAACACCAGCCGCCGACCGGGGAAGGCGCCGCGCGCCGCCGCCAGAGACGCCGCCATTTCCACCGGGTGGTGACCATAATCGTCGATCAGGGTGAAACTTCCGCCATCAGGCAGCGCCGTCTCACCATAGCGCTGAAACCGCCGCCCAACCCCGCGGAACTCGGCCAATCCCTTGACGATGGCCGCATCCGGCGCACCCACTTCCATCGCCACCGCAATCGCCGCCAGCGCATTCAGCACGTTGTGGCTCCCGGGCAGGTTGAGCGTCACCGCCAGCTCCGGCTGCCCGGCACGCTGCACCTTGAAATCCATCCGGCCGCCGCTGTGGCTGATATCCGTGCCCCGAACCTGCGCGCCTTGTTCCAGGCCATAGGTGATCACCGGCTTGGTGATGCGCGGCATGATTTCGCGCACGTTGGCGTCGTCCGCGCACAGCACCGCCATGCCATAGAAAGGCAGGCGCTGGACGAAGTCGACGAAGGCCTGCTTCAACCGGCCGAAATCGTGGCCGTAGGTTTCCATGTGATCCGCGTCGATATTCGTCACCACCGCCATCACCGGCATCAGGTAGAGGAAGGAGGCATCGGACTCGTCCGCCTCGGCGACGATGAATTCACCCTGGCCCAGCCGCGCATTGGCGCCGGCGGCCTCCAGCTTGCCGCCGATAACGAAAGTCGGGTCCATGCCCGCCTCGCCGAGGATGCTGGCGATCAGGCTGGTGGTCGTGGTCTTGCCGTGAGTGCCGGCCACCGCAATGCCCTGCTTGAAGCGCATCAGCTCCGCCAGCATCATGGCGCGCGGCACCACCGGGATGTTGCGCTTCCGCGCTGCCACCACTTCCGGGTTGTCGGCCTGGACCGCAGTGGAGATCACCACCACATCGGCACACTCCAGATTCCCGGCGGCGTGGCCCTGAACCACCTGGGCACCCAGACTCTTCAGCCGGCGCGTGGCAACGTTGTCGCCCAAATCGGAACCGCTTACCTCGTAACCCAGGTTGAGCAGCACCTCGGCGATCCCGCTCATGCCGACGCCGCCGATGCCTACGAAATGAACGTGTTTGACTTTATGTTTCATCCTGCCAGCTCCATGCACACTTGCGCCACGGTCGCGGTCGCTTCCGGCTTGGCCAGTTTTTTCGCCGCCATCGCCATCGCCAGCAACTTTTCGCGGGTAAAACCATGCAGCAGTTCCGCCAGTTTTTCCGCGTTCAATTCGGTCTGTGGCAGCAGCACCGCCGCGCCGTTCTCGCTCAGGAAGCGGGCGTTGCCGGTCTGGTGGTCGTCCACCGCGTGCGGGTAAGGCACCAGCACGCTGGCCACGCCGGCGGCGGTCACTTCGGCCAGGGTCAGCGCGCCCGCCCGGCACACGATCAGGTCGCACCAGGCATACATCCGGGCCATGTCGTCGATGAAGGCGCGGGCGTCGGCGGCGACTCCGGCAGCGGCATAGCTGGCCTGCAGCTTTTCCAGATTCCTGGCGCCGGACTGGTGGATCACCTCGGGGCGGTCGGCTTCCGCAATCAGCGCCAGCGCCAGCGGCACCGCTTCGTTCAACGCTGCCGCGCCCAAGCTGCCGCCCACCACCAGCAGACGCAGCTTGCCATGACGGCCGGCCATCCGTTGCTCCGGTGCAGGCAGGGCGGCGATATCGGTGCGCACCGGGTTGCCGCACCAGGTCATTTCCGGTTTGCGGCAGCCGATCGGCTTGTCGCCGGGGTTGTTGAAGGCCGACGGGAATGCCACCAGGACACGGTCAGCGAGGCAGGCCAGCACCCGGTTGGTCAGCCCGGCCACCGAGTTCTGCTCGTGGATCACCAGGGGCTTGGCCAGCAGGGAAGCCATCAGGCCGCCGGGGAAAGCCGTGAAACCACCCATGCCGAGCACCACGTCAGGGCGGATGCGGAATATCGCCACCGCGCTCTGCCACATCGCCAGCAGCAGCATGACTGGCAGCCCCGCCCAGCGCAGCACGCCCTTGCCGCGCATGCCGGCGAATTTGACCCAGGCCATTTCGTAACCTTTTTCCGGCACCAGCCGCGCTTCCATGCCGGCGCGCGTGCCCAGCCATACCACCCGCCAATCCTTCTGCCGCAGATAGTCGGCCACGGCCAGTGCCGGGAACACGTGGCCGCCGGTGCCGCCCGCCATGATCAGAATGGTTCGTGAAACCCCGTGAGGCGTGAGGGGTGAGGCGTTAGGCGTAAGAGCGGTGGTGGGTTGGTTTTCACCCCTCACCCCTAACCCCTCACCCCTCACCTGCGGTACTTCGCTCATACCGAGTACCCCTTCATCACCTGGCGATTCTCCCAATCCACCCGCAGCAGCACACCAATCGCAGTGCAGTTGGCGGCGATTCCGCTGCCGCCGTATGACAGCAGGGGCAGGGTCAGGCCCTTGGTCGGCAACACCCCCATGTTCACGCCCATGTTGATGATTGCCTGCACCGCCAGCCAGATGCCGACGCCGTAGGCCACCAGCGCGGCGAAATGGCGGTCGATCCCGGCCGCCTGGCGGCCGATGGAGAAAGCGCGGACAGTCAGCCAGACGAACAGCAGGATCACCACGGCCACGCCGGCGAAGCCGAGCTCTTCGGCGATCACTGCAAGCAGGAAGTCGGTGTGCGCTTCCGGCAGGTAGAACAGTTTTTCGACGCTGGCGCCCAGGCCGACGCCGTACCATTCGCCGCGGCCGAAGGCGATCAGCGCGTGGGAAAGCTGGTAGCCCTTGCCGTAGGGGTCGGCCCACGGATCCATGAAGCCGATAATGCGCTGCATGCGGTAGGGCGAGGTCCAGATCAGCAGCAGGAAGCCTGCCACCAGCATGGCGATGAGGCCGGCGAACAGCCGCCAGTTCATGCCGCCGAGAAACAGAATCGCCATGGCGATGCCGGTGATCACGGCGAAGGCGCCGAAATCCGGCTCGCGCAGCAGCAGTCCGCCGACCAGCAGCATCACCATGAACATCGGCAGGAAGCCCTTCTTGATGTTGTCCATGTAAGCCGCCTTGCGCACCGTGTAATCGGCGGCGTACAGCACTGCAAACAGCTTCATGAACTCGGACGGCTGCAGGTTGATCACCACCAGTGACAGCCAGCGCTGGCTGCCGTTGACCTCGCGGCCGATGCCGGGAATCAGCACCAGCACCAGCAGCACCAGGCCGGAAAGGAACAGATAGGGCGCGGTTTCCTGCAATACCTTGTTCGGCACCTGGAAGGCAAACAGCCCGAACAAGGCGCCGACGCCGAGGTAAATCGCCTGGCGCACCAGGTAATAGCTTTCCTGGAAACCGGCGTGCTTATCCGCTGCGGCGATGGCGATCGAGGAGGAATACACCATCACCAGCCCGAAACCGAGCAGCAGGATCACCAGCCACAGCAAGGTGCGGTCGTAGTCCGGCCTGGCGTGCGGGGCAACTACCGGCGAATAGGAATTCATACTTCCGCCCCCTCCAGTTTTTTGACTGCGGCGATGAATACCTGGGCGCGATGCTCGTAGTTGCGGAACATGTCGAAGCTGGCGCAGGCCGGCGACAGCAGCAACGCATCACCCGGCCGGGCCTGCTCAAACCCCAGGACGACCGCCTCCTCCATGCTCGCCGCAGTTCGCAGGGGCACGCCGCAGCCGGCCAGGGCCGCGCCGATTTGCGGCCCATCGCGGCCGATCAGCACTACGGCGCGGGCATGGGCCGACACCGCCGGCGCCAGCGGGCTGAAATCCTGGCCCTTGCCATCGCCGCCAGCAATCAGCACCACTTTGCACGGCATACCGCTGAGCGCCGCCACCGTGGCGCCTACGTTGGTTCCCTTGGAATCGTCATAGAAGGGTATGCCGTTAATCTCCGCCACTTTCTCCACCCGGTGCGGCAAGCCCTTGAATTCGCGCAGCGCCTCGATCAGTGGCTGGAGCGGCAGGTCGATGGCGCGGCACAAGGCCAGGGCGGCCAGCGCATTGGCGGCGTTGTGCAAGCCGGCCAGCGACAGATCGGCCACGGCCAACAGCCGATTCCCGCCCTGCGACAGCCACGGGCCGTTCTCGCCATCCAGCAACCCCCAATCCTCAGGCTTCTGTGGCGCGTCCAGGCCAAACGTCATCACCCTGCGATCGGGCTGCGCCATCGCCAGGCTGTAGCGGTCTTCCCGGTTCAGCACCTGGACGCCGCTGCCGGCAAAAATGCGCGCCTTGGCCGCAGCGTATTCGTCCATGCCGGCGTAGCGGTCCATGTGGTCTTCGGTCACATTGAGCACGGTCGCTACCGCCGGGTGCAGGGTGTGCGTGGTTTCCAGCTGGAAACTGGAGAGTTCGATCACGAACACGTCGGCAGTCTCGCCGCGCCGATCCAGATCGCTCAACGCATCCAGCACCGGCAGACCGATATTCCCCGCCACCACCGTATGCAGGCCGGCCTTCCTGCACATCGCGCCGACCATCTCGGTCACCGTGCTCTTGCCGTTGGAGCCGGTAATGGCGATCACCCGGGTCCTGAGTTCCAGGTCCTGAGTCCTGAGCGCCTGGGCGAACAGCTCGATATCCCCGACCACCTCCACGCCGTGCGCCAGCGCGTCGGCAACGGCCGGTTCGCGCAGGGAAACGCCCGGACTGACTGCGAGCAGATCGGCATTGCGAAAGACTTCCTGCCTGAGCGTGCCGGTGAACAGCGGCACGCCGGGCAGCTCGGCCTGAAGGCGTGCGGCGTGGGGCGGATGGTCGCGCGAGTCGGCGACCGCCACCACCGCGCCTCGCGCGTCCAGCCAGCGCGCCATGGAGAAGCCGGTGACGCCCAGCCCCACCACCAGCACTTTTTTATGTTCGAAATTAGATTTCATCTCGGTTTCAGTCATGCAGTCATGTAGGTTGGGTTAGCGGCCTTATCGCGTAACCCAACAAACCTAAACAACAAAACCTGTTTTGAAAGTTTGGGTTTGTTGGGTATCGCAAAAAA
>CAMTYG010000042.1:0-19288 GCA_947085875.1 uncultured Sulfuricella sp.
GCATGGCTGATTCGGCGCGATCAAGCAGCGGTTCTCCGCTATCATCCAGGACAACTGACGTGCCATTCCGTAATTGCTGCGCAAGTTCTGTCTGGCTCAGGATCAGTTTGTTCGAGCCCTTCACATTCTCCTGGCCCAGGAGCAGCTCGTTCAAACTCCTCGCATTCAAAAAGACAAATCTTTCCAGATTTTTGGAAATCCACGCCAATTGTCGACGCCGAGGGGCAGTGTCCTCATCAAACAAAATCCAGTCACCAACCTTGAGTCGACGAACCTGTTTTTTCCACTCTAACAAACCATCATCTTCAGACGCTGACTCTCCCGGCGATTTTTCCTGTTCACCAACAACCGAACCTGCAGCCGCGTTGTTTGGCCCCAAGGCCGCATTGATCCGCTGCTCCTCTTCACAAGCAACATACACATCCTCCAGGTTATCTTTGTTAGCCTTGTCCTGAAGCCGGATGAGCGATCTAAAGTCTTTCAGCATCTTCTCAAACAGTTGAGGCGTCACATCTTCTGCGGATGTAACGTCAGCAAGGAGATGATTGATCCTTCTTCTTACGGCGCTGTGGCCCATATCGCCGTTTTCCTCACCGTACAAATCCAGTTGCGCAAGGCTGTTGATCACTTGACGGGCAAGATGCGACTTGTCAGTGAAAAGCGAAACATCCTGAAGCGCCATCTTGACTATCGGAATGGAGAATTGTTGAAGCCAGGGTCTTACATTATTCGCAACCGACTTATCTTCCAGCGCAGAATCAAACAGACTTCCCGCAATATCCAGAATTCGCCCTTCTCGCTCTGGCAGTTGCTTGTTTTCATCATTCTCTTTCCCCTGCGCAAGAACAGACATCAACTGTGATTTAATGCCCTGCTGAAAACCCTCGGCAAAAGTCTGCAGCTTTTCTGAAAAGCGAACGCGAGACAATGCTGAAAGCAACTCATCCGGCGTGTAAAATTGCTGCATCTGCGCCGTCTTTTCAGAAGGGCCTCCTCCGAAAGGTTGCGGGTGCCCCATTCCAGTTGGTCGATATCCTCCCTGTTGCGCTATGTTTTGCTTCAAATTTCCCAAGTGCTGCACCAGGCTATACCAGTCCTGTGGCGCAGGCTCATTCCAGGGAGCATTCTCGCTCTGGCGGCGGCCGGCCGAGAAACTGCCATTACCCGTCTGATTGTCAGGAATAGGCTTAACCTTTTCAGAATACGAAGGTATTTGCCGGAAAGGTTTCTCCGCCAGTTTCTGTGCTTTCGGAGTTGGTCGTGGGATGCCCTCACCGGAGGGTTTGATTTTATATCGGCGTTTTTTATCCAGCATTATGCCGTTCTTGTTCAAATAGTTACTGATATTGTCGTACATCTCACCTAATGAGGTAGACAGCACTTCCTTAAAAGTCGCGTAGCTGACTTGAAGTGCTCTGCGATCCAGTGCGACAGTCTTCAGCGTATCCTGGAAACCCTTACCGAATGAGCCGGGTGCAAACGGATTGTTTTCCTTATCAACCGATTTATTTAATAGCATACCCAAGCAATGATTAAGATCATTCAATTGATCTTGAAACTCCTCCTCCAGTTTTCTTACCATATCGGAATAAGCCAACCATTCCTCAAATTCATCCTCTTCGACAAGAGAAAGTGTAAATTCCGAAAACTCCTGCTCCGGTTGGCTTGAAGACTTGTTTGAGTGATCAACAAAAGGATCAAGTTGATTTTTCATCTGTTCTGCAAATTCGCGCTTGAACGTCTTTTCTTGTTTATTGAAAATACTCAATGCATCGTAATAAGCATTTTTATCAGTAATACTCATAACCTCACCAGCCACTGTAAACAGGCGATGGGTTGCTTTCTCAAAAAAAGAATCGATAATTGGCGGAACGCTTTTTTCAGCCAATTGCTTGCATGCAAGCAGCAAGGCGAGGCCGTTTGCCTTGGTTGCCTCGGCAGGTGATGTACTCTTGGCCGGCCGGCCGACCGGTTGAAAGGGCTGGCTTGGCCGGAACTTTTTTGCAAAGTCATGCAAGAGATGCAGTGCATCCAGGTTGGGTTCAATAAAAGCGATGCCCGCGCCGGTATCATCTGCACGCATCACGCGCCCTTGAAACAATAGCGGCTTCTCGCTAGATAGTGCAGGAACCGTACAACGAATCTCTATGGAATTTCCATTAACAAGCTGAAATTTTTGAGCTTGCTTTTCATAAGAAGGATCGTAGGATACAAATACGCCACCGAGGCTAAAGTCCCGAATTTCGACTGTGCGGTGCCCCACGCCGGGTGCGCTGCACACGGCATCCAAGCTCACAACAAAACGGGTTAAAGTACGTTTTTCCATAATTTCTTGCAGAAATTGAATTTTTATCCCAAGTATCTTTGTTTATCTGACAGGTTCAAAGTTTCGCGGCGTAGCAACCTGCTGCCTGGCAAACTACCTGGGTTGGTTTCGCGCCCTCGACCGCGAACACGGCAACGGCCAGAAACCCGCTCAGTGGCTCGCTATGGCGCTTGGCGGAGCGGCTTAACAACATGATTTGCGAAAAGAGCCTACGACAAAGGAGCGGTTGCAGCTTTGCCGATTTTACTCGGATAGGCCCAGCCGTTGCGCCAGGCGCCGATCACCATGTTGGGATACTCCGGCCTGCCCAGGCTACCATTGTAGCGGCCCAGGGCGCGGAACAGGTCGCCCTTTTCGATGTCGAGGTAGTGCCGGAGGATGGTGCAGCCGTAGCGCAGGTTGGTGCGGTTGTGGAACAGGTTCTGGTCGGGGGTGCCGATATGCTTGACCCAGAACGGCATGACCTGCATATAGCCACGAGCTCCGGCACTGGATACGGCATATTTCTTGAAGCCGCTTTCTACCTGGATCAACCCCAGTACCATTTGGGGGTCGAGACCCGCGCGGGAGGCTTCGTAGTGTACGGTTTTGAGGAAGTCCAGGCGCACGGTCTTGTCCGGAATGCGCTTCTCCAGGCGCTGTGACATTTCCGCCATCCAGATATTTGCATCGGTTTGAGAGTCGAAGACGAGGCGCGGAGAAGCGCCATCGCTGACGCTTTTATGCAGTGCCGCCTGCACGCTGGCGCTCAACGGCTCCTCGCGTTGCGCGCCGGCGTGGGCCGGCAGGCTGATCAGCAATGTTATGAAGAGGATTGACTTACGCATGTTGCTGATTTTATGTGGCTCACAATATTTTGCAAGGGGATGGCGGTGGCTTTTTCATCCCGGCGCCCCTGGTATTCTACGTTGCCGTCCTTCAGTCCGCGCTCGCCGATGACGATACGGTGCGGGATGCCGATCAGTTCGATGTCGGCGAACATGACGCCGGGGCGTTCGTCGCGGTCGTCCAGCAGCACTTCGATGCCTGAGGCCATAAGCTCGGCGTAGAGCTTCTCGACTGTTTCCTTCACCAGTTCGCTCCGGTTGATGCCGATCGGCACGATGGCGAGCTGGAACGGCGCCATCGCGGGCGGGAAAACGATGCCGTGCTGGTCGTGGCCCTGCTCGATGGCGGCGGCGACGATGCGTGAAACGCCGATGCCGTAGCAGCCCATTTCCATTACCTGCTCCTTGCCATTCTCGTCAAGAAAGGTGGCTTTCATCGCTTCGGAATACTTGGTGCGTAGCTGGAAAATATGGCCGACCTCGATGCCGCGGCGCAGCTCCAGTTTTCCTTTTCCGTCCGGGCTGTCATCGCCTTCCACCACGTTGCGCAGATCAACCAGCTCCTTCAGTTCCGGCAGGTCGCGGCCAAAATTGACGCCGGTGAGGTGGTGGCCGTCCTCGTTGGCGCCGCAGACGAAGTCGCTCATGGCGGCTACCGCGCGGTCGGCGATGAGGGTGACGTTAAGTCCGACCGGGCCGAGCGAGCCGGCGTTGCAACCGGCGGCGGCACGAATTTGCGAGTCGGAGGCAAAGCGCAGCGGTTGGGCAAGCTGGAGCAGCTTGCCGGCCTTGACTTCGTTGAGCTGGTGATCGCCGCGCAGCAACAGCGCCACTACGTCGCCATTGCGCCCTTCCAGCAGCAAGGTTTTGACGGTTCTGTGTGCGGGTATTTCAAGAAATTCGCAAACTTCCTCGATGCTGTGTTTGCCAGGCGTGGCGACTTTTTGCATCGCCTCGGTTGGAGCAGGGCGCTTCGTTGCGGGGGAAACGGCCTCGGCCAGCTCGATGTTGGCAGCATAGTCGGAGCTCGGGCAGAAGGCGATGGCATCCTCGCCGGAATCGGCCAGTACGTGAAACTCATGCGAGCCGGTGCCGCCGATCGCGCCGGTGTCCGCTGCCACGGCGCGGAACTTTAATCCCAGCCGGAAAAAAATGCGGCTGTAGCAGTCGTGCATCACCTGGTAGGTCTGCTCCAGGCTGGCGAAGTTGGCGTGGAAGGAATAAGCGTCCTTCATCACGAACTCGCGTGCGCGCATCACGCCGAAACGCGGACGGATTTCGTCGCGAAACTTGGTCTGGACCTGGTAGAAGTTCACCGGCAGTTGGCGGTAGCTCTTGATTTCGCGCCGTGCGACGTCGGTGATCACCTCTTCATGGGTCGGCCCGAAGCAGAAGTCGCGCGCGTGGCGGTCCTTGATCTTCAGCATCTGCGGGCCGAACACGTCCCAGCGTCCGGTTTCCTGCCACAGCTCGGCGGGAACTACTACGGGCATCAGCAGTTCGACCGCGCCGCTGTTGTTCATTTCCTCGCGCACGATATTTTCTACTTTGCGTAGTATCCTGAGGCCGAGCGGCATCCAGGTATACAGGCCGCTGCCGATGCGTTTGATCAGGCCGGCGCGGAGCATCAGTTTGTGGCTGACCAACTCGGCTTCGGCTGGTGCTTCTTTGAGGGTGGACAGGAAAAAATGTGATACACGCATAGGTGTCAGGCCCCGTAATCAAATTCTGAATTTGCAATTTTAACCGAAAACAAGTCCTTTATCGGGTTGATTTGGCCTGGGAATAGCAGTAGCCTATAAATGTACTTTACCGTTTAACAAGAAAAAGGAAATTATCATGTACAGCGAAGTCGAAGAAGCAGCTGATATCAACAAGGAAAAGCTGGTTGCGGATTTTAAAGTGGTGGTCGCCGATGCGGAAGCGCTGCTCAGGGCAACCGCTAATGATGCAGGTGAAAAGGTGGTGGCTGCGCGCGAAAAAATCCAGTCCAGCCTGGTTGAAGCCAAAGCGCAGTTGGCACGGGCTGAAGCGGCGATTATAGACAAAACCAGGCAGGCTGCGCGTGTTACTGATCAGTATGTGCATGACAATCCGTGGAAGGCAGTGGGTATTTCCGCCTGTGTCGGGCTGGTGATTGGTGTCCTGATCGCGCGTCGCTGACATTCGGATAGTTATGACGGAAACTGATGCAGCCACTGCGCATGCCACTGGATTGTTTGCTTCCCTGCGCAATTTTGCCGCCACGCTAACGGCGGTAGCCCAGACCAGGCTGGAGCTGTTGGCGAATGAAGTGGAGGAGGAGAAGCTCCGCTTCAGTCAACTGCTGTTGTTCGGCAGCATCGCGCTGTTTTGCCTGGCTGTGGGCAGCGTGTTTCTCGCGATATTCGTTACCGTCCTGCTGTGGGATAGCCACCGCCTGTTGGTGCTGGGCGGTTTGGCCGGGCTTTTTTTTAGCCTCGGCGCTGCGGCTGCCGTGATGTTTCGTGCCCGCGCTTCGGTCGGGAGCAACTTGTTTGCGGCCAGCCTGGCAGAACTGGGCAAAGACCGCCAGCAGTTGTTGCCGTAATGGGGGTCGAGCAACGGTTAGTCGAACTTTCCCGGCGGCGTGCCGAGCTGGTGGAGCGCAGTGCGGCACAGCGTGCTGAGTTGGGCGATATCTGTCATGTCTGGCGTTTGCCGTTGGCGATTGTCGATCAGGGCGTGACAGTATGGCGCTTCTTTCGTGTGCATCCAGCCTTGCTGGTCGGGCTGGGTGTTGCATTTGCAGTGGCTCGGCCGCGCAGGGCGGTAAAATGGTTCAGTCGTGGCTGGACATTGTGGCGCTTTTTCCGTGGCGTGGCAGCCAGGCAAGGTAAGTTGAATTGATTGGCAGTGGCCAATCAAAACAAACGCTTTTCACCATTGCCCCTTCCCCCTTGCAGGGGGAAGGTTGGGATGGGGGTAGAAAGATTCCGCCACCCCCTTACCCTCATTCTAAGTAGCATCCTGCCGGCAGGTGCGAGTCGCCCAACCTTCCTGACATAACCTGGATATATTGAACTCGGATAATCCAATAGCGTAAAACTTGCAATTTTAGGCGCTAACCTACAGCATCCACATTCCCTCCCCTTTTTAGGGGGAGGGTGGGGGTTGGATGTTTCGCCAGAGAATCTGCATCTTAACCCCCATCCCAACCTTCCCCCTGCGAGGGGGAAGGGGCAATGGTGAGAGTCGCTTATTTTGATCTGCTCCATCGAGGCAGCAATGGGAATGTTTTTCGGGAGGCGTATTCACAAAACGGTAGCCGCAGGTGATGTCGTAGATGTCAGCGAGCGCGACGGCGTGCGTTCGATGCATCTGGGCAGTCAGACGGTTCAGAGTTCGATGCGCATCAGCGCGCCCAACGAACTCGAGCTTGCCTATACCCGCAGCATGATGGGTTTTCTCCTGTTCAATCCTGACCCTGTGCGATTCCTGATGGTTGGACTCGGAGGGGGGTCATTGGCCAAGTTCGTTTATCACAGCATGCCGGCCACACGCATCGCGGCGGTGGAGCTGAACTCGCAGGTGGCTGCCGCTGCGCGCGCCTATTTTCATCTGCCGCCGGAAGACGAACGATTCAAGCTGGTGATCGGCGAAGGTGGCCAGTATGTGGCGGACCATCCTGATAGCGCCGATGTGTTGATGGTGGATGGCTTCGACGGCGTTTCACTGGCCGACTCACTGGTTACCCAGCGTTATTACGACGATAGCTCCGCCGCCCTGAGTGAGCGAGGGGTGCTGGCAGTCAACCTGTGGGGCAGCGACAGGAATTTCGATGTCTACTTGCAGCGTATCGAGACCAGTTTCAACGGTCTGACGCTGTGCCTGCCTACGGAAAAGCACGGCAACGTGGTCGTGTTCGGTTTCAAACGCAGCCCCGGCAATCCACGCTGGGACGATCTGCGCCAGCGCGCCAGAGAACTGGAGCAGGCGTATGGACTGGAATTTCTCAAGTTCGTGGAAGGCCTGCGCAGCCTCAACGCCCACACTGAAAAGCGCTTGCTTGTTTAGAGGCTGACCGAACAAGCCCAACGCTCCCTCCCCCTTGATGGGGGAGGGCTGGGGAGAGGGTGATAGAACTGTATTTACCGCTACCCATGAACATTCGATCTGTGGGTAGGGTGGATAAGCGCAGCGCATCCACCATCGCTTCAAGCATTTGAATTCCTTGGCGTCCTCTGCGGTGAATCGCCAATTTTAAGTTCATTTGTGACACACGCGTTATTTGGCTTTCATTGCCGGGTGAAATGTGAAAAAATTACGTTAACTTAACGGATTTGAGGTGTTTCACAAATGATTGACCGGGACGGTTATCGCCCCAATGTCGGCATCATTCTATGCAATGCAAAAAATGAGGTTTTCTGGGGCAAACGTATCAAGGAACATTCCTGGCAGTTTCCGCAAGGTGGCATCAAGGCCGGGGAATCCCCCGAGCAGGCGATGTTTCGGGAACTGGAGGAAGAAGTCGGGCTGCAACCGCAGCACGTGAAGATTATCGGCCGCACCAGGGACTGGCTGCGCTACGATGTTCCGCAGAACTGGGTGCGGAGAGAATGGCGCGGCAGTTACAAGGGCCAGAAGCAGATCTGGTTTCTTTTGCGCTTGACCGGGCGCGACAGCGATGTTTCGTTGCGCGCATCATCGCATCCCGAGTTCGATGCCTGGCGTTGGCACCATTACTGGATTCCGCTGGAGTCGGTAATCGAATTCAAGCGAGATGTGTACCGCTTGGCGCTCAACGAACTGGCCGGCTACCTCAATAAATCAGAATGAACTGGAGTCAAGAGGGTTGATTTCTCCCTCCGCCGCCCAGCAACCTGGCATAGGGGTGACGGATTGCCAGCCCCCGCACATGCGTACATGTGGAGTGCTTGGAAGCATCGGGGATAGCGGCGCGGTGAACGGTTTTACAGGTTATGATTTGGTCTTCCGAGACACTGCTTTTGACCCATGAATAAAATTCTTGTGTTGTTCTTCTTGCTGTTTCCCCTGATGGCGTCCGCCGAGTGGGGGAAATTCGAATTCGAATTTGATCAGGAAAAACCGTGGGCCGAGATCGAGGCCCAGCTCCCTCCATACCCGAAGGAAGAAAACCTGCTGCCGCTATTCGTCAGCGCCGCCACTGACAACAAGTTCTTTGTCGATGCCGCTTCCATCAGTACAGGTGAGGACGGCGCGGTGCGCTACACGATGGTCGTCAAATCATCGGCAGGTGCGGTCAATGTGAGCTTCGAGGGTATCCGCTGCGCCACTCGCGAAAGGAAGCTCTATGCTTTCGGGCGCAAGGAAGGGGCCTGGTCAAGGGCGCGCTTCACCAAGTGGGAACCGATCCGCTATCAGGACCGTAACCGCCACCATCACATGCTTTACGACGATTTCTTTTGTCCCAACGGCATTGTCGTGAAAACCCCGCAGGAAGCGGTCGATCTGCTGAAGCGCGGCTTCAGGCCTTAAGAAACCCGTAGGGCCGAATTCATTCGGCCAGTGCGAATAAATTCGCATCTACTTAACCTTATGCTTCGCAGAAGGTTAGTCTTCACCGCAATTAGTACCGCTCTTCAGAGCAGCACTAAATTGTCCCGATGGATCAATTCCGGTTCGTCGACGTAACCAAGGATGGATTCGATTTCCGTGCTGGCGTGGCGCAGGATCTGTTGCGTTTCCTGAGCGCTGTAATTGACCAGGCCACGAGCAATTTCACGGCCTTTCGCGTCCAGGCAGGTCACCACTTCGCCGCGTTCGAAATCACCGCTAGTCGCGGTCACGCCGATCGGTAGCAGGCTTTTGCCTTCCTTGCGCAGGGCTTTGACCGCGCCATCGTCGAGCGTGAGTTTGCCGCCGACCTGGAGGTGGTCGGCGAGCCATTGTTTGCGTGCCACAGTCTTCATTTCACCGGCAATCAGTTGGGTGCCGATCGCTTCGCCTTGGGCAAGGCGGATCAGCACGTCCGGCTCTCGTCCCCAGGCAATCACGGTATGGGCGCCGCTGCGAGCCGCACGCTTGGCGGCAAGGATTTTGGTGAGCATGCCGCCGCGGCCAATATCGCTGCCGGCGCCGCCCGCCATGGTTTCCAGTGCCGGGTCGCCGGCGCGGGCTTCGCCCACCAGCGTGGCTGCAGGATCCTTGCGCGGATCGGCGGAATACAGGCCGGTCTGGTCGGTCAGGATCACCAGTGCATCTGCATCGATCAGGTTGGTGACCAGAGCACCCAGGGTGTCGTTGTCGCCGAAGCGGATTTCCTCGGTGACTACGGTGTCGTTTTCGTTGATGATCGGGATGGTGTTCAGTTTGAGCAGGGTGCGCAGGGTGGAGCGGGCGTTGAGATAGCGCTTGCGGTCGGCGAGGTCGTCGTGGGTCAGCAGGATTTGTGCGGTGAGCAGGCCGTGCTTGCGGAAGCAGGTTTCATAGACCTGCACCAGCCCCATCTGGCCCACCGCGGCTGCGGCTTGCAGCTCATGTACGGCGCTGGGGCGCTTTTTCCAGCCGAGGCGTTGCATCCCTTCGGCGATCGCGCCGGAAGAGACCAGCACCACTTCGCGCCCCATGGCTTTGAGGGCGGCAATCTGCGCCGCCCAAGTGGCGATGGCCTCATGGTCGAGGCCGGCGCCGCTGTTGGTGACCAAGCTGCTGCCGACCTTCACGACCAGGCGTTTGCTGTTGGCGATAATGGAACTCAAGGTTGTGCTTCCTGCGTATCCTCTGCGGGTTCCTCAACCGGCCGGTTCTGATCGAGAAACTCCATGATGGCGTAGACCACTTCCTTGCAGCCTTCTCCGGTAAGGGCGGAAATGATAAAACATTTCCCGTCCCAGCCAAAGTCCTTGAGGAACTGCTGTCTGTATTGGTTGCGTTCGTCTGCGGGCAGCATGTCCATCTTGTTCAGCAGCAGCCAACGCGGCTTCTGGTAGAGCGATTCGTCATATTTCTTGAGTTCGTTGACGATCGCATGAGCTTCCGCCACCGGGTTGGCGGTTTCGTCGTAGGGGGCGATGTCGACCAGGTGCAGCAGAAGCCGGGTGCGCGCCAGGTGGCGCAGGAACTGGTGACCGAGGCCGGCGCCTTCGGCTGCGCCCTCGATCAGGCCCGGAATGTCGGCAATGACGAAGCTTTTGTCGTGCTCCACGCGCACCACACCGAGGTTGGGATGCAGCGTGGTGAAGGGGTAGTCCGCCACCTTCGGCTTGGCCGCCGAAACAGCGCGGATGAAAGTGGACTTTCCGGCATTGGGCATGCCCAGCAGCCCGACGTCGGCCAGTACCTTGAGTTCCATTTTGAGTTCGCGTACTTCACCCAGTTCGCCGTGGGTGAACTGGCGCGGTGCCCGGTTGGTACTGGACTTGAAGTGCAGGTTGCCGAGGCCGCCCTTGCCGCCCTTGGCGATCAGGGCTTTCTCGCCGTCCTTGGCGAGGTCGGCGATGATTTCATTGGTGTTGAAGTCAGTAATCACGGTGCCGACCGGTACGCGCAGCACCATATCCTCGCCGCCCTTGCCGTAGCAATCCGAGCCCATCCGGTTTTCGCCCTTCTCAGCGCGGTGGATGCGGGCGAAGCGATAGTCCACCAGGGTGTTGATGTTACGGTCGGCAATCGCATATATGCTGCCGCCGCGACCGCCATCACCGCCGTTCGGCCCGCCCTTGTCGATGTACTTCTCGCGCCTGAAGCTGGCCGAGCCGTTACCGCCATCGCCGGCATGGACTTCGATTTTTGCTTCGTCAATGAATTTCATTGTGAGTGCTCAAATAAAAAAGCCCTATCGTCCGATAGGGCCTAAAGGCTCCACAATCCGGCTGGTTTAAGCCGGAGTGACGGTAACCACTTGGTGCCTTGCCGCGCCCTTGATGGCGAAGCTGATGGTGCCGGTCACCTTGGCGAACAAGGTGTGATCCTTGCCCATGCCGACGTTGTCACCGGCGTACATCTGGGTGCCGCGCTGGCGCACGATGATGCTGCCGGCGGAAACCAGCTCGCCACCGTAGCGCTTCACGCCCAAGCGCTTGGAATGAGAGTCGCGGCCGTTGCGTACACTGCCGCCTGCTTTTTTATGTGCCATTGCTGATTCTCCTTACTGCGCCGCGATGCCGTCGATGCGGATCTCGGTAAAGTTCTGACGGTGCCCCTGATGTTTTTGGTAGTGCTTGCGACGACGCATTTTAAAAATCTGCACCTTCTCGCCGCGACCATGTGCGACTACCGTCGCCTTGACCGTAGCGCCGCTTACCAAAGGCGTGCCTACCGTGACTGCTTCACCGTCTGCAATCATTAATATCTGATCCAGTACGATTTCGCTGCCAATGTCTGCCGGTATCTGTTCTATTTTCAATTTTTCGCCAGGGGCAACGCGATATTGCTTGCCACCGGTTTTTATGACCGCGTACATATTGAGCTCCACACTTACTTTTAAAAAGGAACGCGATTGTACCAGAATTTCATGGCGAGGGTTAAAATATTGTTTAGAAATCATGGGCAGGGCTGGAAAAACTTGACACCGAATGGCCCTGTTCCTAACATTAAGCCCTTTTTCACCTAACCTCTGGATTTATTGTGTCGCTGGAAGCCATTCGCAATCCCATAGAGTCGGACATGCTAGCCGTGGATGAAGTCATCCGCAAGCGGCTCTATTCCGAAGTCGTGCTGGTCCGCCAGGTCAGCGAATACATCATCGGTAGTGGTGGCAAGCGTCTGCGCCCCGCGTTGGTGCTGTTGTCGGCGGGCGCGTTCGGCTATTCCGGCGGCTATCATCACGTCCTGGCTGCGGTGGTTGAGTTCATCCATACCGCCACCCTGCTGCACGACGACGTGGTGGACGAATCGAACCTGCGGCGCGGCAATGCCACTGCCAACGCCATGTTCGGCAATGCCGCCAGCGTTCTCGTCGGCGACTTCCTCTATTCCAGGGCTTTCCAGATGATAGTTGGGACGGGAAGCGTGCGCGTGATGGAGATCCTGTCGGATGCAACCAACGTCATCGCCGAGGGCGAAGTGCTGCAACTGTTGAACTGTCACGACGCAGATATTGACGAGGCGCGCTATCTTCGGGTGATTCACTACAAAACCGCCAAACTGTTTGAAGCCGCCACCCGCCTCGGTGCGATTCTGGGCAATGCCTCTGCGGCCGACGAGGAGGCCATGGCAGTCTATGGGATGCGCATGGGCACGGCGTTCCAGCTGATCGATGACGTGCTGGATTATTCCGGCGACCATGCCGAAACCGGCAAAAACGTCGGCGATGATCTGGCTGAGGGCAAACCTACGCTGCCCCTGATCTATGCCATGAAAAACGGCACACCGCAGCAGGCGGAGGTGATCCGCAGGGCGATCGAGCATGGCGGCCTGGACGAACTGGATGCCGTGATGGCCGCGATCCGCGATACGGGCGCGCTGGATTACGCGAGAAGCCAGGCGAAGGCTGAGGCCCAAGTGGCGTGTGAGGTGATTTCGCATCTGCCGCATTCAAAATACAAGGAATCTTTGCTACAATTGGCGGACTTTTCGGTAACGCGAAGTTACTGAAAAGAAATCAAAACGGGGTGTAGCTTAGCCTGGTAGAGCGCTGCGTTCGGGACGCAGAGGCTGGAGGTTCGAATCCTCTCACCCCGACCACTTTATGTCCAAATCTTGAGTCTCGTTATACCGGGGCAGGGTGATGTTGATCAAACTGATACTTCTTGCTCTGGGTGCCTGGATTGTTTACCGTCTCTTCAAAAGCTATGGCCGCAGGATCAAGCGGGAAGAAGGCGCGCCAAAAAACGGAACCGGCGAGGATATGGTGCGCTGCGCCCATTGTGGAGTGCATCTGCCGAGGAGCGAAAGCATCGTCAGTCACGGTGAATCCTTTTGCACCAATGAGCATCGCCAACTCCATCAGAAGTAATTCTTCGTTAACATGAACATCGCGAAGCGAGACCGGTCGATTTTGCCGAGTGTCACTCTACAATGCTGACAGAATTGCTGCAGGTTCGAGCCGCGCCTCAACCTGAGGCATACTGGCGGTCTCTCCGCTATTTCAATCTTTTTCGACTGACCCTGGCGGGCACTATTGCCGTCGCTTTTACTTCGTTCGGCGTCATCAGCACCTTTGGCGCTTACAATCCCTCCTTGTTCTACGCTACCAGCATCGCTTACGTGCTCTTTGCTGCGCTGATGATCGTGCCGATCGATATTCGATGGCCGCGCTTCAACCTGCTCCTGAGCGCCCAGGTGGGTGCGGATATTTTGTTTATCGTGCTGCTGATGCATGCCAGCGGGGGGATTCAGAGCGGCCTCGGGCTGCTCCTGCTGGGGCCGCTGGTAGCCACCGGCATGGTCAGCCGCGGCCGCCTGGCCATGTTCCATGCCGCGATAGCGAGCATTGCGCTTTTGCTCGAGCAGACCTATCAGGTGCTGGCGCAGGCAGGGGGCGCCAAGGATTACCTGCAAACCAGCCTGACCAGCATGGGGTTTTTCGCAATCGCCGGGCTGGCCTTTGTCCTGACCAGACGCCTGGCCGTGACCGAGAATCTGGCGCAGAAGCAGAGCATCGACCTTGCCAACCTGGCCCAGGTCAACCAGATGGTGATCCAGAATATGCAGGACGGCGTGCTGGTGGTGGACGAGCAGGGCCGGGTGCGGCAGCGCAACGCCGAGGCGGAAAAATTGCTCGGCACGCCGGCGGCGGTGTGGGACAAGCTGCGGCTCAACGACTATTTTCCGGCATTGTTCAACTGCCTGCAACGCTGGCGAGCCGATTCGCGCAACGACCATTTCGAACTGATTGCGCCGGCCACCGGCAAACAGGTTCAGGCACGCTTTACCGCGATCGGCGGGGACGAGAGGCTGGGTGCGCTGATCTTTCTGGAGGATTTGAGCCTGATGCAGGCGCGGGCGCAGCAGCACAAGCTGGCTGCGCTGGGCAGGCTGACGGCTAATATCGCACACGAAATCCGCAACCCGCTCAGCTCGATCGGCCACGCGACCCAGCTATTGCAGGAGGAGCCGGGGCAGGACGCGACCCATGTCCGGCTGTTGCAGATCATCCGTGACAACACCCGTCGTCTCGACCGGATGGTGCAGGACGTGCTGCAGCTCAACCGCAGGGACCGCTCCACGCCGGAAACGCTCCATCTGGGAACGGCTTTGCGCCAGTTCATCGAGCAATTTTGCCAGACTGAAAAAATTCCGGCCAAGGCTGTTGTTCTGGACGTGGCGGAGAGCCTGACGATACGCTTCGACCGGCATCACCTCGACCAGGTGCTGTGGAATCTGTGCCGCAATGCCTGGCGCCACTGCCGACAGCGGGACGGCAGCATCCGCCTGCGTGCCGCGCTTTCCTCGCCCGGGAATGTTGTACAATTGGATGTGACCGATGACGGGCCCGGGGTTGCCGAAACGCTGCGCGCCCAACTGTTCGAGCCATTCTTTACCACCGACAGCACCGGCACCGGTTTGGGGCTTTATATTGCCCGTGAACTGTGCGAAGCGAACGGAGCCACGCTCGATTATATTGAAGCCCCGCAAGGCGGACAATTCAGGATAAGTTCTAAAAAGGAGAAGTGTTGAACCGGACACCGCAAGTTTCCCGGAATAACGAAGAACAACTGCGCCGTGTGCTGGTCGTGGACGACGAGGCCGACATTCGCGAGTTGCTGGTGCTGACTTTGCATCGCATGGGCCTGGAGGTCGATGCGGCTGCCAGCACGTTCGAGGCGGAGCAATACCTGCACAAGAACTACTATAATCTTTGCCTCACCGACATGCGTTTACCAGACGGGGATGGTCTTGGTTTTCTGGAATATGTGACCAAGAATTACCCCGGCAAACCGGTTGCGGTGATCACCGCCTACGGCAGCGCGGAAAACGCTGTCGCCGCGCTCAAAGCGGGCGCATTCGATTATCTTTCCAAGCCGGTATCGTTGGAACAGCTGCGCGCTTTGGTTAACTCCGCGCTCAAATTGCCCAGCCCCAGTCAGTCAAGAAAAATAGAAGGCCAGGCCGCCGCCAGCCAGCCGGCGTTGCTCGGCAACTCGCCGCTGATGCAGCAAACCCGCCAGATGATAGCGAAGCTCGCGCGCAGCCAGGCGCCGGTCCACATCACCGGGGAATCGGGCAGCGGCAAAGAGATGGCGGCGCGGCTGATCCATCTCAACGGCCCGCGCAGCGATGGCCCGTTTGTCGCAGTCAACTGCGGGGCGATTCCCGAGAACCTGATGGAAAGCGAGTTCTTCGGCTACAGGAAAGGCGCTTTCACTGGCGCAAACCAGGACAAGGACGGTTTTTTCCAGGCGGCCAGCGGCGGCACCCTGTTCCTCGATGAAGTGGCGGACCTGCCACTGCCGATGCAGGTGAAACTGCTGCGCGTCATCCAGGAAAAAATGGTGCGCAAGGTGGGGGCCACTCAGGAAGAGCCGGTGGATGTGCGCATCATCAGCGCCACCCACCAGGATCTGGCGCTATGCGTGGAAAGTGGAAAATTCCGCCAGGATCTGTTTTACCGGCTCAACGTGATCGTGCTGAAGATGCCGGCCCTGCGCGATATTCCTGACGATATCCCGCTGCTGGCCGGGGAGATTCTCAAGAAAGTGGGGAGCCTGGATGCCGGGCCGCCGAAGCTGAGCCTGGCGGCGCTGAAGGAACTGCGGGAGTACGATTTTCCCGGCAACGTGCGCGAGCTGGAAAACATCCTCGAGCGGGCGATGGCGCTGACCACTGGGGGCGAGATCGGCAAGGAGGATTTGCAACTCGCGGCAAGGCCGCAGAAAGACGCGGCACGACTGAAGGGCTTGCCGCTGCAGGAGTACCTCGACGCCATGGAAAAAGAGGTGATTCTGGACGCGCTGGAAAAGACGCGCTACAACAAGACTGCGGCAGCCAAGCTGCTTGGCATCACCTTCCGCGCATTGAGATACCGGCTGGAACGGCTGGGCATAGAATAGTACTGAGTCCTGAGTGGAAAGTGCTGAGTGCGTGGTATCGCTGCGCGATAATTCTTTGGACTCAGCACTCAGCACTCAGCACTCAGCACTGATTTCACCCCCCAGATTTTCTCCGCGTATTCCCCGATGGTGCGGTCGCTGGAGAACTTGCCCATGCCCGCCACGTTAAGGATGGCCTTGCGCATCCATTCCCCGTGGTTGCGATAGAGCGCTTCAACTTTTTCCTGGCATTTGACATAGGCGGCGTAGTCGGCGAGCAGCAGGTATTGGTCGCCGCTGTTCGTAAGCGCGTCGACGATCGGCCGGAAACGCTCGGGTTGGTCCGGCGAAAAAAAGCCGGAACCGATCATGTCGAGTACCTGCCTGAGTTCCTCGTTGCCATGGTAATAATCCCAAGGGTTGTAGCCCTTGCCTTGCAGTTCGGCGACTTCCACGGTATTCAGCCCGAAAATAAAAATGTTGTCTGCGCCGACTTCGTCGCGAATTTCGACATTTGCTCCATCCAGCGTGCCTATCGTCAGCGCACCGTTGAGGGCTAGCTTCATGTTGCCAGTTCCCGAGGCTTCGGTGCCGGCGGTGGAAATCTGTTCGGAAAGGTCCGCGGCGGGAATGATATCCGAGGCGGTGCTGACGTCGTAATTGGGTATGTACACCACCTTGAGCTGGTCCCCTATGGCGGGGTCATTGTTGACGATGTCCGCTACATCATTGATCAGCTTGATGATCAGTTTGGCTCTGGCATAGCCTGGAGCCGCCTTGCCGCTGAAGATCACGGTGCGGGGCATCCGATCCGCCCCCGGATTGGCGCGGATACGGTTGTACAGCGTGACCACGTGGAGCAGATTGAGCAGTTGCCGCTTGTATTCGTGGATGCGCTTGATCTGCACGTCGAACAGGGAGGCAGGGTTGACCTTGATGCCCAGATTTTTCTCGATAATTCTGGCCAGAGATTCCTTGTTGGCCTGTTTGACCCGGCGGAATTTCTCCTGGAAGGCTTTGTCGGCGGACAATTTCTTGAGCTTGCTGAGCTGGTCCAGATGGGTGATCCAGCCGTCGCCGATGTACTCGGTAATCAGCCCGGCAAGGCCGGGGTTGATCTGATTGAGCCAGCGCCGCGGTGTAATTCCGTTGGTGATGTTGATGATCTTGCCCGGATAGAAGTGGTCGAAATCCCTGAAGATGGTCTGACGCATCAGCTCGGTATGGATCTGCGCCACGCCGTTGACCTGGTGGCTGCCGACGATGGCCAGATGGGCCATGCGGATGCGCCGTCCGTTGTCCTCGTCAATGATCGAGATGCGCTTCAATAGCGCGGTATCGCCGGGGTTTCGGTGCCTGACTTCATTCAGGAAGCGGAAGTTGATTTCGTAGGTGATTTGCAGATGGCGCGGCAAGATCGTTTCGAACAGGCTTACCGGCCAGGTTTCCAGCGCCTCTGGCATGAGTGTGTGGTTGGTGTAGGAAAAGGTGCGGGTGACGATCTTCCAGGCGCGATCCCAGTCGAGGTGATAGAGATCCATCAGGATGCGCATCAGTTCGGGAATCGCGATCGATGGATGGGTGTCGTTGAGCTGCATCGCGACCTTGTCGGGCAGTTCGTCGAGGTTTTTGTGAAACTTGTTGAAGCGGTAGAGCATGTCCTGCAGAGAGGCGCTGACGAAAAAATACTGCTGCTTCAGGCGCAATTCCCTCCCCATCGCCGTGGTGTCGTTGGGGTAGAGCACCTTGGACAGGTTTTCCGATTCGTTCTTGGCCTCCACCGCCTTGATGTAGTTGCCCTCGTTGAAGTATTTCAGATCGAAGTCGCGCGAGGCCTTGGCCGACCATAGCCGCATGTTGTTCACCGACTTGCCGCCATAGCCGGGAACCGGGGTATCGTAGGCCATCGCCATGACATCCTCGGTATCCACCCAGTGGTGGCGCAGGCTTCCTACCTCGCTGGTGTACTCCACTACCCGGCCGTAAAACTTGATCGGATACAGCACTTCCGGACGCGGGAATTCCCAGGGATTTCCGTAGCGCAGCCAGTTGTCGGGGTGCTCCACCTGCCAGCCGTTTTCGATCCTCTGGTTGAACATGCCATACTCGTAGCGGATGCCGTAACCGTAGCTCGGCAGGCCGAGGGTGGCCATGGAATCCAGGAAGCAGGCGGCCAGCCGCCCCAGTCCCCCATTGCCGAGAGCGGCATCGGGTTCGGACGAACTTGCCTGCTCCATATTCATGCATTCCTTTTCCGCGGCATCGCAGCATTCGTCGTAACAGCCCATGTTGAGCAGACTGTTGGACAATGAGCGTCCGATCAGGAATTCCATGGAAAGGTAGTAAATCCGCTTTGCATCGGCGTGGTAATAGCGCCGCATGGTTTCCATCCAGCGACCGGTAAGCCTGTCCCGTGCGGTGTGGGCGAGCGCAAAGAACCAGTCGCGGGGAGTGGCGGTGAAGTGGTCTTTGCCGACGGAATAAGTCAGGTGGCTAGAGACCGTTTCGCAGAATTTACCGGCATTTTCGTGCCGTAATGGTGGGTTGGATGGGTTTGTTTTTACCGGCTTTTTGGCCATAGTGGTGTCTCCCGTTATACGAATCTGTCGAAGTAGATTCATGTTTTACGGGCAGAATACCCCTATGCAGGTTGGAGGTAAAGGGCTGGCGTGGTTCAGCTCAGCACAATAACCAGGTAGGCGACATACATCGCCCCATTGATCCCCAGATGCCAGACCTTGATCTGTCCGCAGCTGGCCATCAGCCTGACCCATAGCGCAGCCTGAAGAACGAGCGGGTGCATGGTCGCCGCTACGCCACGCGGGCCGAGGCCACGGCGGACATCTTCGAGCGCATCGGGGTGCTCTATAACCGGAAACGGCGTCATTCGGCCCTCGGCTACAGATCGCCAACCCAGTTCATGAAGGACTGGGTGCGATTCAAACTGATGTGAAATGCAGTCATGTAGGTTGGGTTGAGCGGTTCTTTGCGAAACCCAACAAACTCAAACTTCAAGAACAGGTTTTGTTGTTCAGGTTTGTCGCCTAGAGGCGCCTAATTCTGGTGGGTTTCGCGATAAGGCCGCTCAACCCAACCTTGTATGATCGAATTTAATGAAATGTTGTTAAGGAGGTTAAGTTAAGATTTCACGTTTCACCGGGGAGGCCGTCCCAACCTGAGGACTGGTTTTTAACCAGAGCCTGATTGTAGATTGGCCCCCC
>CAMTYG010000043.1:0-4366 GCA_947085875.1 uncultured Sulfuricella sp.
TATGCGTGACATGATGGATGGGAAGTCTTGTGGCGTTTGCCACAATGGGCAAGTTGCCTGGGAGATGACCTATTGCGATAAATGCCACTCCGCTGAAAAAGAAGGCGTGGGCACTCAGGGGCAAAGCAAATGAAAGCCAGGGGGGATACCATGCACATGACAGAACACAATACAGCCACAATCCTCTCTTCGCTGAGCATTCTCGCGCTGCTCATCGCGCTTACGGGATGCCAGGTAACGCCCACGAGTGCCGAAAACGCGGTAGGCGCGCCTGACAAGGCCGTCATGAGCGCTACCGAGACGGCGATAGATGCTGCACCTCAACCGGCGGCGAAGCCGGAGCCCCCATCGCAGTTGGACCCGGCGGTAGCTGTGGTGGATGCGTTGGTAGAGCAGCAAAATCCCGCCCCAAGCAAAGAAATGGATCCGAAACCGAAAGTGCCGCCTATTTCCGTCACGCCGGTGAAGGTCAATCCTGATGATCCGAACAGCTCCATCTACCTGGGCGGCGACGGAAAACAGGCCGGGACTGGCGATGTGAACAAACCGGCAAGTGCCGCCTACAAATACGGTGGCGCCGCGCGCCCTCCCGCCTTACAGGCAGCAACCATGCCAAAAGACAAATACGGCCTGACCAACTGGGTCGCCATGGTCAACCAGGGCTTGATTCAGCCCAGGGGCTCACTCGACCCCGCAGCAATAGAGGCCCCGGCATTCGATCTCGACATCGTGATCGAGTCCAAGAGCGACTTTGTCAACGACGTCCTGTTCACCCATCGCGTTCACAACTATTGGTTCAATTGCGACAACTGCCATCCCAAGCTATTCGAAATGGCCAAGGGCACGAACAAGATGAACATGAAAGGGATTGGAGAGGGCAGATGGTGTGGCGCATGCCATGGCAAGGTGGCCTTTCCGCTGGCTGATTGCATGCGTTGCCATTCCCAAGCAAAAGCGGCTGTCGACCGGAAGTGATATGAAACATTGGCGCAACGCGGCTCATTTTGCACTGTTGTTTGCGCTCCTGTTGGGGCTGGCGGGAATTTCCTACCTCAGCCATTCCGCCGACGAAGTGAAGCTGGACGACACTTTTTCGGCGAATCTAGCCTGGTACCCGAGTAGCCGAAACGACTGCTTGGCGGCTCTTCGGTCGAATTGCAATGCCCCCCAGGAAGATTTCATTAGAGCGTTACGGCGGGACTTCAACCTGTCCCAGATTACCAGTCCCTCCAATCTGCCAGTCCCTCCCGCTCTGGCCGCCCTGCCCAGGGACAAAAACGGCATCGTCCACTGGGTCAAGGCCGTGGCCGAGGGGATGATCAAACCCAAGGACGACATCTACGGCCCCCAATCCACCAATCTCGCGGATTCATTCGTGAGGGCAGGCCTTGTCGAGTCGAAGGATGAATTCGCGGGTTTAGGCGGCTTGGGCGGCGAGCACTTTAAAAGGCTGATCGTGATGCAGGTGAATAACCATTTTATGGCCGATGTTCTGTTCCCGCACGGCATGCATACCTACTGGGTAGGTTGCTCCAGCTGCCATCCGAAGCCGTTCATCCCGAAGATCGGCGCTAATGACATCAAGATGAAGGCCATCCTAGAGGGCGAGTATTGCGGCAAGTGCCATGGCAAGGTTGCCTTTCCCATTGTGTCATTCGAAAACTGTGTGCGTTGCCACGTCATCAGCAAAAAGATAGGCTCTTAAGTGGAATTTATATGGTGACCATGAGTTGAATACGGTACGGGCAGGCATGGTATCGCACTCATCTAACCCGAATGCTTCACAAATCGGCGAGCGTCTTCGCTGGTCTTTTTTTCGTAGGGTAATTTCGTTCCGTCGGGCGTATGAATCACTACCCCCCTTCACGAAATTACCCACGAAAAAAATACTGCGCGACCATCCTGCGAGTTCAATCGATGTGTTCCATGTTATGAATCCTGTTTGCCGGCCAGCCATTCGGCGCGGGCGGTGCGGGCATGGCCGAATACTTCTTCCAGTGATTTGCCGTCGTTCTGTTCCAGCATCCCGCGCAGGCGGTCGAGCTGGGACTGGTAGGTGTCGATTTCCAGGATCAGCACGTCACGGTTGGCCAGGCAGATATCGCGCCACATTTCCGGGTGGCTGCCGGCAATGCGGGTGAAGTCACGGAAGCCGCCGGCTGCATAGCTGAAAAGCTCTTTGGCATTGGCGCGGAAGGCGATGTCCTCCACAAGTGCAAAAGAGAGTAGATGGGGAAGATGGGAGACTGCAGCGAAAATCTCGTCATGCCTGAGCGCGGGCATGGTGTTGACGACGGCGCCGCAGGCCTGCCACATACCGGAGATTTTGGACACGGCTTCCGCATCGTTTTCGGGCAGCGGCGTCACGACGACATTGCGGCTCTGGAACAGATCGGCAATTGCCGCAG
Source organism: uncultured Sulfuricella sp. (assembly GCA_947085875.1). GTDB lineage: Bacteria > Pseudomonadota > Gammaproteobacteria > Burkholderiales > Sulfuricellaceae > Sulfuricella. Next base: position 2,409 of record CAMTYG010000043.1, read on the forward strand.
CGGCGCCGCTCTTTTCGGCACCGGCAATGGGGTGCCCGGGAACAAAATGGGCGATATGGTTTGGCAAATGCTGCCGGGCGTAAGCGATGACGTCACGCTTGGTGCTGCCGACATCGGTCACGATGGTGCCAACTGACAAGTGTGGTGAAAGTTCCTGCATGGTCGGCTGCATGGCGGCAACCGGTACGGCCAGCACAATCACGTCGGCATCGAGTGCCGCGTCTGCCAGACTGGTTTCAATCCGGTCGATGATGCCAAGCTGACGGGCGGTTTCGAGGTTTTCCCGGCTGCGTCCAACACCGACGATTTCCTTCACTGCGCCTGCCTGGCGCAAGGCCAGCGCAAGCGAGCCGCCGATCAGACCGACACCGACGATGACGAGCTTGTTAATCATGATAGGCGATTAACCACGGAGAACACGGAGGGTACGGAGATTGGAAAAGATGTTCTCTGTGTTCTCCGTGGTTCATTTTAGATCGTCCGTCCGATCGCCCCGGCAATCGCGCCCAGGCTGACCATCAAGTCTTTCAGCTCCTGCGGGTTGAGCGCCTGATCGGCATCGCACCAGGCTTCGCAGGGATTGGGGTGCATTTCCACCAGCAGGCCGTCGGCGCCGGCGGCAATGGCCGCGCGCGACAGCGCCGGCACCATCCACGCCTTGCCCCCGGCGTGGGAGGGATCGACGATCACCGGCAGGTGGGTTTCCTTTTTCAAAACCGGAATCGCGGTCACGTCCAGCACGTTGCGATAGTAGGTTTCGAAAGTGCGGATGCCGCGCTCGCAGAAGATGATGTTGTGGTTGCCGCCGGCGGCAATATATTCCGCCGCCATCAGCCATTCGGAAATGGTCGCCGACATGCCGCGCTTGAGGATCACCGGCGTGCTGACCTTGCCGACTTCCTTGAGCAACTCGAAATTCTGCATGTTGCGCGTGCCGATCTGAATCACGTCCACGCCGTATTCGAGGAAGGTATCGAGCTGGCGCGCATCCATCAGCTCGGTGACGATGGGCAGGTTGTACTTTTCGGCTGCCGTGCGGAACATCGCCAGACCTTCCACGCCGTGCCCCTGGAAGGCATAGGGGCTGGTGCGCGGCTTGAAAGCACCGCCGCGCATCAGGCGGCACCCGGCGGCATGCACTTCCTTCGCCGCCTCAGCCATCTGCTCCGGCGTTTCCACCGAGCATGGCCCAGCAATGATCTGCACCTGCTTGCCGCCCAGCGGAATGCCCTTGATGTCGATCACGGTATCCTGCCTGTGCCATTCCCGCCCGATGATCTTGTAGGGCTTGACGATATGCATGGCCTGTTCGACGCCCGGCAGGGCTTCGAAATACTCCTGCTCCAGCTTGCGCTCGTCGCCGATGGCGCCGATCACGGTGCGCTCGGTGCCGCGCGAAATATTGGCGTCCAGGCCGGCTTCCCTGATTTTATTGACGACGCCGTCGATCTGCTGTTCGGTTGCCTCGCTGCTCATTACGATAATCATTTTTTCAACTCCTCAAGAGCCCGTTCCAGGGCCTGCAAAAAACCCTTGTTTTCCCCTTCCAGCCCGACGCTGACGCGCAGGTGTTCTGGCAAACCATAATTGGCGACCGGCCGCACGATCACGCCCTGCTTCAGCAGACCGAGATTGACAGCGGCGGCATCGCCCACCCGCACGGCGACGAAGTTGCCGCAGGAAGGAATGTAAGCCAGCCCCAGGCGCTTGAAGCCCTCCGTCAACTGCACCATGCCGGCGCGGTTGATTGCCAGGCCTTCAGCGAGAAATGCATCGTCCTGCATCGCCATCACCGCCGCCGCCTGGGCCAGGCTGTTGACGTTGAACGGCTGCCGCACCCGGTTCAGCATGGCCGCCACTTGCGCATTCGCCAGCGCATAGCCCACGCGCAAGCCTGCCAGACCATAAGCCTTGGAAAAGGTGCGGGTGACGATCAGATTCGGAAAGCGTTTCAGCCA
>CAMTYG010000044.1:0-3648 GCA_947085875.1 uncultured Sulfuricella sp.
CTGTCCGGCCAGATCGGGCTGGATGCACAGACCATGATCCTGGTCGAGGGCATCGAGGCGCAGATCCACCAAGTATTCCTCAACCTGGGAGAAGTCGCCAAGGCAGCCGGCTGCGGCCTCAACCATACCGCCAAGCTCAACGTCTACCTCACCGATCTGGCCCACTTCGCCAAGGTCAACGAGATCATGGCGCATTATTTCTGCCAGCCTTACCCGGCGCGGGCGGCGGTGGGGGTGAAGGAACTGCCGCGTGGCGCGCTGGTGGAAATGGACGCCATACTCGTCACTGAATGACCGCAGTACCGCCCATCAAGGCCAGCAAGGCGATCCAGGCCAAGCTCGACAAGCTCGGCCTGTTCGCCGCCCACGACTTGTTGCTGCACCTGCCGCTGCGTTACCAGGACGAAACCCGCATCCACCCCATCGCCCATGCCCCGCTGGGGCAAGCCGTCCAGATCGAGGGCGAAATCACCGACACCACCGTCCAGTACCGCCCGCGCCGTACCCTGGTCTGCCGGGTTGAGGACGGCAGCGGCATGATGACGCTGCGTTTCCTGAATTTTTACCCCAGCCAGATCAAGCAGCTTGCCACGGGCAAGCGCGTGCGCCTGTTTGGAGAAATGCGCCACGGCTTCCTCGGCATGGAAATGGTGCATCCGCAGTACCGCCTGGTCGGCGCGGAAGAGCCGGTGGCGGAGGCGCTGACGCCGATCTACCCGACGACGGCAGGGCTGGGCCAAGCCGCCTTGCGCAAACTGGTGCAGGCCGCCCTCGCCGAATGCGACCTGGCCGATACCCTGCCCAACGAGATCCTGCTCCCGCTGGGTTTGCCCGCCTTTGCAGAAAGCATCGCCTACCTGCACCAGCCGCCGCCGGATGCGCCGCTCGAGTTGCTGGCCGAGCGCACCCACCCTGCCTGGCAGCGGCTCAAGTTCGACGAACTGCTGGCACAGCAGCTTTCCATGCACCAGCATTACCGGCGGCGGCGCGCGCAGTCCGCCGCCCCGATGCCACCCCGGCACCACCTCACCCGCGCCCTGCTGGCGGCCCTGCCATTCCCCCTCACCCGCGCCCAGCAGCGCGTCATGACGGAAATCACCAGCGATCTGGCCAAGCCTCACCCGATGCAGCGACTGCTGCAGGGCGACGTCGGCAGCGGCAAAACCGTCGTCGCGGCGCTGGCGGCCTTGCAGGCGATTGAAAACGGCCTTCAGGCGGCGATCATGGCCCCCACCGAAATCCTCGCCGAGCAGCATTACCAGAAACTCTCCGCCTGGCTGGCTCCGCTCGGCCTCAAGGTCGTCTGGCTGGCGGCAAGCCTGCCGAAAAAAGAAAAGCAGGCGGCACTCGCGGCGGTCGCGGCAGGAGAAGCCCAACTCGCGATCGGCACCCATGCCCTGTTTCAGGAACAGGTCGTGTTCCGCAACCTCGGTCTGGCGATCATCGACGAGCAGCATCGCTTCGGCGTGCACCAGCGCCTCGCGCTGCGGCAGAAGGGCGCCCAGCCGCACCAGTTGATGATGAGCGCCACCCCGATCCCGCGCACCCTGTCGATGAGCTATTACGCCGATCTCGACGTTTCGGTGATCGACGAGCTGCCGCCGGGACGCACGCCGGTCGTCACCAAACTGGTCGGCGACAGCCGCCGCGACGAGGTGGTCGCGCGCGTGCGCGAGGCCTGCCTCAAAGGCCGGCAGGCCTACTGGGTGTGTCCGCTGATCGAGGAATCCGAGAAGCTCCAGTTGCAGACCGCGATGGAAACTTTTGAAACCCTGTCCGCCACCTTCCCCGAGTTGAAGGTGGGGCTGGTGCACGGCCGCCTGCACGCACGCGACAAGGCGGCCACCATGGCGGCCTTCAAGGCGGGGGAAATCCATCTGCTGGTCGCCACCACGGTGATCGAGGTTGGCGTAGACGTGCCCAATGCCTCGCTGATGGTGATCGAGCACGCCGAGCGCTTCGGCCTGTCCCAGCTCCACCAGCTGCGTGGCCGGGTCGGCCGGGGAGCGGCGCAGAGCGCGTGCATCCTGCTTTACCAGACGCCGCTGTCGGAAACGGCGCGGGCGCGGCTGAAAATCATCTACGAAAACAGCGACGGCTTCGAAATCGCGCGCCAGGACTTGCTGTTGCGCGGGCCGGGAGAATTTCTGGGGGCGCGCCAGAGCGGCGTGCCACTGCTCAGGATTGCCGACATCGAGCAGGATCAGGTCTTGCTCGAAGCGGCCCGCCGTATCGCCGAAAAAATCCTCGCCGAACAGCCGGAAGTGGCGGAACGGCATTTGCAGCGCTGGCTGGCGGGTGCGGAGCAATACTTGAAGGTATAATCCGGCGTAAGGGGTGAGGCGTGAGGCGGAAAGTCAAAAATTCCACCGTCGCGAGTTTAACGCCTCACGCCTATCGCCTCACCCCTCACCGAATTTTAGAGGAACCCGAACTTGCAATCCTTGTGGCAAAACCGTCTGACGGAAAACTGCGCCCGTTACCGTCCCTGGCTGCTCGACCATGGCTCGCTCACCCGGCGCATCCAGGTGCGCTGCGCCGCCTTTAGCGTCCGCCATGTGCAGCAGCAGTACGGCGTGGCCATGCCGTCCGAGCGACACATGGTTGCGTTGAAGCGCCACTCGCGCGCGCTGTTGCGCGATGTGTTTCTGTACTGCGGGGAAACGCCGCTGGTTTTCGCCCACAGCGTGCTGCCCGCCACCAGCCTGCACGGCACCTGGCAAAGCCTGGGCCAGCTCGGCAGCAAACCGCTGGGCGCGGCGCTGTTTGCCAACCCGCGTGTGCGGCGTACACCATTGCACTTCAAGAAACTCAACCGGCGCGATGCGCTGTACAAACGCGCCTGCACCGTCCTGCCGAACCCGCCTGCCAGCCTGTGGGCGCGGCGCTCGGTGTTTTACCTGGAAGGCAGGCCGATCCTGGTCACTGAAGTATTTTTGCCGGACATTCTGGAGCTCCGCCCATGACGCTGGCCGAACGGTTCACCCAATACGAAAGGCTGATGCGGCTCGACAAGCCGATCGGCATCCTGCTCCTGCTGTGGCCTACACTGTGGGCGCTGTGGCTATCTTCGAACGGCTCCCCGAACTGGGCCATCCTGTGGATTTTCACCCTCGGCACGGTGTTGATGCGCTCGGCCGGCTGCGTCATCAACGACCTCGCCGACCGCAATTTCGACCCGCATGTGGAGCGCACCAGGAACCGTCCGCTCGCCGCCGGACTGGTGAGCAAGAAGGAAGCCCTGGCGCTGTTCGCGGCGCTTATCCTGCTGGCCCTTCTGCTGATCCAGCGCCTCAACGCCCTGACCATCCAGCTCTCGGTTGCGGCGCTGTTTCTCGCCGCCAGCTACCCCTTCACCAAGCGCTTCTTCGCCATCCCGCAAGCCTACCTCGGCATCGCTTTCGGCTTCGGCATCCCGATGGGCTTCGCCGCCCAGACCGGCGCCGTGCCTGCCGTGGCGTGGGCGATGCTCGTCGCGAACGTATTCTGGGCGATCGCCTACGATACCGAGTACGCCATGGTGGACCGCGACGACGATCTCAAAATCGGCATCAAGACCTCGGCCATTACCTTCGGCAAATACGACATTCTGGCGGTGATGCTGAGCTATGGCGCAACGCTGGCCATTCTCGCCGGCGTCGGGTTCAA
>CAMTYG010000045.1:0-18829 GCA_947085875.1 uncultured Sulfuricella sp.
TAATAAATACCCGTAGGTCGGGTTAGCGGCTTTATCGCGTAACCCGACGTAATCTGGCGCAAACGTCGGGTTACGGCGCAAAAAACCGCGCCTAACCCGACCTACAGATACTGCCATGTAATTATGCAATTAGACACTAGGCAGCCGTCTTGTCCCGCTCAATCAACGCATAAGCCGAGTGGTTATGAATGGATTCAAAGTTCTCCGCTTCCACCACATAGGCATCAATGCGCTTATCGGCATTAAGCGCAGCCGCCACATCCCGCACCATGTCCTCGACGAACTTGGGATTATCGTAGGCACGCTCGGTGACAAACTTTTCGTCCGGTCGCTTGAGCAGGCCGTACAGCTCGCATGACGCCTGATCCTCCACCATCCGCACCAGGTCCTCGATCCACACCATTTCATTGGTGCGCACCGCCACGGTGACGTGGGAACGCTGGTTGTGGGCGCCGTAGTCGGAAATCTTCTTCGAGCACGGGCACAGGCTGGTGACCGGCACCACCACTTTCATAGTGAGCTGGTACTTGCCCCTGGCGATTTCGCCGATGAAGGTGACGTCATAGTCGAGCAGGCTCTGCACGCCGGAAACCGGGGCCTTCTTGCAGATGAAGTAGGGAAAGCTCATCTCGACGTGGCCGGACTCGGCTTCCAGCCGCTGCACCATCTCGCGCAGCATGGTCTCGAACGATTCCACCGAAATCTCGCGCTCATTGCTGTTGAGAATCTCAACGAAGCGCGACATGTGTGTGCCCTTGAAGTTATGCGGCAGATAGACGTTCATGTTGAACATGGCGATGGTGCGCTGCACGCCCTCGCTCTTGTCTGCAACCCTGACCGGGTGGCGGATGGATTTGATGCCCACCTTGTCGATGGCGATCTGGCGGGAATCCGCGTAGTTCTGCACATCGGCGATGGCGTCTTTTTCACAGGCGGCAGCGCTCACATCGCAAGTCACATTGCAGTCGCTCATGATTCATTCCTTGAATTGATTTAGACCAAGTATAACACTTGATAATAGTCGAGTAAACTACTCGGCTAATCAGAAGCCGTAATTATTCTAGCGACTTACGCGAGTTCAGGACTCAGGACTTTCCTGTAGAGTTTTAGATATTCTTCCGCACTTTTTTCCCAACTGAAATCCCGTGTCATGGCGTTGCGCTGAATAGTACGCCAGACTTTATTGTCATGGTAGGCGGCCAGCGCACGCCTGATGCTGGCCAGAAATGCCGCAGCGGTCACCGGCGAGAAAATGAAACCGGTGACGCCATCCTCCACGGTATCCGTCAGCCCGCCGGTGGCATGCACGATCGGCGGGGTGCCGTAGCGCTGGCTGTACATCTGGTTGAGGCCGCAGGGTTCGAAGCGCGAGGGCATCAGGAATAGGTCCGCGCCGGCTTCGACCAGATGCGACAATCCCTCGTTGAAGCCGATCGTCACCCCCACCTTGTCCGGATGTGCGTGGGCGAGGTTCCGGAAGCTGTTTTCCAGTGCGGTTTCGCCGGTTCCGAGCAGGACGATCTGCACGTTCTCCTGCAGCAGTTGCGGCGCGATCTCCAGCAGCAGGTCCCCGCCTTTCTGGTGGGTGATGCGGCTGATCATGCCGAGCAGCGGGATGTCCGGGTCGCGCTTCAACCCCATTTTTTCCTGCATGGCGAGCTTGTTGGCGGCCTTGCCGGCCATATTTCCAGCGTCGTATCCTTGCGCCAGATGCGGGTCGGTGGCTGGATTCCAGTCGCCGGTGTCGATGCCGTTGACGATCCCGGTCAGTTTATTGCTGCGGCGAGTGAGCAGCCCCTGCATGCCGAAGCCGAGTGCTTCCTGCTGGATTTCCCGCGCGTAGGTGGGGCTTACCGTGGTGATGTGGTCGGCATAGTAGAGGCCAGCCTTGAGAAAGGAGAAATTGCCGTAGTATTCCACCCCTTCGATGCTGAAGCTTGCGGGTGGCAGGCCGACCTCGGCCACGACGTGTGGCGGGAAGATGCCCTGGAAGGCGAGGTTGTGGACAGTCATGACCGTCGCCGCCTTCTTCCCCGGCATGAAGTGCAGGAAAGCGGGGATCAGGGCGCTTTGCCAGTCGTTGCATTGGACGATGTCGGGACGGAAGGAGAGGGGCGAGGCATCGTTGCCAAGAATGGCGCCGATCCGGGAAAGCAGGGCGAAGCGCTGGGCATTGTCCGGCCAGTCGATGCTGGATGGGTTCTGGTAGGGGCCGCCGTCGCGCTGGTAGAGCAGGGGGCAATCGATGATCAGGAGCGGCACTCCGCTGCCGGGCAGCGAGGCCGATAGCAGGCGAACTTCGTCGGCTTCCGGCAGGTCGTGGAAGGTGTGGCACAACTGCGTGTTCTTGGCGCCGGCCAGCACTTTCGGGTAACCCGGTACCAGCACCCGTGCTTCCACGTCCAATTCGTGCAGGGCGGCGGGCAGTGCGCCGCTGACATCAGCCAGTCCGCCGGTCTTGATCAGGGGGTGGATTTCCGGCGTGACGAACAGCACCCGGGGGTTTGTTGTTTTGCTTGTAGCCATTGTGTTTTAAAAGGGATTAAAAAATCGGGCCAAGTATATCAGAAGCGTGCCGCGCGAATATTCATGTCCTATAATGGAAAGATATTGAAAGCCGTGATGACATGACACCCTCTCAACTTTGCCGCTGGTATCTTTTTTCTTCGGTGCAGGCCTTGCAGACTGAAGCCGTCAGCATGATTGCTCGCGCCGCCGAGCAGGCGATTACAGACTCCGGCGCCTTTCGTCTGGTGCTGGCCGGCGGCAATACTCCGCGCGCCCTGTATAAGCGGCTGCGAGCTTTAAAGACCGATTGGGCAGCCTGGCATATTTATTTCGGCGACGAACGCTGCCTGCCCGCTGTCGACCCCGGGCGCAACAGCGCCATGGCGCGGGAAGCCTGGCTGGACCATGTTCCGGTGCCGCAAAATCAGATTTATGCAATTCCGGCCGAGATGGGTGCAAAATCAGCTGCAGCGGCTTATTCCGCCACCTTGCGCCAGGTTGGAGAGTTCGATCTGGTGCTGCTCGGACTGGGCGAGGATGGCCATACCGCCAGCCTGTTCCCCGGCAACGATTGGGGCCAGGGGGCGGACTCTCCCGGGGCGCTGCCGGTATTCGATGCGCCCAAGGCCCCGGCTGAGCGGGTAAGCTTGAGCGCCCGGCGCTTGAGCCAGGCAAAGCAGGTGTTGTTCCTGGTGACCGGGGAGAGCAAGCATGAAGCCGTGATGAACTGGCGCGCCGGCGCCAATATCGCCGCTCGCGCCATTACGCCCCTGCATGGGGTGGATGTGCTGGCCGAAAGCGTCCTGCTTAAGGGGTAGCTCGTTAAGGCAACTGCGGCGGACGGTAATCCATCCTCTGGCGTGGCGTCCTAACCCCTGCGCCCCTTGAAATAATTGATCAACCCGTTGGTGGAGGAATCGTGGGAGGAGATGGCTGCCTTGCCGTCAAGTTCCGGCAGGATTTTCTGCGCCAGCTGCTTGCCGAGTTCTACCCCCCACTGGTCGAAGGAATTGAGGTTCCAGATCATGCCCTGCACGAACACCTTGTGCTCGTAGAGTGCGATCAACGCGCCCAGTGTTTTCGGGTCGAGTTTCTGGAACAGAAGCGAGTTGGTCGGGCTGTTGCCGGGGAACACCTTGTGCGGCAGCAATTCTTTCAGGGCAGCGTCCTTCATGCCTGCCGCTTCCAGTTCGGCGCGGGCTTCTTCCGCCGTTTTTCCCTTCATCAATGCCTCGGTCTGGGCGAAGAAGTTGGAGAGCAGGATGGCGTGATGATCAGAGATGGGGTTGTGGCTTTCAACCGGGGCGAGAAAATCCGCCGGCACCAGCCGGGTGCCCTGGTGGATCAACTGGTAGAAGGCGTGCTGGCCGTTGGTGCCGGGTTCGCCCCAGATCACCGGGCCGGTGGTGTAATCGACGGATTTGCCGTGGCGGTCGACACGCTTGCCGTTGCTTTCCATGTCGAGCTGTTGCAGGTAAGCCGGGAAACGCGCGAGGGACTGGTCGTAGGGCAGCACGGCGTGGCTGTGGGCATTCCAGAAATTGATGTTCCACATCCCGATCAGGGCCATGATTACCGGCATGTTGCCTTCCAGCGGTGCGCTGCGGAAGTGCTCGTCCATTTCGAATGCGCCCGCCAGCAAGGCCTCGAAATGGTCCATGCCGATGAAAATGGCAATCGGCAGCCCGATCGCCGACCACAGCGAGTAGCGTCCGCCCACCCAGTCCCAGAACTCGAACATTTGCTCGGTGTCGATGCCGAACTGGGCGACGGCTGCGGTATTGGTGGAAACGGCGACGAAATGCCGGGCCACCGCGGCCTCGTCACCCGCCGAGCGGAGCAGCCAGTCCCGAGCGGAAGCCGCGTTGGTCATGGTTTCCTGGGTGGTGAAGGTCTTCGAGGCGATGATGAACAGCGTGGTTGCCGGGTCGAGCCGCTTCAGCGTTTCCGCCAGCTGGGTGCCGTCGATATTGGAGACGAAGTGGGCATGCAGCCCCGGCTTGCCGTAAGGCGCAAGCGCCAGGCAGGCCATTGCCGGGCCGAGATCTGAGCCGCCGATGCCGATGTTGACGACGTCGGTGATCGGCTTGCCGCTGAAGCCCTTCCAGTGACCTGAACGCACGCTTTCCGAAAATTCCCGCATCTTGCCGAGCACGCGCCGCACTTCAGGCATGACGTCGTGTCCATCGGCCATGACCGGGCGGCTGGAGCGGTTGCGCAGCGCCGTGTGCAGTACCGCGCGGTTTTCAGTGAAGTTGATTGTATCGCCGGCTAACATCTTTTCGCGCCAGCCTTCGACGTCAACTTTACGCGCCAGTGCCGCCAGCAGCGTCATGGTCTCCGAATTGATACGGTTTTTTGAGTAATCCAGCAGGATGCCGCAGGCTTCCAGGGAGAATTTGTCGAAGCGCTTGGGGTCGGCTGCGAACAGTTCGCGCAGGTGGGTTTTGGCCAGCGTTTTCTGGTGTGCTTTCAGCGCCTGCCAGGGTTTTGAGCGGATAAGGACGGACATAATTAATTCCATAAGCGAGTTTTGTAGGGTGGATAAGCGCAGCGCATCCACCAAGCGATGGTGGATGCGCTGCGCTTATCCACCCTACCCTCTGCGGTGAGTGTTTTTATTCGGCCAAAGCCAATATTATCCCCGCCAGCGGCGGTATGGTGATTACCACGGAATGGGGGTAGCCCATCCAGGGGGTGGGCTCGGCATTCAGTCCTTCGCCGTTGCCCTGGTTGGAGCCGCCGTAATACCGGGAGTCACTGTTGAGGGTCTCCCGGTACAGGCCGGGCCGGGGCACGCCGATGCGGTAGCCGAAGCGCGGCACCGGCGTGAAGTTCAGAATCACCGCCACGAACGCGCCATTGCGGTCGCGCCGCAGGTAGGAAAGCACCGACTGGTCGGCGTCGTGGCAATCGATCCAGGCAAAGCCGTCCGGGGTGAAATCGAGTTCGTGCAGGGCGGGCAGGTCGTGGTAGAGGCGGTTCAGGTCGCGCGACAGGCATTTCATTCCCTGGTGCTGCTCGCGCTCCAGCAGCCACCAGTCTAGCTCGCCGTCGATGCGCCATTCCCGTCCCTGGGCGATTTCGTTGCCCATGAAGTTGAGTTTCTTGCCGGGGTAGGTCATCTGGTAGGTGAGCAGCAGGCGCAGGTTGGCGAATTTCTGCCAGCCATCGCCCGGCATCTTGTCGAGCAGCGAGCGCTTGCCATGCACCACCTCGTCATGGGAGAACGGCAGCATGAAATTTTCCGTGTAGGCGTAAAGCTGGCCGAAGGTGAGTTCGTTGTGGTGATAACGGCGGTGCACCGGATCGTTCTGCATGTAGGTCAGGGTGTCGTTCATCCAGCCCATGTTCCACTTCATCGAAAAGCCCAGGCCGCCGAGGTATACCGGGCGCGACACCATCGGCCAGGAGGTGGATTCCTCGGCGAAAGTGAGTGCGCCGGGGAATTCGTCGTGCACCATGACGTTGAGCTGGCGCAGGAATTCAATGGCTTCGAGATTTTCCCGTCCGCCGTACTTGTTCGGCAGCCATTCGCCAGCCTTGCGCGAGTAGTCGAGGTAGAGCATCGAGGCGACCGCGTCCACGCGCAGGCCGTCGAGGTGGAATTCCTCCAGCCAGTAATGGGCGCTGGACAACAAAAAGCCTTTTACTTCGTGCCGGCCGAAATTGAAGATATGGGTGCCCCAGTCGATATGCAGGCCCAGGCGCGGGTCTTCGTGCTCGTACAGGGCGGTGCCGTCGTAGCGGGCGAGCGCCCAGGCATCCTGCGGGAAGTGCGCCGGCACCCAGTCTAGGATGACGCCGATGTCCGCCTGGTGGCAGGCATCGACGAAGGCGCGCAGTTCGTCCGGCGTGCCGTGGCGGGAAGTCGGGGCGAAGTAGCCGGTGGTCTGGTAGCCCCAGGATTCATCCAGCGGATGCTCTGAAATCGGCAGCAGCTCGATGTGGGTGTACCCCATTTCCTTAGCGTAGGGGACGAGGCTTTCGGCCAGTTCGCGCCAGGTGAAGAAGCGTCCGTCGGGGTGACGCCGCCACGAGCCGGCATGGATTTCGTAGATGTTGAACGGCGCGTGCAGCCAGTCGAGGTTCTTGCGCTTCTCCAGCCAGGCGCCGTCCTGCCAGGCATGTCCTGCGGGTGCTGCGATGCGGGCGGCGGTATTGGGGCGCAGTTCGAATTCTCTGGCGTAGGGGTCGGCCTTGACCAGCACCTGGCCGCTGTTGCGGTTACGGATTTCGAATTTGTACAGGCTGCCGGAAGGAAGTCCGGGGATGAAGATTTCCCACACTCCAGAGCTTCCCAGGCTACGCATCGGGTGGACGCGGCCGTCCCAGCCGTTGAAGTCGCCGACCACGCTGACTCTTTCCGCATTGGGCGCCCATACCGCGAAGCGCACACCCGCAATGCCGAGGCATTCAATCGGTTGCGCGCCCAGCATGCGGTAGCCCTGATAGAGCCGGCCTTCGCCGAAAAGGAAGAGGTCATGTTCGCTGATGGTGCTGGGGAAGGAATAGGGGTCGTGGCTGGTTTTCAGCATCCCATTTTGCAGGTGGCGCAGACAACACGGGGCAGGCGGCGCTTCCTTGCCGCGCCACTCGAACAGCCCATTCGGGTCGGTTTTTTGCATTTCCTCCCAGTCCTCTCCCATCTGTAGCCAGAGTTTTTCGGAGAAGGGTGCAAATGCCCGGACTGTCCAGCTTCCCCTGGTCTGGTGCGTGCCGAGGAAGGCGAAAGGGTCATGCAGCCGGGCTTGAAGCAAGGACTTTATTCGCGGATTACCTTTCATGGGGTGTCATGCTCCTATAAAGTCGAATGTATGGATTATAACGGCTGTTACTCGGCTTGCGGGAGATTTTAGTCTGCTATAATCTTTCATTGGGCGCGCCAGCGTCACTTGGGCTCGGATGAGCTTCAATCGGTTTCGGATAATTGAACTGGAGGTCAGTCTTGCAGAAAGAATATCCCCGTTTTGTCAGCTTGTTGACGAAAAACACCGTCGCATTGATCCTCGCTGGCGGGCGCGGCAGCCGTTTGAAACACCTGACCGAGTGGCGCGCCAAGCCGGCGGTGCCGTTCGCCGGCAAGTTCCGCATCATCGACTTCCCGCTTTCCAACTGCGTCAATTCCGGCATCCGCCGCATCGGCGTCATCACCCAGTACAAGGCGCACAGCCTGTTGCAGCACCTGCATCGCGGCTGGAGCTTCCTGCGCGGCGAGTTCAACGAATTCGTCGAGCTGATGCCGGCGCAGCAGCGCATCGACGAAAACATGTGGTACCGCGGCACCGCCGATGCGGTGTTCCAGAACATGGACATCCTGCGCAACTATGATTCGACCTATGTCCTGATCCTGGCGGGCGACCATGTTTACAAGATGGACTACGGCGAAATGCTGGCTTATCACGCCGCCAACGCCGCGGACATGACAGTGGCTTGTATCGAGGTGCCGATCGAGGAAGCCAGGGAATTCGGCGTGATGTCGGTGGACGCCGAACAGCGCGTGGTCGCTTTTCATGAAAAACCGGAACATCCCGAGCCGACTCCGGGCAACCCCGATATGGCGCTGGCGAGCATGGGTATTTACGTGTTCAACTCGGAGTTTCTCTACGAGCAGTTGTTGCGCGACGCCGACGATCCGAATTCCTCGCATGATTTCGGCAAGGACATCATCCCCTATATCATGTCGCGCTACCGTATTTTCGCCCACCGTTTCTCCGATAGTTGCGTCGCCGCGCCGGGCGAGTCGGCATACTGGCGCGATGTGGGAACGGTGGACGCCTATTGGGAAGCCAACATGGAGCTGACCAAGGTCACGCCCGATCTCAATCTTTACGATGAGACCTGGCCGATCTGGACTTACCAGGCGCAGTTGCCGCCCGCCAAGTTCGTGTTCGACGATGAGGATCGCCGCGGCGTGGCGGTGGATTCCCTGGTGTCGGGCGGCTGCATCATCAGCGGTGCGACGGTGCGCCGCTCGATGCTGTTTTCCAATGTCTATGTCCACAGTTATGCCGAGGTAAGTGATTCGGTGCTGCTGCCGGACGTGGACATAGGGCGCGGCGCGCGCCTGCGCCGTGTGGTGGTGGACAAAGGCTGCAAGATCCCGGAAGGACTGGTCGTGGGGGAGAACCCCGAGGAGGATGCCAAGCGCTTTTACGTGACAAAAAAGGGGATCACCCTGATTACGCCCGAGATGCTTGGGCAGCGGCTGCATCATGTTAGATAATTCGAGTCCTGAGTGCCGAGTCCTGAGTCCTGAGCAAACCATCGCGCAGAGATTCCACTGACTCAGCACTTTCAACTCAGCACTCAGCACTAAAATCTTATGACTGAAAAAAAGCTCCATCTGATCCTGTGCTGGCACATGCACCAGCCGGATTACCGCAATCTGACCACGGGCGAATACAAGCTGCCGTGGACCTATCTGCACGCCATGAAGGATTATTCCGACATGGCCTATCACCTGGAAAGCCATCCCCAGGCCAAGTCGGTGTTCAATTTCGTTCCCGTGCTGCTGGATCAGCTGGAGGATTACAGCCGGCAGTTCGAGGAAGGCAAGCTGCGCGACCCACTGCTTGCCTTGTTGGCCGAAGAGGATATGAATAATCTCTCTTCAGTCAGGCGCGAGCTGATTTTTGACAGCTGTTTCCGCACCAACCATACCAAGATGATCGACCCTTACCCGGCCTACAAACGGCTGAGCGATCTGTACAAGCACCATGAGGTGAATGGCGAGGCGAGCCTTGATTTTCTTTCCGGGCAGTATCTGGCGGATCTGCTGGTCTGGTACCACCTGGTGTGGTGTGGTGAAAGCGTGCGGCGCAGCAGCGAGCTGGTGGTCAATCTGATGGCGAAGGGCTCGCATTTCACTCTTTCCGACCGCCGTCAACTGTTCGATCTGATCGGAAAAACCATCCAGGGATTGATTCCGCGCTACCGCAGCCTGGCCGATTCCGGCCAGATCGAAATTTCCACTACGCCCCATTATCACCCCATCGTGCCGCTCCTGATCGACTTCAAGGTGGCGCGGGAATCCATGCCCGGCGTCAGCCTGCCCGAAGCGTCATATTATCCGGGCGGGCTCAAGCGCGCTTCCTTCCATATTACGTCCGCGATCGAAAGCCATCGCGACCGTTTTGGCGCCGCGCCGCAGGGCGTCTGGCCCGCCGAGGGCGGCGTGTCGCAGGCGGCGGCGACGGTGTTCGCCGAGCATGGCTGCCGCTGGATGGCGAGCGGTGAAGCCGTGCTGGTCAACAGCCTGCGCGGACTGGACGGGAGGCAGCCGTTGCCGGCCAGAATGAACTACCTTTATCGCCCCTACCGCATTTCCACAGGCAGCGACCACGAGATCATCTCCTTCTTCCGCGACGACAGGCTGTCGGACAAGATCGGCTTTGAATATGCGAAGTGGTTCGGCCGGGATGCGGTGGACAATTTCATTAATGAGCTGGAGGAAATCTGGCGGCATACGCCGGCAGGCGAGAGCCCTGTGGTCAGCGTCATTCTGGATGGGGAAAACGCCTGGGAGTACTATCCCTACAACGGTTATTACTTCCTCTCCGAGATGTACGATGCGCTGGAGTCGCACCCTTTCATCCGCACCACCACCTTCAAGGATTATCTCGACGGTTGTGTGGAAAACAACGGCATGCAGGCGCAATTGCCGCTGGGCCTGATGGAGAACGCAGGCACAACAAACCCGGCGATGGGCGAGTTGTCCTACCTGGTTGCCGGCAGCTGGGTGTATGGCACGTTTTCCACCTGGATCGGAGATCCCGCAAAAAACCGCGCCTGGGACCTGCTGTGCGCCGCCAAGCAAAGCTTCGATCTGGTCATGGGCAGCGGCCGCCTGGGCAAGCAGGAAGCCGAGCTCGCGCATAAACAGCTGGCCGATTGCGAGGGGTCGGACTGGTTCTGGTGGTTCGGCGATTACAACCCGCAGCACAGCGTAGAAAGCTTCGACAAGCTGTATCGGGATAATCTGGCGAACCTCTACCGGTTGCTGAAACTGCCGGTGCCGGAGCAGCTCGGCAGGCCGATCAGCCACGGCGGCGGCAGCCCCGAGGCGGGTGGAGCGATGCGGCGGGCTTCTTGATAGCCAGTAGGGTGGGCACGGTTTTTGTGCCCACGCGGCCAGCGAAAAATTTCCGCGTGGGCACAGAGACGTGCCCACCCTACCAAACTCAGCACTCAGCACTCAGCACTCAGCACTCAGCACTCAGCACTCAGGACTTTATAATAATGACCCAACCTATTTCCCTGCTCCTGGGCGTCCACGCCCACCAGCCCGTCGGCAACTTCCCGGAAGTGCTGGAGGATGCGCACCTGCGCTGCTACCGCCCGTTCATCCATACCCTGCACCGCTTCCCGGACTTCCATTTTGCCGTGCATTTTTCCGGCTGGCTGCTGGACTGGCTGTTCCAGCACTATCCCGAAGACATGGCGCTGCTACGCGAAATGGTCAAGCGCGGACAGGTCGAGCTGTTCGGCGCTGGCGACACTGAACCGGTGCTGGCGGTGATTCCCCATCGCGATCGCGTCGGGCAGGTGATGCGGCTGTCCGACAAGCTGGAAAAGAAGCTGGGCCAGCGGCCGGCCGGCGCCTGGCTGACCGAGCGGGTGTGGGAGGCAACGGTGGTGCCGGCGCTGGCCGATTCGCAGATCCGTTATGTCACCGTGGACGACTACCATTTTTTCTGCGCCGGCAAGACGGCGGCCGAGCTGGATGGCTTCTACACCACCGAGGAGGACGGACGCAGGCTGGACCTGTTCCCGATTTCCGAGGAATTGCGCTATCGCTTCCCGTTTTCTCCCGCCAACGAGGCGGTTGCCTACCTGGAGAGCCTGGCTGACGAAGGGCGCACCGCGGCAGTGTATTTCGATGACATCGAAAAATTCGGCATCTGGCCGGAAACCTACGAATGGGTGTACGAGAAGGGCTGGCTGGTGAGCTTCATCGAGGGCGTGCTCGCCTCGCCGAAAATCCGCACCCAGCGCTACAGCGATTACCACGCTGCCGCCAAAACGCGCGGCGTGGTGTACCTGCCCACCACCTCCTATAGCGAGATGAACGAATGGACCCTGCCGGCCCCTGCTGCCAACCAGTATGCGGACCTGGTGGCGCGCGCCAAGGCCGAAGGGTGGTTCGCCCAGGACAAGGCGTTCCTGCGCGGCGGCATGTGGAAGAATTTCATTACCCGCTATCCCGAGGCTAACTGGATGCACAAGCGCATGCTGGGGCTGTCGGACCGTCTGGACAAGCTGCCGCCGAACCGGAAGAAACCGGCGATGCTCGACGCGCTCTACCGTGCCCAGGCCAACGACGCCTACTGGCACGGGCTGTTTGGCGGCCTGTACCTGCCGCACTTGCGGCGCGCCGTGTACCATGCCATCGTCGAGTTGGAGGGCAGCCTGGACCAATGCGATCCCCGTCCGGAAAGAACCCGTTTTGATTGCGACATCGACGGCCAGGATGAGATTTTCCTGCACAATACAGCTATCCAGGCGGTGGTGCGGGTGGATGGCAATGCCAGTGTGATCGAGTTCGACAGTTACCCGCTACGCCACAATTTCGCCGACAGCCTGATGCGCCAGACCGAGCACTACCATCGAAAAATCCATTTGTGCGAGGGTCCGGGCCAGCACGAAGGCGCCGGTATTGCCTCGGCCCATGATCGCGTCGCCTTCAAGCACGAGATTCATCCGGATGATCTGGCTACCGATGTGCGTCCGCGCGGCCTGTTCGTCGACAGTATTCAGACGGAGGGCGGCGAATTCGCGGCCTTGCAGGATTACCGGCTGAAGACGGAGCACGACCTGGCCCTGACTTTTGCCGGCGGGGGGGTGGAGAAGCGGGTGAGCGTAGCGAAAAACCGGCTGGAAGTGAGTTACTGCTTCGGCAAGGAACCCTGCGGCACGTTCACCACCGAAATCAATCTCGCCATGCCAAGCTGCGACGGCCCGGCCGGGAAGTTCGTTTTTGCGGGCCGGGTGCCGGGCGGTTTCGGCCAGTTGACGGAGCTGGATTCGGTCAGGGAGTTGCTGCTGGATGACGATGTCCTGGGCGGCGCGGTAAAATTGACCCTGAGCGAGCCGGCCCGGCTGGTCAGCCGGCCCCATTTCAGCGTGTCTCAGTCCGAGGCAGGCTTCGAGAAAATCATGCAGGCGGTAACGCTGACGCTTTCATTCCCGCTGGATAAAATTCGGCGTGAATTGCATGTGTCGCTCGAAGTGCTGCCTAAGCCGTAATAGTAATGTGGCAGCGAAATATCGACATGTAGGTTGGGTTAGCGGTTTTTTCGCGTAACCCAACAAACCCAACCAAAAGTAGGCGCCTCTAGGCGACATTTGGAAGGAAGCTTGGGTTTGTCGCCTAGAGGCGCCTACTTCTGGTGGGTTACGGTGCAAAAAGCCGCGCCTAACCCAACCTACATGTGACGCCTCCTTTTTTAGTTGATCGGGAATTGCGTTCATGACTGAGCAGAAAATCGGCAGGAACAAGACAGTACACGTGTCCTACGTGATTCTGGACGAGAGCGGCAAGGTGTTCGAGCAGTACGACCTGCCGATCGGCTACGTGCACGGCGCCGACAGCGGGTTGTTCGAGAAGATCGAAGCAGCGCTGGAAGGCCGCGTGGCCGGCGACAAGATCGAGGTCACGCTGAACCCGCGGGAAGGGTTCGGCGACCATCATCCCGAACTGACCTTCACCGACGACATCGACAACGTGCCGCCGGAATTCCGCCGCGTGGGTGCCGAGGTGGAATTCGAGAACGACAAGGGTGAGTCGTTGAAGTTTTTCGTCACCAGGATCGGGAACGGCAAGCTCACCATTGACGCCAATCACCCCATGGCCGGCCAGACCGTGACCTTCGTCGTGAACGTGGTGTCGGTCTGTGATGCCACTCCGTCCGAAATCGCCAGCGGCAGGCCGGATGGGGAGGCGATGCCCAGCCTGCACTAATTCGGTTGCGGTCTGAGTCCGACAGGCTGCCAGCGATGCGCTTCCGAACATTGAACCTGGATCAAGGGAAGATTAGTGCTTCATCCCTTCGTGGTCATGTTTCATTTTCATTTCGGTCTGGATCTTGCGCACCGGCGCTTCAACTTTCTTGCTGCTGCCGTCCTCGAAGATCAGCGTGATCGCCACGTTGTCGCCTTCCTTGAGGTACTGTTTCAGGCCAATCAGCATCACGTGCAGGCTGCCAGGCTTGAGCACGGCTTCACCCTTGGCCTTGATCTCGATGTCCTTGACCGGGCGCATCTTCATTACCCCGCCCTCGTTGGTGTGGGTGTGTAATTCTGCCGCTTTGACTACAGGGCTTTCTGCCTTGACCAGTTTGTGATCCTTGCTGTCGGCATTCCTGAGCACCATGAACGCCCCGGTGTTGGTCATGCCGGGCGGCGCCATGCGCACGAAAGGTTCGTTGACGGAAACGCTCTCCGCGGCGGAACCGGCCAGTGACGGGGCGGCAATCAGGGTGGTCAGAACGCAAGCGGCGATGCGGATGGAACGGAACTTGACAGTCATGCTTCTCTCCTTACGGTTGTAAAAAACTGTTTGGCCACAAAAAAGGCACAAAACTCACAAAAAATGCAGGGCCTGGGTTTTATTTTGTGCTTTATGCGCCTTTTCGTGGCTATTTTTTGTTCAGCGCGGCGCGGATGGCTTCCAGCACCTGCGCTGGCGGGGTGCCGTGATCGAGAGGCTTGAACAGGCTGCCGTCGGGCGCGATGACGTAAGTGTACGCGGAATGGTCGACGACGTAGCCCCCGGCAGAGGCGGTATTCTGCTGGGCATGGCTCGCGCCGTAAAGTTGGGCAACCGTGGCGATTTCCTCCGGGGTGCCGCTCAGGCCCACGATGCCGGGGTGGAAATAGGCGGTGTAGGCCTTGAGCTTGTCCAGGGTGTCGCGCTCCGGATCCACCGTGACAAACAGCATCCGCACCTTCTCCTGCTCGGCCTTGTCGAGCGAGGCAAGCGCCTGGGAAGTGAAGCCGAGCGAAGTCGGGCAGATATCCGGGCAGGAGGTATAGCCAAAATACAGCAGCACCACCTTGCCCTTCAGATCATGCAGCGCCAGCGGACCGCTTGGCGAGCGCAGGGTGAAATCTCCTCCCCGGGGCGCTTCCGCCAGTCCGAGCGGTGAGGGTGCGCCGGAGGGCCGCCACACCGTAATGGCCCAGACTAGCAGCAGGCTGAACGCCACAATGATGGCGACGAGATTTTTTTTCATGGTTTATCGTTTCGTTTCAAATCTGAATGGCGCCGCAATGTGCTTGCCGTCGGGCCCGGCCAGTATGGCTGCATGCCGCTTCAATCAGCAGCGTTGCTGCGCGCCACAATGTATTGCCCGATAATTCCCTCTTGAGGCTAACGCAAATTGTGTGCCTGAAATAGAGGGAATTAAATCAATGTCCTTCATGGTGGCGCCTGTGGCAAATGGCGCGTTCCGTGGAATGCCGCACAACCTGGGAGCCAAGCTCCTGGCCGCATCCTAACGCTCTTGGCCTGGCTTTGCCAAGAGTTAAAAAATTGCCGTTGCGCTGGATTCAAGATTAGAATGCGGTCGTGAGAAAGAACACCTCAAATTACTGCCTGCTTCTGGTTCTGACGTTCCTGCAATGTCTGGCGCCGCTGTTGCATGCCCATGCCGGCGGCCTGCACGTTTCATCCCATGTGCATGTTCATGCCGCGGGACTGGAATGGCTGGCTTTCCATCCGGCGCATGAGCTGGAATTCACGGCCGATTTGAGTGAATCTCCCGTGGTGGGCGCCGTCAATGAATTCAGGCGCGATTCCGCGCATGACAGCTACACCGGAGCGCCGCCGGCCACTCCATGGTTGACTGTGCAGCATTCGGCTTGCGTTGTCGTTATCGCTTCACCCTCCATACTTCCTTATATTCCCTTCCGGGCCGGGCCGCCTCCATCCCAGGCGCCGCCTGCCCTCGTTTAAGCATTTCTTAGGTCGCTGGTTCACAATCTTAACTGCCGGTCTCGCTGGAGAAACGGCAGGAACTATTCGGATTTTGCAAGGAGGCAACTATGCGGAAAGCGCAAGGTTTGCGCGCTGTCCTGGGAGCGCTGCTGTTCTGTGGTTTTTTTGTCGCAGCACCGCTTTATGCCGGCGATGAAATCAAGCTGTCAGCGGCTCAGGCCAAGGCCATGGGCGTGGTTACGGCGCCGCTCGCCGGTTCTGTCACGACGGCCGGAAAAGGGCTGCCGGCGAGGGTGGTGATACCGAACCATCAACTGCACATCGTCGCCGCACCGCTCGCCGGATTGGTGGAAACCCTGTCGGTGGCGCCCAATCAGGCGGTCAAAAAGGGCGAGGTTCTGGCCCGCTTGCAAAGCCCGGGGCTGGTCGAGATCCAGCGCGGCTTCCTGCAGGCGGCGACCCAGGCGCAGCTGGCACACGAATCGCTGAGCCGCGACGAGAAATTGTTCCAGGAAGGCATTATCGCCGAAAGCCGATACCTTGCCGCCAGGAGCCGTCAGGCCGAGGCCGTGGCGGCATTGTCCGAGCGGCGCCAGGCTCTTGGCCTGGCAGGCCTGAGCGGAGCTGCGTTGCAGCGGCTGGAAAAGAGCCATGTCATGTCCGGCGCTATCGAGATCATCGCGCCGGTCAACGGTGTGGTGCTTGAATTGATGGCGGTGCCGGGTCAGCGCATCGAGGCTGCCTCGCCACTGGTCAAGCTGGCGCAGATCGTGCCGCTGTGGCTGGAAATTCAGGCGCCGATTGCGCAGATTGCCGGCCTGAAGGCTGGCGCCGCGGTCAGCGTGCCGGCTTATCAGGCGAGCGGGAAGGTGGCGCAAATCGGTCGCGGCGTGGAGGAAGGCAGCCAGACCGTGACGGTGCGCGCCGAGATCCGTCAGGGCGCCGAGAATCTGCGCCCGGGCCAGTTCGTCGAGGCCGTGCTGGCCGTCAACGGTGATGGCAAGCACTGGCATGTGCCCAATAGCGCGCTGGTGCGGCAGCGCGAGCTAGCCTATGTGTTCGTGCAGACTGCGACAGGTTTTCGTGCCCGGCCGGTGAAGCTGGGTGGCGAGACTGCCGAGAGCAGTGTGGTGAGCGCGGAATTCAAGGGTGACGAGCACATCGCCGTGCGCGGTACAGCTTCGCTCAAGGCGATGTGGCAAGGGCTGGCGGCGGGAGGCGAATAATGCTGACGCGGATAATCGAATTTGCCCTCACCCAGCGGCTGGCGGTGATCGTGACCACCCTGGTGCTGATCGGCGCCGGTGCGGTCGCCTTCAAGCAGTTGCCGATCGACGCTTTCCCCGACGTTTCATCGACCCAGGTCAAGGTCATCATCAAGGCGCCGGGGATGACGCCGGAGGAGGTCGAGTCGCGCATCGTGGCGCCGATCGAGGTGGAGCTCCTGGGCATCCCGTACAAGAAAATCCTGCGTTCGGTGTCGAAGTACGCCCTCACCGACATCACCATCGATTTCGAGGACGGCACCGACATCTACTGGGCGCGCAACCAGGTGGCGGAACGCCTGGGCGGCGTGATGAAGGACCTGCCCGCCGGCGTCAGCGGCGGTCTGGCGCCGATCACCACGCCGCTGGGCGAGATGCTGATGTTCACCATCGAGGGCGGCGACCTCACCCCGCTGGAACGACGCTCCCTGCTCGACTGGGTGATCCGCCCGGCGCTGCGTACCCTGCCGGGAGTGGCGGATGTAAACACTCTGGGCGGGCTGGTGCGCAGTTTCGAGGTGATGCC
This sequence comes from uncultured Sulfuricella sp., assembly GCA_947085875.1. Taxonomy (GTDB): domain Bacteria; phylum Pseudomonadota; class Gammaproteobacteria; order Burkholderiales; family Sulfuricellaceae; genus Sulfuricella. The sequence continues at coordinate 17,240 of CAMTYG010000045.1, forward strand.
GGACAACGCGGCCTTGCAGGCGCGCGGCGTTTCGCTCGAACAGATGCAAAAGGCGCTGGAGACCAACAATCGCAACGACGGCGCGGGCCGGCTCAAGGATGGCGAAGAAGTGCTGCTGGTGCGCAGCGAGGGAGCGATCAAGAACCTCGACGACCTGCGCGCTATCGTCATTGCCAGCCGCGACGGTCAGGTGGTGCGGGTGGGCGACGTGGCGACGGTGCGTATCGGCCACCTCAGCCGCTACGGCGTCGTCACCAAGGACGGCAAGGGCGAAGCGGTGCAGGGGCTGGTGCTGGGCTTGCGCGGCGCCAACGCGCAGACCGTGGTGAACGGCGTCAAGGCGCGGCTGAAGGAGATCGCTCCGTCGTTCCCGCCCGGCGTCAAGACCGAAATTTTCTACGACCGCGGCAGCCTGGTGGAACGCGCCGTCGGTACGGTCTCCAAGGCCCTGCTGGAAGCGATCGTGCTGGTGGTGATCCTGCTCCTGCTGTTCCTCGGCAATCTGCGCGCCGCCATCGTGGTGGCGGTGACGCTGCCGCTGGCGGCGCTGTTCACCTTCATCCTGATGCGCCAGTTTGGCATGTCGGCCAATCTGATGAGCCTGGGCGGCCTCGCCATCGCCATCGGCATGCTGGTGGATGCCTCCGTGGTGGTGGTGGAGAACGTGGTTTCCCATCTCGCCCACGACCGGAGCGCGAAGAATATCCCGCACCTGCATGTGATTTACCGGGCGGTCAAGGAAGTGGTAATGCCGGTGGCCTCGGGCGTGGTGATCATCATCGTAGTGTTCCTGCCGCTGCTGACCTTGCAGGGACTGGAAGGCAAGCTGTTCATCCCGGTGGCGCTGACTATCGTGTTCGCGCTGGCCGGCTCGCTGATCCTGTCGCTCACCGTGATTCCGGTGCTGGCGTCCTTCATGTTGAAACAGGGCGGCCATGGCGACCCGTGGCTGGTGCGCAAGCTCACTGCGGTCTACATGCCCGCGCTTGACTGGGCGCTCAGGCACGGCAGGCTGGTGGCCGTCGGCGCGGTGACGGCGCTGGCCCTGACGGTGGCGGTGTATCCCCTGATCGGCAAGACCTTCATGCCGACGATGGACGAGGGCGACATCATCATCGGCATCGAAAAGCTGCCCTCGATCAGCCTCGAGCAGAGCTTTGAACTCGACCTGAAGATCCAGCGCGCGATCATGGAAAAAGTGCCGGAGGTGAAGGGCGTCGTCGCGCGGGTCGGCTCGGACGAGCTCGGCCTCGATCCGATGGGCTTTAACCAGACCGATACTTTCCTGATACTCAAGCCGCGCGAGCAGTGGCGCAAGCCGGACAAGGAATGGCTTACCGACGAACTCAGGAAGGTGCTCAAGGACTTTCCCGGTGTCGCTCACAACTTCACCCAGCCGATCGACATGCGCGTCTCCGAGATGGTCATCGGCGTGCGCGGCGACGTGGCGGTGAAGATTTTTGGCCCCGATCTCGCCACTCTCAACCAGCAAGCGGAAAAAATCGAAACCGTGCTCAAGGGCGTCAAGGGCAGCGAGGACGTTTACCGGGTGATGAACGAGGGGGTGCAGTACCTGAAAATCGAGATCGA
>CAMTYG010000046.1:0-10993 GCA_947085875.1 uncultured Sulfuricella sp.
ATGTGGAGCGATGCCTTCTCGTAACTTTTCCAATTTTCGAGCTGTAATTCGGTAATCATGGGTTACTCCACAACGACATAATTGTTCACAGGATAACTCATACGGCGATCTCCCCGCTCATCAGACGCGGCAGCAGCAGGTCGCGGGCGGTGCGGAGTTTTTCGTTCTGCGAGTTGAGGTTCTTGATTTGCGCGAAAACGTCAGCGGCAAATTCATCGAATGAGCAAAGCAGCAGATTTGAGGGAACCAAAATTTCAACCTTGTGAACCGTCTTGCGATCAAGTGTTGGCACAGACGCGCCGCCGTTGTATTGCTTCAAGTCCATTTCGCGCAATAGAAATAACGCAAACAATGGGGTCACACGCTTGAACTTCTTAACCCAAAGCGCCGTGTTGAGCGGCCAGTAGTCATCGGCAACGTATTGCACCTCTCCCAAGGTTCCGCTTCGACCAGTGACCACACCGGGCGCAAATGCTTTGGCCTTGTCGTGGTATCCGAGGATGCCAGTGGAACCATAAATCGGCACGGTTCCCTCCTGTCTTGCCTGAGTGGGAAGATCGAATCCACGTTGCAGAACCAGTGCATCTTCCAACGGCATCCGCTCCCATCCCTCCGGCACGCCCTCGGTACTGCGGGTGTGTTCATGGCCGGGGAAGCGCAGGCGGACGAACCACTCGCGGTAGAGCAGCCGCGCCGACTCTTCCAGCAGCGCCATCCGCCGCCGGTTGTTTTCGATCAGGTCATCGTAGGTGGAGAGAGTGTCGGCAATGCGTGTTTGCTCGTGCTTAGGCGGCAGTCTGAACTCGAAGCTGCCCAAGACCGGAGCACTCGCGTTTGGCTGGGCTGCTCCACCGATTCTGGACTGGACAAAGGACTTATAGACATGCGATTCCACCAGTCGGCCTATGAAGCCTGGATCAGCTTTTGTTGAATCGACCCGGAACCGTACCAAGTAGGAAGCGAATACGGCATCTACTGGCTCGCGGATGAGTTTTGCATAGCCAACAGTTGCACCTGTTCGCGCAACAACAATGTCACCTACGTCGAGAGCAAAACGCTCTTTATTCAAATCATCAATCTCGCAGTAAGGCACGGACTCCCAGTCCACTGATTCAGGAACGATGTCAGTGATACGGAGGAATCGCGTACCACAAGCATCGAGGCTGGCCGACGCCGTGTAGCCATAGCGAATGGATTCGCAAACATTGGCTAGCGTGGTGACGGCATTCATCCTCACATCAACTCCTCGAAGTTCTCCTGAATCTTCGCCGCCAGTTCCACCGCTTCCCGGTTCAGGTCGGCCAGCTCGACATGGATATCGCGCAATGTCTGCTCGAAGTCGAAGTTCTCATCCACTTCCGCCGGGGCGACGCCGACGTAGCGGCCGGGGGTGAGGCTCCAGTCGGCGGCTTCGATCTCGGCGCGGCTGACAACCTTGCACAGGCCCGGCACGTCCTGCATTTCGGCGTTGGGGAAGCGGTCTTGCAGCCAGGCGATCTGGCGGTGGATGTAGGTCGCGGCCTTGAGTTGTTCGACGGCGGTCTTGCGGTCTTCATCGAGTTGCTTAATGAGTTTGCTGGTGGCGCGGCGGTCGAAAAATTCGGCGGCAGATTTATCCGTGGACAGCTCATTCGCCAGTTGCGCGGCGCGGGCAGCGAGTTTGTAGAGCAGGTCAATTTGTTTGATGAGGCCAAGTGCTGAATCGGCCAGCGGGTCAAAGGTTTGCCTCATGGCATGTTGAGCTTCGTTGGTCTTTTGCGTAGGGTGGGCAGACAGGTTTTTCGTCTGCCCACGCGGTTTGGTATCCGCGTGGGCACAGATGCGTGCCCACCCTACAAGAGCTGCCGTCAGGACAGCGCGGTCGGTGACGTAGGCATTGGCGGCCTCTGCCCATTCGGTCAGCGCAGCGGCGAAGGCTTGCTGCTTTTCCGTCTTGAACGTATTGAGCGCGATGGCGGTTTCGGTAAAAGCTGCCACCAACGGCGCGCGGCTGGCGGTGAGCTGAGTTTCAAAGGTGGTGAGCGCCGGGGTGATGGCGGCGCTCTCGGTTGCGAGTCGGGTACAGTAGTCTTGCACCAAGCCAAGGAAACGTTCGCGCTGCCCGCGATACAGCCAGACGATGGCGGTGAGGTTGGCTTGCTGCTCGGGGCTGAAGTCGTAAATCTTGCGCGTAACCTTGCGGTAGATGTTGCGGGCGTCGAGCATCAGGACGTTGCCTTTGTGGTTCAACGCCGCTCCCTCACCCCCGCCCTCTCCCGGGGGGAGAGGGGGTTTATTTTTGTCGAAGTGCCACAGTTCGCACGGCACGGTGCGGGTGTAGAAGAAGTTGGAGCGGATGGCGATCATCACATCCACGTCGCCGGTTTCCACCAGTTTGCGCCGCACCTCCTTTTCGCCATGGCCGGCATTACTGGCCTGCGAGGACATGACGAAACCGGCACGGCCCTTGTCCGACAGGTAGCTGTGGAAGTAGGAAATCCACAGGTAGTTGCCGTTGGAAACGCGCTTGTCCTTGTTCACGCCGGGCAGGCCGAAGGGCAGGCGGCGGTCGTCCTTGACGCGCTCGGCATCTACCATGTCGACGTTGAACGGGGGATTGGCCATGACGAAATCGCAGTTACTCCACAACGCGCGGCCATCCTGCAAACGGTGTACGTCGTCGTAGAAGGAATTGGCTTCGCGGATGTCGCCCTCCAGCCCATGCACCGCCAGATTCATCTTGGCGAGGCGGATGGTGGTGGCGGTTTTTTCCTGGCCGTAGAAGGTGACGCGCTTCATCGTGTCCAGCCCTTCATGCTCGATGAAGTGGCTGGATTGCACGAACATGCCCGCAGAACCGCAGGCGGGGTCGAACACCACGCCATGGTCAGGCTCGATGACGTTGACCAGCGTCTGCACCAGCGAGGGCGGTGTGAAGAATTCGCCGTTATCCTGCGCGCCCTGCATGGCGAATTTCATCAGGAAGTATTCGTAGATGCGGCCGAACACGTCGCCGGAAGCATTGCGCAAGGCTGCCGAGTCGAAATTGCGCAACAGGTCTTCGAGCAGCTTATTCTCGAAACGGTCGTAGTCCTTGGGCAATTGCCCGGCCAACGGCTCGAAATCGGCCTCGATGGCATTCATGGCCTCAACCAACGCGGCGCCGAGATTGGCGCCGGAAGGCAGCTTGAGCAGATGATCGTAGCGGGCGATTTCGGGCAACATCAGCGCGCGGCGCTTGATGAAATCACCCTTGACCAATGTGCGCTTGGGCATTTTTCCGGCGGCCTGATCGGCCTCGATAGCCTGCAACGCAGCCTGGTAGCGGTTGGTGGCGTGGCGCAGAAAAATCACCCCCAGCACAGGCATGCAGTATTCACTGCTGGTCAGCTTGGAATTGGCGCGCAGTTGATCGGCAGCCTCCCACAGGCTGTCTTCAATCTTGGAAATATTTTGCAAGGCGTTGGCGCTCATCGGCTCATTTCTTTTTAGTCTTTTTTGGCTTGGCGCTGGCCTTGAGGCCGGACTGCTCTGCATGAGCCAGAACCAGCACCTCCACCATGGAAGCCACAGAGCGATGCTCACGATCGGCTGCCTGGCGGATCAGGTCTTTGATCTCCGCAGTCGTCCGAATGGAAAGGGTTTCGCTCTTATTGCGAGGCATGTCTCGGCCCAAGTTGAAATGGCCTCGCCAATGTACTGCCTTTTGCCGATTGCAGCAATGCCAAAATGCCTAAGCGAATCGATACGCTGTTATTTGGCAGCCAGGTTTTCCTCTGGCAGCCACACTGTCAATCAGCGTCCAATTCTTGCCATAAATAAAACAAGTTCGAACACACTCAACAAAAAAGCCCGTACGACCATGAGCCGCCGGGCTTGCTACTTTACCTCATTAATCAAAGTGGTTGTGCCGTTTTCTTCACCCCAATTCTTTCTGGAATCCGATTAGCGCATCGCGTAGGTAATGCAATTCGCCTGATTGTGTACGGTTCCGACCCGGATATTGTCTGTCACACATTCGAGGTCATCGTTGAATTTACAACTGGTCATTTTGCAGGCGCCGATTCCGGCAATCCGTTTTGACTCCTTGACGTGCTGCGATACCGACATGAAAGTATCGCAACCGGGGTGCAAGCCATCACCGACGGTGATAGCGCGGGCATGGCAGTTATTGCTGGCGTTATAGGCGCATTGGGCAACCATGCATTCAGAAACAAGCGGCATTTCAATGGTAATTTTGTTCATGACAAATTTTCCTTTCATTCGCTATAAGTTCTGGAAAACCTTGAGGTCGGCGGGTACGCCTGATATGCATCGGGAGCCAATTTGGCAGCCATTGTCTCAAGGAAGGCGCCTCGAAAACATTCAGGCCTAAGGCGCCATTTCACCGGTTCTGCGTTGCATTTTAGCGGCAACTCAGGCTTTTAATGTTAGCAACCCTATTTTGTTTTTCAATAAGGAATATCATCATATTTGTTGACCAATTAACTACAGTATTTATATACTGCGCACAAAGATTTATTGGATGGCTCAGGAGAAAACCATGACAGCCGAAATGCTCAATGCTGGCGAGGCAGCAAATATCCGTGCGCTGCTTCAAGGTGGCGCAGACTGCAACACGCGTAACGCCGTGGGGGCCACTTTGCTGATGCAGGTTGCTGAAACTGGCAATCTTGAGCTGGCAAAAACCCTGATCGAGGCCGGTGCGGACGTCAACGCGACAGATCCGCAAGGCTGGACCGCACTGATGAAGGCGCTGTACAACCACGAGCTTGATCGCGGCTTTCCCGAAATCGTTAGCGCATTGATTGACGCCGGAGCCGACATCGAAACCCGGATTGGCTACGGCACTCGTCCGTTGATGCTTGCTGCGGGCTACGGCGAAGCGGGTGCCGTTGACGTTCTGTTGAAGGCGGGTGCGGATGTCCGTGCCAGGAACGAAGGTGGCCGCACGGCGCTGATGATGGCGAAGGACAAGGACTACGTCGAGGTCATCAACCAGTTGCATGAAGCCGAGATGGAACTCAACGATGATCTCTCCTGTGGCTCACGCACACCGCCTGGCGTCAACGTGGTCACGTTCATGAAAAACCCGGGCAGTTGATCTTTCAACCACAGCCAGAAGCTCTGGTATTGGTTACGTTTTAAACATCAATGCCTTGATCTGATTCAATTTGTCGCGTAGCTGAGTGGCACGTTCAAATTCGAGGTTTCTTGCACAAGCCAGCATTTCTTTTTCCAGCTGCTTGATTTCCCTGGTCAGCATCTTCTCGTCCAAGTGCTTGTAGGCAGCAAGCTCTTGGGCGACTTTCAGCTCCTTCTGGGCGGTGTCGATATCGAACACGCCATCAATGATGTCCTTGATACGCTTGGTGACCCCTTTCGGCGTGATGCCGTGAGCGGTGTTGTGGGCAACCTGCTTTGCCCGGCGGCGCTCGGTTTCGTCCATTGCCCGGCGCATCGAATTGGTGATTTTATCGCCATAGAGAATCGCGGTGCCATTGATGTGGCGTGCCGCCCTTCCTATGGTCTGGATCAGCGAGCGCTCGGAACGCAAGAAGCCCTCCTTGTCGGCGTCAAGAATTGCCACCAATGATACCTCTGGAATATCAAGACCTTCTCGCAGCAAGTTAATGCCAATTAGCACATCAAACACTCCCAGCCGCAGGTCGCGGATGATCTCGACCCGTTCCACCGTGTCAATATCCGAGTGCACGTAGCGCACCTTGATTCCATGATCGGACAGATAGTCGGTCAAATCCTCGGCCATGCGCTTGGTCAAAGTGGTGACCAGCACGCGCTCGCCCAGAGCGATCCGGGCATTGAGCTCGGAGAGCAGATCGTCCACTTGGTTGGTTGCCGGGCGGACCTCAATCTGCGGATCAACCAAGCCGGTTGGCCTCACCACCTGCTCCACCACTTGGCCGGCATGCTGCGCCTCGTAATCGGCGGGTGTAGCGGAAACGAAAATTGACTGCCGCATCACCTTTTCAAACTCGTCGAAGCGCAAGGGTCGGTTGTCGAGTGCAGAGGGCAAACGGAAACCATATCCCACCAGGTTTTCCTTGCGCGCCCGATCCCCCTTGTACATGCCTCCGATCTGCGGGATGGTGACATGGCTTTCGTCGAGGAACATCAATGCGTTAGGCGGCAGATAGTCGATCAGCGTGGGGGGCGGATCGCCCGGATTCCTGCCGGACAGATGACGCGAGTAGTTCTCGATGCCCTTGCAGAACCCCAGTTCGTTGAGCATTTCCAGGTCGAAGCGGGTGCGCTGCTCTATCCGTTGCGCCTCCACCAGTTTGTGCTCCTTCTGGAAAAACTCGATTCTGTCCCTCAACTCAGCCTTGATCGCCTCGATCGCCCGAAGTGTAGTACTACGCGGCGTGACGTAATGGCTCGACGGATAAACCGTATAGCGCGGAACCTTGCGCTGGATATGGCCGGTCAGCGGGTCGAACAGGGAAATACTCTCGACTTCATCATCGAACAGGCTGATCCGCACTGCGGTTTCCGCGCTTTCCGCCGGATAGATGTCGAGCACATCGCCGCGGACACGAAAAGTGCCGCGGCGAAAATCGATCTCGTTTCGGTCATACTGCATCTCGGTCAGGCGCTTGATGGCGTCGCGTTGGGGCATCGCCTCACCCTGGCGCAGATGCAGGATCATGCCGTGGTAGTCCACCGGGTCGCCGATACCGTAAATGCAGGAAACCGAGGCGACGATCACGCAGTCCTCGCGCTCCAGCAGCGACTTGGTGGCGGACAGCCGCATCTGTTCGATGTGCTCGTTGATGTTGGAATCTTTTTCGATGAACAGGTCGCGCGACGGAACATAGGCTTCCGGCTGGTAATAATCGTAATAGGAAACGAAATACTCCACCGCATTTTCCGGAAAGAACTCGCGCATCTCGGAATACAATTGCGCCGCCAGGGTCTTGTTGTGCGCCATGACAATGGCCGGCCGCCCAAGACGGGCGATGACATTGGCCATGGTAAAGGTCTTGCCGGAGCCGGTCACGCCGAGCAGGGTCTGAAACGCCAGTCCATCATTCAAGCCTTCGACCAACTGTGCGATAGCATTGGGCTGGTCCCCGGCGGGCTCGAACGGCTGGTGAAGTTTGTAGGGACTATTGGGAAATGTGACGATCACGGGTAAAATTACGCGGTTTTGGCAGCTTTAAATTATATCATGCAGGTATTAAGTAGTCCGTTCCACCAAACCACAGACATGAAACGGCGTCTTTTTCCGCCATGCGTCGTTGCATCCCCTTGCCGTATACCCCATACGGCGGCGGGTCTGCGCCTAGCCTGGCGAAAAAATCCATCCGTTTCATTTGTCCCCGCTTTGGTAGAACGGACTACTTAGGGGCCGTTAAATAATTAATGTAACATTTTTATCGGGCGTAGCCCGGATGGAATGCAATGGAATCCGGGGCTTCGGCCACGCCCACCAACCCCGGATTCCGCTACGCTCCATCCTGGCTACGTCACTATCTGTTACAGTTATTAATTAACAGCTCCTTAGCCCGCATTGCTCCCACTTAAGGATAGAATCTTGGAACTGTCTCAGCGCGTTCAGGCCATCAAGGAATCCCCTACCCTCGCCGTAAGCGCACGCGCTGCCAGGCTCAAGGCTGAAGGCAAGGACATTATCGGCCTCGGTGTCGGCGAACCGGATTTCGACACCCCGCAACACATCAAGGATGCCGCCAAGAAGGCCATCGACGACGGATTCACCAAATACACCCCGGTCGGCGGCATACCCAGCCTGAAAAACGCCATCGTCGCCAAACTCAAGCGCGACAACGGCCTGGACTACACTGCCAGGGAAGTCATCGTCGGCGTCGGCGGCAAGCAGTGCATCTTCAACCTGGCTTTGGCGGTCCTGAACCCGGGCGACGAAGTCGTCATCCCGGCCCCCTACTGGGTTTCCTATGCAGACATCGCCATGGTGGCAGAGGCCAAGCCGGTCATCGTCGAATGCGGCATCGAGCAGGGCTTCAAGATCACCCCGGCACAGCTGGATGCGGCCATCACGCCCAAGACCAAAATATTCATGATCAACAGCCCGTCCAACCCGACCGGCGCGGTCTACACGCTGGACGAACTGAAAGCTCTGGGCGAAGTGCTGAAGCGCCACCCGCACGTACTGGTGGCCACTGATGACATGTACGAGCATGTCAACCTGTCCGGCGTAAAATTCGTCAACATCCTCAACGCCACCCCTGAGCTGAAAGACCGCTGTGTAGTGCTGAATGGAGTATCGAAGGCCTATTCCATGACTGGCTGGCGCATCGGCTACGCCGCCGGCCCGGAGAAAATCATCAAGGCGATGGAAATTCTCCAGTCCCAGTCCACTTCCAACCCCACCTCAATTTCCCAGGTGGCCGCGCAGGCCGCCCTGGATGGCGACCAGTCGTGCATCGAGCCGATGGTGAAAGCATTCCGCGAGCGCCATGCGTTCGTGGTGCGCCGCTTCAACGAAATGAAGGGGCTGAAGTGCATCCATGCCGGCGGCGCCTTCTACGCCTTCCCCGACGCACGAGAGGCCATTGCCGACCTGCATCGCCGCGGCGCTCTCGCGGAAGCGACCGACATGGCTCTTTCGGAATACCTGCTGGAAAAAGCGGGGGTGGCCATCGTGCCGGGCTCGGCCTTCGGCGCGGAGGGCTACTTCCGCATCTCCTTCGCCACTTCGATGAAAAACCTGGAGATGGCCCTGGAGCGTATCCAGAAGGCGCTTGAATAGTCCTGCTCGGCACGAGTCATAAAGGGTGCCAGAATCGGCGCCCTTCAGTTTTTCTTCCCCCCGGAACCAGCTATCCAGCTTGTCCGCAGCCGTCACCCCCCAAGGACGTCCCCACGCCCGGGCCGAGGATCGCCGTACCTACCACTGCTCCGGTTGCCGCCATTCCAGTGGGAAACAGCACAGGGTCCTGCAGCGTGCCGGAAACCTTGAGCGGGACGCTTACCAGTGAAATGCCTTGCTTCACCTCGACATAAACCTTGCCGCCCAGTTGTTTGGAGGGCGAAATCTCCACATCCCCGTTGGCATTGAGCAACCCGGAAGAAATGCTCAGCTTGCTCAAGCGGATGTCCTTCCCGGCAATGCTAAAAACTCCGCTGAATTCGTCGAACTCTGTCTGCCCACCGCGCACTTCCTTGGTCTTGATCGGCTGAGCCGCTCTTGCCAGGTCGAACCCGTGCAGCACCCCCTTGTTGATGGAAAAATCGCCATCAATAATCGGATAATCCGCAAGCTGGGATGCATTCCGGGCCTTCATTGCAAACCTGGCTTTGACGTTGAGTTGACCGCTCACGCGGGCTTTGGCGGTAAACAGCGGCAACAGGGATTCCAACTCCACGCGCTGCCCCTTCAGGTCGACTGCCCCTTCAGGTCGCCGGTAAGCTTCCACCCGGATTTCCAGTTAAGTTCCGCCGCGCCCTTGAGCGTGCCTCCGTAGAGCTTGCCATCGATATCCCTGAGCCGTAGCGCTTCGTTATCGACAACACCGGCAATGTTCAGCACGTCAAACTGAAACGCTGGCCCCGCGGGCAAACGCCATTGCCGGGCGGAGAGCTTCAAATCGAAGTTGCTGCCCGACACGGGTGTAGCCTCCAGCTTGAGTTTGCCATCGTCGCTCGCAAGCAGCACATTCTTCAGGCCACCGTCCGAGTTAATGTTTACTGCCACACTGAACAGGGGCAACGCCATGCCTGAAGATTCCAGCATAACGCGATTCAAACCGATTTTTTCGATTCTTACTGTTTGCGGGCCACCTTCTGATTTGACCCAGGCCGGCATCCTTCCCAGCATATCCATACGGATGAAAACCGTATCCAGCTCGATATCGCGCAGAACCTTGACCGGGCTAAACAACGAACTCAGATTCGGGCTGACCTTGATCGAAGCTATCCTGACTTCCTGTTGAGCGCCGATGGTGATTCCTTGCAGCGCCACATGAGGCAAGGGAACCAGCGAAAAGCGCAACGATCCGATCTTGACCGGCTCGTGCAGCTTTTCCCCTGCCTGCTTCTCAATTTCAGGAATATATGTATTCAACGGGATGAGAAACGGCAGACCGATTACAGCCAGAAAAACAACTAGAATAATAAACAGGCGCTTAGTCCACTTCACAGTATCCACCGTCAAAATTACACAATTTACGATGTCGCAATTTACGAGTTGACCGGCAAAGGCCAAAGCTTTATCATACGCAGCTTGTTAATTCCCTGATAGCTCAGTCGGTAGAGCGACGGACTGTTAATCCGCAGGTCCCTGGTTCGAGTCCAGGTCGGGGAGCCAGAATTCCTGTATTATCAAGCCCTTGTCGGGACTCTGCGTAGACCGTCGATGTAAATCGGCCTAAACGACCCCAAGGAGACCGACATGAACGTGCTAAACGAACCGGTTGTTGCCGCAACCGTTCAAACATTGTCTGAAGTAGCAGCCGCCTATCTCGATGCCTACGAGGGGCGCGATGAATCGCGGTACCAGCGTATTGGTGCGTGGGTTCGCCTACTCGGCAACAAACCATTTCCCTTAATTACACCCGAAGATGTCGACGCCGCAATGGCGACGCTTGGCAATGAGCCCGCAAAGGTCTATGGCGGCAAAGATGCCGACGGCAACCCGATTTTCCGCAGGAAGGCCGGTCAACGTAGCGGCGCCACGCTCAACCGCTACCTGGTTGCCCTGGGCGCGCTGTTCGCTTGGGCGCGCCGAAGCCGCCTGTTTCCGCGCGGATTTGAGACCCCTACCAGTAATCGAAAAGCACAAGGAGTCGCGCGGACGGGTCCGCTATCGGGTGCGATTCAAACTGATGTGGCATGAACAAACATGTAGGTTGGGTTGAGCGGCCTCATCGCGAAACCCAACCTTGTATGATCGAATTTAATGAAATGTTGTTAAGGAGGTTAAGTTAAGATTTCACGTTTCACCGGGGAGGCCGTCCCAACCTGAGGACTGGTTTTTAACCAGAGCCTGATTGTAGATTGGCCCCCCGCCCTA
>CAMTYG010000047.1:0-7890 GCA_947085875.1 uncultured Sulfuricella sp.
AACATCATTTCCGCGTAGCCGTGTTTGACCGGGTTGTAATGGATGTAATCGATATGCTGGCCGTAATCGGCTTCGTCGCGGATTTGGTGTTCCCAATATTTCCGTTGCCAGATGCCCCGTTCGCCCTTGGCGATTTGGCTCGAATAGGACGGATTTATTTTATCCGGCAAATTCAAGTAGACAACTCGTCCCGTATGTGGAAATTGGTGTTATTCGACAGCCTCGTTATGCTTCACCCGAAAGCCGGCTCCCTTGACATACCATTATTGGTATATACATAATGAAGCATGTGGCAAATCGAAGAACACCGTCGCGTCGATAAACAACTTTCGGGCTCCGTCCCGATTGAGGTTCTGAAGCGTTACGAGAAATGGAAAGACATTGCCAGAATCTCGGGGCCGCCCGGATTACAAGCCATCAAGGGGTTTCACGACGAAGCGCTGTCTGGTGAGTGGAAGGGTCACCGTTCTTCCCGGCTCGGGCTCCAGTGGCGGGTGATTTACCGAGTTGTCGCCAACGTATTGCTGATCCAGGTTGTTCAAGTTACCGCCCATGATTACAGGAGGCCATGAAATGAAAGAATTCCGTCCTGCGAAAAAACGAATTGAGGTCTCGGTGGGAGAGTCCGTCCGTATCTTGCGCGAACTCCAGGAACTAAGCCAAAGCCAACTCGCCGGGCTCACGGGCATCCCTCAATCCACTATCTCAGCCATCGAGAACGGCCGAGTGAACTTAGGTGTCGAGCGCGCGAAGGTTCTTGCCCGTGCCCTCAAGTGCCATCCCGCCGTACTCGTATTTCCCGGCTGGGAGATTCCGCTTGAGCATGCCGCATAAGCTTGCGGTCAAACGGACCTAAACACAAGGTTGGGGCGAGCCCGCGAACCCCACAGATGCTGGCGGTAGATCACTCCGGCACTGTCCAATCCAGACGGATTTGACCGCTTTTTTCCGCGCCCAGCGCGGCCAGCAATTCCGGCAATACTTCACCTAGTTGAGTGTCGAGTTTCCATGGCGGATTGATGATCGTCATGCCGCTGCCATTGAGTTGAAAGTTGTTCAACGGAGCAAGGTGGATTTCCGCAGTAAGTATCGGCTTGATCCCGCTGGCAGCCAGTTGGCGGTGAAAATGGCGCACCGGCTCCGGGCTTTTGATCGGGTACCAGACGGCATAGGTGCCGGTCGGGAAGCGTTTGTGCGCTTCTTTCAGGGCGGTCAGTTGGCGGCGGAACTCGTCCGGTTCTTCGTACGGCGGATCGAGCAGCACCAGGGCGCGCCGGCTTTCCGGCGGCAACTGAGATTTCAGCGCCAGCGCGGCATCGAGCGGCTGGATGCGCACCTGACGGTCATCGCGGAACAATCTCTCCAGCGAACTCAGCGCATCCGGGTGGATGTCGCTCAGCAGCAACTTGTCCTGTGGCCGCAATAGCGCGCGCGCCAATCGCGGCGAACCGGGATAGCTGGTCAATTTACCTTCCTGATCCGGCAGGCCCAGGCGGCGCACCAGGCTGAGAAAATCGGCGAGAACCGGCGAGGGATGGGGAAATGCCAGTGCGCGTAAAATACCCTCTGCCGCCTCGCCCGTCTTGGCGGCCAGTTCACCGCGCAGGCTGTAGGTTCCATCGCCGGCGTGTGCGTCAAGCACGGTAAAACCCTTTTCCTTCAGCTTGAAATGTTCGATCAGCAGCATCAGGATGAGGTGTTTGAATACGTCGCAAAAGTTGCCGGCATGGTAGCCGTGGCGGTAATTCATCAGAGGATAGTCCCGGTCATGAAAGGCGCGATCAAGGTCGCGGTGGAATTAAAAAAGCTTGCTAGGGAACATGCCCCGAGGAGGAATGGTAAACCACCCCCCAAGGCACACGCAACCAGCATGTGCTCGCCAATCCGGTCTATTTGTTACAAAGCCACAGAGATAACCAGAGAGGCTAGAATGTAAAAAAGCAGCCTCTTGAACCGGGAGCGCAAAATGCCCGTGCTTTTCCCTCACCCGCCGCCCACGCCTTCCGCGTTGCGCGCCGCAGTCGCCGCCGCCCATCTGGCGGACGAGTCCGCTTGCGTCGAACGCCTGCTGCGCGAGGCCGCGCTGGATGCGGCGGCCTTGCAGCGGGTAGACGGGATGGCGCGGCGACTGGTTACGGCGGTGCGCCGGAAACCCCTGTCCTTTGGCGGCCTTGACGCCTTTCTCCACGAATACGACCTCTCCTCCCAGGAGGGCGTTGTGCTGATGTGCCTGGCGGAAGCCCTGCTGCGCATCCCCGACACGGAGACCGCCGACCGGCTGATCCACGACAAGCTGTCCGGCGCGAACTGGAAAAAACATCTGGGCCACAGCCGCTCCCTGCTGGTCAACGCCTCCACCTGGGGGCTGATGCTCACCGGTCGGCTGGTCCGCCTCGAAGACAAAACGGCCGGCGACGTGGGCGCTTTCCTGGAACGCCTGGCCGCCCGCAGCGGGAGCGGGCTGGTGCGGCTGGCGCTGAAACAGGCGATGGGCATACTGGCCGGCCAGTTCGTCATGGGACGCACCATCGAGGAGGCGCTGCAACGCAGCCAAAGAGACCAACTCCAGATTTACCGTTATTCCTTCGACATGCTGGGCGAGGCCGCGCTGTGCCGCGCCGACGCACAGCGCTATTTCGAGGACTATGCCCACGCCCTGCGCGTGATCGCCGCGACATCTCCCGGCGCCGAGCCGTCGCATAGGCCGAGCGTCTCGGTAAAACTTTCCGCCATCCACCCGCGCTTCGAATACGCCCAGCGCGAGCGGATGATGGCGGAGCTGATCCCCGCGCTGCTCGACCTGGCGGAACTGGCCGCAGCGGCGGATATCGGACTCACCGTGGACGCGGAGGAAGCCGACCGCCTGGAGCTGACCCTGGACATTTTCGAAGCGGTGCTACGCCACCCCAGACTCAGCGGCTGGCAGGGTTTCGGCCTCGTCGTGCAGGCCTACCAGAAGCGCGCCATTCCGTTACTGGACTGGCTGGCCGACCTGGCGCGGCGCAGCGGCAAGCGCATCCCGCTGCGCCTGGTCAAGGGCGCCTACTGGGACAGCGAGATCAAGCGCGCCCAGGTGCAGGGGCTCGCAGGCTACCCGGTGTTCACCCGCAAGGCCGCCACCGATGTTTCTTACCTGGCCTGCGCCAAAACCATTCTGGCCAGCCGCGACGCCTTCTTCCCCCAGTTCGCCACCCACAACGCCCATACCGTGGCCTGCGTGATGGAACTGGCCGGCGCCAGCCGGGATTTCGAGTTCCAGCGCCTGCACGGCATGGGCGACGCCCTGTATGGCGAAATCTCCGCCCCCGGCAAGCTCGGCGTGCCGTGCCGGGTTTACGCGCCGGTCGGCGGCCAGCGCGAACTGCTGCCCTACCTGGTGCGCCGCCTGCTGGAAAACGGCGCCAACACGTCCTTCGTCAACCGCATCGCGGACCAGCGGATGCCGCTCGAAAGCGTGATCGCCGACCCGCTGGAAAAGATGCGCCGTCTCACGGCCAAGCCCAACCCCCGCCTTCCGCTGCCGCGCGACCTGTACGGCGGGTGGCGTAATTCCGCTGGCCTTCCCCTGGGCGATCCGGCTGCGCTCGCACCCCTGGCGCAAGCCATGACCCAAGCCCTGGCGCAAACCTGGAGCGCCGGGCCGCTGGTCGGCGGCGCGCTCCTCCCCGGCGAGCCGCGCGCGTTGCCCGACCCGGCCGACCATAGCCGCAGCGCGGGCGAGGTGGCCGAGGCGGACGCAGCGGCGGTGGAGAAAGCCCTGGCGCTGGCGGCGGAAGCTGCCACCGCCTGGGACGCCGTGCCGGCGGCAAGCCGTGCGGACTGCCTGGAGCGGGCCGCCGACCTGATCGAGCTGCACCGCGCCGAATTGATGGCGCTGCTGGTGCGGGAAGGGGGCAAATGCATCCCGGACGCCCTGGCGGAGGTGCGCGAAGCGGCCGACTACTGCCGCTACTATGCCAGCCGGGCGCGCCGGGATTTCGGCGCAGCGCTCGCCCTGCCCGGCCCGGTGGGAGAATCCAACCGGCTCGGCCTGCACGGGCGCGGGGTGTTCGCCTGCATCAGCCCGTGGAACTTTCCCCTCGCCATTTTCACCGGCCAGGTCGCCGCCGCCCTGGCGGCCGGCAACGCGGTCATCGCCAAGCCTGCCAGCCAGACACCCCTGGTGGCGATGCTCGCGGTGCGTCTGCTGCACCGGGCAGGCGTGCCGGGCGAGGCGCTGCACCTGCTGCCCGGCGCGGGCCAACGCATCGGCATGCTACTCGCCGCCGACGCTAGGGTCGCCGGCATCGCCTTCACCGGCTCCACCGCGACGGCGCAGACGATCAACCGGGCGCTGGCGGCGCGCGCCGGGGCCATCGTCCCCCTGATCGCGGAAACCGGCGGCCAGAACGCCATGATCGTAGATAGTTCGGCACTCGCCGAACAATTCGTGGCCGATGTCATTGCATCTGCTTTTGATAGCGCAGGCCAACGCTGCTCTGCCTTGCGCGTGCTCTGCTTGCAGGACGACGTGGCCGATCACATCCTGACCATGCTCAAGGGCGCTCTGGCACAGCTTAACGTCGCCCCCACCGATTGCCTCAGCGCCGATATCGGACCAGTCATTACCGCGCAGGCCCGCGACATCATCGAAGCCCATATCGCAGACCTTCAATCCAAAGGCTGCCCGGTTCATCGCCTGCCGCTTGGCAAACAAACCGTCAACGGCACTTTCGTTGCCCCCACGATAATTGAACTGGAAAACGCCGCTCTGCTCACCCGTGAAGTGTTCGGACCCGTCCTGCATGTGATCCGCTATGCCCGGACCGAACTTGATGCGATGGTCGATCGGATCAACGCTTGGGGTTATGGCCTGACATTCGGCCTGCACACGCGGCTGGATGAAACTATTGCAAAGGTCACCGCGAATATCTCGGCGGGCAACATCTATGTGAACCGCAACGTGATCGGCGCTGTTGTCGGCGTGCAGCCGTTCGGCGGCCACGGATTGTCTGGCACCGGCCCCAAGGCTGGCGGACCGCTCTATCTAAGGCGCTTGGTCTGCACGGCCCCCGCCGCACCAGCCACCGAACTGGGGTCGCATGAACTGGCCGGACCTGTGGGCGAACGCAACATTCACGCCTGCCGTCCCATCGGACGAGTGCTGATCGCGGCACAACATCAAGACAACCTTAACGCGCTGGAAAAGCGGGTCGAAATGCTGGGCGGAACACCAGTAACTGCTGATCCCGGCTGGCAAATTCAAGGCCCGTTTGCCCGCGCGCTGGTTGATGGCGATGCGTCATTCACGCTGGCGATTGCCCAAGCCGTGGCTATGGTTGATGGCCCGATCATACCGGTACTGTGCCCTGCCGATGACGATTCCATGCTGGTCAAGGAAGTTTCGCTGTCGATCAACACGACCGCTGCGGGCGGCAACGCCAGCTTAATGGCAATGGCATAGGAAAAAAGCGGGGGCATCGGCCGCTGTTGCCAACACCCCCGCCACGCAACATGCGCATCCTCGTGCCGATACAACGCTGCAAAGCCTGCGTAGTTTCCCAAGCCTGACAAAATGTGTGAGAGCGCGGAAATTCAACCGCTAAACGGCAACAGTGTGGAATTGAGGCCTACCGATTGCCCTGAACCTGAGGCACCATTGCCGATCAGGATGGGGAGATGGTGCGGTCGAGAAGACTCGAACTTCCACGGGCTTTCGCCCACAACGACCTCAACGTTGCGCGTCTACCAGTTCCGCCATGGCCGCCCATGAAACATCACCGGGCGGGCCCGGCATCTGGTAGGCGAGCGCCACTAGCAAGGGTTTGAACGCTACGCAACGGCCTTTGCGAAAAACCGTTCGTCCGGTACCGGAAACGATGCTCCGCTTCCTTTTTTCGACCGATACCAGAGCCGAAACGCGGCGCGTTCTCGCGCTGGCGTGGCCGGTGATGCTGACCAGCCTCAACTGGACGATCCTCCACGTCACCGACGTGATCGTGGTCGGTCTGGTCGGCGCGCACGAGGTGGCGGCGCTGGGGGCGAGCCGGTCGCTGACCTTCATCGCGATCGTCACCGGGCTTGCATGGCTGTCGGGCGTGCTGGTCCATACCGCGCGTGCCGACGGGGCGGGCGATCTGCCGCGCACCGGGCAGGTGCTGCGCGAGGGGCTGGTCCTCGGGCTGTTGCTCGGGCTCGTCGTCGGCGGCGTCATGTTCGTGTTTGCGGATCCGATGCTCGCCGGGATCGGCGTCGCGCCAACACTGGTCGAGCCGGCGGGGCGGGTCGTGCGCGTGATGGCGTTTACCTACCCGCCACAGCTGATGATCGTCGCCGCCAGCTTCTTTCTGGAGGGCGTCAGCCGACCGCGGCGCGTCGCGGTGGTCAATTTGTCGATCCTGCCGCTCAACGCGGTGCTGGCCTGGGCGATGTCGGGCGGGCACCTCGGCTTGCCGGCGATGGGCGCGGTCGGGGCGGCGACGGCCACGGCGATCGCGTCGGCTCTCGGCGCGGTCGGGATGATCGTCGCCGCACTGACCTTGCCGCGCGCGAAGGAGCGCGGCGTTCGACGACTCGATGCGGCCGCATGGCGCGGGGTGCCGGCGGGGATCGCCGCGCTTGCGGTATTCGGGATCGTTCCCGCGGTCGCGTCGGGGCTGGAGCTGGCCGGCTTCTCGATCCTGATCGCGCTGTCGACGCAGTTCGGCGACGACGTCGCGCATGCGTTCCAGATCGTGTTCTCGGTTCACAACGTCACGTTCGCGCTGGCGCTCGGGCTTGGCTCGGCCTGTGGCGTCCGCGTCGGCAATGCGGTGGGCGAAGGAGAGCCCAAAGCCGGTATCTCGCGCGCGCTGATCGCCACCGGGCTGTCGATGCTCGCGCTGGGTGCGTGCGGGATCGTCCTCATCGTCGCGCGCGGGCCGATCGTCGCGGCGTTTCCCTCGGATGCCGCCACTCACGCGGTTGCGCTGGCGATGCTGCCGGTGTGGGCGCCGTTCATCCTGTTCGACGGCGCGCAGGTGGTGCTGGTCTATGCGCTGCGCTCGCTCGGTGATCAGGTGGTCGCGGGGGTGAACAGCATCGTCGCGTATTTCGTCGTCACCGGCGGGGCGGGCTGGTGGATGGTGCATGCGGGCGTGGGACCGATGGCGCTGGTCTACGCGTCGGGGCTTGGGATGCTGACGGCGGCGGTGCTGCACGGCGGCCGGTTCTGGATCGTGAGCCGGCGGTTGCGGCGCTGACCTGATTTATCCTCCCCCGTAAGGGGGAGGTGGCGCCGAAGGTGACGGAGGGGGCGGAACTCGCAACGTCCGACATCGCATGCCTCCCCCTCCGTCTGGCAAGTGCCAGCCACCTCCCCCTGGCGGGGGAGGATCGAACACTTAGGCCACGGGCTCCATCTCCGGCGCGCACAGTCTGGCGCTAAACATACCGCGGAATAGGCCCCCATTGCGGCGTCTGGTCGGGCAGGTCGACCATCGTCTCGTCGACGAAACACCAGCCCCATCCCTCGGGCGGATCATAGCCCTCGATGATCGGATGCTGCGTCGCCCGGTGATGCGCGGTCGCATGGCGGTGCGGGGAATCGTCGCAGCAGCCGACATGCCCGCACGCCCGGCACAGCCGCAGATGCACCCACCAGCTGCCGATCTTCAGGCATTCCTCGCATCCCGCCGCGCTGGGCGTCACAGGCGCGATGGTGTTCAGGTGGGAGCAGGTCATGGCGGCCTCGGTCAAAGGTTGAGCGCGCGGTCGAGACAGCGCGACAGATCATCGGCGGAACACGGCTTCTCCAGATAACAGCCCGCCCCTTCCGCCAAGGCCCGTGTGCGGGTCACCGCGTCGGGAAAGGCGGTCATGAAGATCACCGGGAGTGCGGGTCGACTGGCGCGTATCACCCGCTGCAGCGCC
>CAMTYG010000048.1:0-4879 GCA_947085875.1 uncultured Sulfuricella sp.
GCCAACCCCAAGCCCAAAGATGAGGGGCAGGAGTTCGCGGTGTCGGCCAAGCTGCGCAATAAAGCACCAGCTTCGCTGGATATTTCTGTGCCTTCGCACCCATGGAGAATCTAGTCACAGCATTTAGCTGGATACCCCACTTTAATAATGCAATTAAACACTAGCAGCCTGTCGGGCTTAAAGGAAATCGGCTGCAACCCCCCGGTCATTTTCCCTCAGGGCAATTCGCGATGCACCTCACCTCAGTGGTCCGCTTGCCACCGCAGGCAAGAAAACAGGTGTCGTAGTTGGGCTGACAGCCGCATTCAACCTCGCATTTTTCCTTCCTTAGCCGGTCGAACTCCTCGTCGCGGCTGGGCTTTTGGGGCGGAACAGGCGGAAAATAATACGGGCCAGGCCAGGGATAGTAGGGATAGTGAAGTCTGCGGCCATACCAGAAGGGGTCATACCAGCCCATAGGCGGGTACGATTGATAGCGCTCCAGCTCCCAGCGATAACGCTCCAATTCAGCCGCGTAGCGCTTGAGGGCCTCGCCGTATCGCCCTTCCACCAACGACTCGATGCCTGCCAGGCAAGTCTGGTAATCCGCGGTGCATCGCTGCTGACACGCCTCCATTTTCTGCCCGCATTTTTCCAGGCAGGCCTGTCCTGCGCTATCGGCAGGCGGTTCGTAACGGTAAGCGGATTGGTAGCGCGGAGCCGGACTGGCGCAAGCCACCAGACCAACGGCCACAATACCCAGAATCAGGGCGCGCAGAGCGGGGAGCATGTTGCCTCCTTAAATACCGAATCAAGCAGTTCTTTATTAATCATAGCAGGCTTATCCACAGCACTATCGCGGGCAGGAACCGGGATTTCAATAATCCGATCATGGATTCTGACCTTCCGGTTTCATCAAGACTGCTATAATTCCCGGCTTTAGCCATCCATGATATTCAAAAAGGAAAAGTGACATGAAGCGTTCCGCCCTTCTGCTGTGTTTCCTGAGCCTGGCGCTCTCCGCCCACGCTGCCGACTCCTTGACCGATGCAGGGCTGGCGGAGGTTCGGGCTTTGGGCCGCATCAACGGCCAGGCGCTTGCCTGCGACTACGCAGAAACCGTCTCCCGCATCAAGGCCGCGATGATTCAATACGCACCCAAGTCGCGGCGCTACGGGGCGGCCTTCGAGGAAGCCACCAACAAGGCCTTCCTTGACCAGACCAGGAAGGAGCAGACCACCTGCCCTGATGGCCCCTCTTTCACCGAGCAGGTCGATGAATCAGCCCGGCGCTTGCAGGCTGCCCTGCCAGCCCCAGCGACGAAGTAACCCCCCATGAATCGATTGTGTCTTGCCATTCTGGCCGCAGCCCTGCTATGCGCGGCTCCTGCCCGGGCCGAGACGCCTGCGCCCGGCGAGGATGAACAGCCGGAGACCGGGATCGTTTCCCGTTATCTGCTGATGGATTCCAAGGGGCGGGCGATTTCCGATCAGGATTTTCGCGGCAGCTTTCAGCTCATCACCTTCGGTTACACCTTCTGCCCGGATATCTGCCCCACCACCCTGGCGGAAATATCGCTGGTCATGGAAAAACTGGGCGGCCGTGCCGGGCAACTGCAACCCCTGTTCGTGACCGTGGATCCGGAACGGGATACTCCCGAAGTGTTGCGCCGCTATACTGCGTATTTTCACCCGCGCATCATCGGCCTCACCGGCTCGCCGGAACTGGTGCGACGCGTAGCCGACCACTTCAAGGTGAGGTATGAGAAACACTGGGAACCTGGCGCGGAAAAAGACAAGTATTCGGTGGACCACTCGGCAGGCATGTACCTGCTGGGACCGGAGGGTGGCTTTCTTGTAAAGTTCGCCTATGCCACCCCGCCCCAGGAAGTAGCCGACCGAATCCGGGCGCTGATGGAAGACTTTAATTTGCCGCAGCCGGCAAAACCGCCCTCCGCCAGAAAAGCACATTAACCTCACGGGTTATCGCATAATTGACAAGCGAATCACCCATTTTGGCGGTGGCTAAACCTGTTTGGCGCCGCACCGATGGAAACGAGGGATTGGGTGCCACACCCGGCCAAACAGACGCTGATGGTGAATCCAGACAGACCTTACGTGCCGACGGCGCTGGCGAAATCGTTGCGGAGTGCGGACTCCTTTCCGCAATCCGCAAGCAATCAGGCTGATCACAATATGAAAAACCGGAAGTTGACGGCATTATTGGACACCCCCATGGAGGTGGCGATCGCGGTGGCGACTACTGTGCTCGTCACCGAGGCAGCGAGCCGGGCGTTTCTCCAGGCGTTTCTCTTGCCCGCGTTTGAATTCTCGCATCTTGCCGAGAACGCTTTTACTACCATCGTGCTGACCGCAACCCTTTCTCCGCTACTCTATTTTCTGGTGTTCCGGAAAATGCACGATGGCAGAGAGCGCTTACGGCAAATCACCGCCACTGCCCAGGATGCGATTATCGTTGTCGACGAACAGGCCAATGTGACCGAATGGAACCTTGCCGCGCAAAGGATGTTCCAGTTCAGCCAGGAGGAAGCGCTGGGGCAGCCGTTACACAAACTGATCACCCCGCCCCGCTACCAGGCCGACGCGGAACGCGGCTTCGCCCGCTTCCAGGAGACCGGCGAGGGGCCGGTGATTGGCAAGACCACCGAGATTTCGGCACTGCGCAGGGACGGCAGCGAATTCCCCGTCGAACTCTCCATCTCGTCGGTCAAATTGAAAGGCCGCTGGCATGCCATCGGGATTATCCGCGACATCACCGAGCGCAAGCGGGCGGAGGAGTTGCTTGGCACACAACTTGCCGAGACCCGGCGTGCGCGGCTGGAATGGCAGGCAGTATTCGACAGCATCACCCATCCAATCTTTCTCCACGATGACGAGTTTCGCATCACGCGTGCCAACCTGGCTTATGCCAAGGCAGCCGGCATGGATGTCAACGATGTGATCGGCCAGCCTTACTGGAAGGCATTTCCCCGTGGGGAGGGGCCAATGGCTGGCTGCATCCGATCCCGGCGCACCCATACGGAGGAAAGCGAAGAATTCAGAACGGATGGCGAAATCTATCTCTCACGCACTTTCATGGCAAAAAATCTTCCCGGCATGCCATATTCGGTGCATATTTTTGAGAATATCACCGAGCGCAAAAAGGTGGCAGTCGAATTGCAAGGTTTGCTCCGGGATGCCAACCAATCGCGCCAGGCCATGCTGAGCATGCTCGAAGACCAGAAGCGGGCCGAGGAAGCAGTGCAAAATCTCAACGCAGAGCTGGAAGAAAAGGTGGCGGCGCGCACCGCCGCTCTGGAGCAGGCCAGGCTCGAAGCCGAACAGGCCAGCCGCGCCAAATCGGATTTTCTCGCCACCATGAGCCACGAGATCCGCACGCCGATGAACGGCGTGATCGGCATGATCGAGGTGCTGCAGCAGAGCAGCCTGAATGCCCAGCAACTGGAAATCACCCAGATCATCCACGACTCGGCGTTTTCCCTGCTGACCGTGATCAACGACATTCTCGACTTCTCCAAGATCGAGATTGACCGCTTGCCCATGAGCATCGTCGACATCGTGGAGGGGGTGGGCGAAACCCTGGAACCCCTGGCCATGGCGAAAGAAGTGGAACTGACGCTGTTCACCGATCCGGACATTCCCGCAATGGTCATCGGCGACCCGGGGCGGTTGCGCCAGATCCTGCTCAATCTGACGAACAATGCCATCAAGTTCTCCAGCGAACTGAAGCAACCGGCCAAGGCGTCGGTGCGCGCCGTGCTGGCCGAAAGCGGTACGGGGCAGGTGACGCTGGAGTTTCGCGTGGCCGACAACGGCATCGGCATGGATGCGGCAACCCAGGCGCGGCTGTTCACCGCCTTTACCCAGGCCGATAGCTCCATCACCCGGCATTACGGCGGCACCGGGCTGGGGTTGGCCATCTCGGGCCATCTGACCGCCCTCATGGGCGGCACGATCACGGTGCAGAGCGAACCGGGCAAGGGTTCCCTCTTCAGCGTATTCTTGCCCTTCGGGCTGCCGCCGGAACAGATGGATGCAGGCAGGAATGCCGGTCTGAAGCCCCGCCTGCTGGTCGATGGGCTGTCCTGTCTGGTGTTGGTTGGCCCGGATGGCATCGCCGATGACCTCGCCGCCTATCTCGCACACGACAAGGCATTGGTCGAAAGAGCGACGGACCTGGCGGCCTCCCGGCAATGGATCACGAATCATCCGCCCGGTCTGTGCGTCGTAGTCATCGACACTGCGGACAACAACCCGCCGCTGGATGAATTGCGCGATGCGGCTCACGCCCGGTCCGGCCTGGATCTCCACTTCGTCGTCGTGAGGCGCGGCAGGCGCATCCATTGCCGGAGCCAGGCGGATGACCTGATCACGCTGGACGCCAATGTGCTGCATCACCACGCGTTCCTGGAGGCGATGGCGGTTGCCGCCGGCCGGGCGAAACAGCCCGACCAGGAAAGCCTGCACGCCACCGCAGCAACACCCGCGCGGCCATCCCGCGAGGAAGCAATACGACAGGGCTGCCTGATCCTGGTTGCCGAAGACAACGAGATCAACCAGAAAGTCATCCTGCAGCAGTTGGCGCTGCTCGGAAAAGCGGCCGACATCGCCGGCGATGGGCGCGAGGCGCTGGAAATGTGGCGGAGCGGCGATTACGCCATGCTCTTCGCCGACCTGCACATGCCGGAGATGGATGGCTATGAGCTGGCCGAAACCATCCGCACCGCCGAAACCGGCAAGACCCGCATGCCGATCATCGCCTTCACCGCCAATGCGCTCAAGGGCGAAGCCGAGCGCTGCCGCGCCAGCGGCATGGACGACTATCTGAGCAAGCCGGTGCAACTGGTCAACCTCAAGGCGATGCTGGAAAAATGGCTGCC
>CAMTYG010000049.1:0-14365 GCA_947085875.1 uncultured Sulfuricella sp.
CGATTCGCCGGCGACCTCGGCTTCGCGGCGCTGCGGATCGATGCGGGTGACGTCGCCGTGGAGAAACTCGACGCCACGACCGATCAACCGGTCCAGGGAACGGGTGAAATCCTCCGGTTTCCGGTCGCCGACCATCAGCCATAACAGCGACGGCGGAAAAAAGTGCCGCTCGGCGCGATCAACCGCAATCACACGGTCGGTGACGGGCAGGAGCTTCCGCAGCATCTCGGCAGCGACGAGGCCGCCGAGACCGGCCCCCAGAATCAACGCAGTTCGTTTCATGGCGTACTCCTTAAAAGACGATGACCTTGTCGCTCCACTGCGTCCATACGGTAAGCTCGTCCATCGTGCTGCGGGAGGCGCCTTTGACCAAGTCAGTTTCGCTGATGCCGCGCGCGTCAATGCAGGTGCCGCACACGCCGATCCCGCCGCCGGCGCGCACAATCATGCCCAGCATGTCGCCGATGTTGTAGTAGCCCTGGGGCACCTTCTGCCCGGCCTTGGCGCAGGCGGCGGCATCTCCGATCAGGAACACCTTGACTTCCGTGTCGCCCGCCTTCAGCAGGGAACGCGCCAGGCGCAGGCCGTTGTAGCTGCGCTCGGTGCCGTAGGGCGCGTCGTTCAGAATGAACAGAAATTTCATGGCACACCCCTTCCCCTGTTTTTAACTCGATAAAGTAATCATATGAACATTTGAATAAGAAGTCAAATAAAAATATGGATAGCTCCCAAACACGAAAACAGCGGCTCCGAATGGAGCAACAAAAGAGGTTACTGCTTACCGTCCACCGGGCGCTGCTCGGCCTTCCATTCCGGATAGCCGTCCTCGAGGCGGCGAGCGTGATAACCGCGCTTGCGCAACGCCTCCACTGCCTCGAAAGCCAGCATGCAATAAGGGCCGCGGCAGTAGGCGACTATCTCCTGGTCATGAGGTAATTTGCTTAACCGTTCCGGCAGGGATTCAAGAGGGATATTGATGGCCCCTTCGATGTGGCCGGCGTCATACTCGGCAGGCGGACGTACATCGATCACCATCGCTTCTCCGGACCGCACCAATCCGAGAAGTTCGTCGCGACGGACGGGAGTAAGGTTGTCCCGGCTCTCAAAATTTTCGCGCACGATGCGCTCCACCTCCGCCAGGTGGCGCTCGGCGATCCCCCGGATGCCGGCCAGCACGGCCGGTATCGTGTCGTCGGTCAGCCGGTAGAACACCTGCAGGCCGTCCTTGCGCGACACCGCCAGGCCACTGTCGCGCAAAATCTGCAAGTGATGGGAGGTATTGGCCATGGACATGCCCGACGCCTGCGCCAGCGCGTCCACGCTGCGCTCGCCCTGGGCCAGCGCCTCGATCAGTTCCAGCCGGTTGGCGCTGGCCATGGCCTTGGCGACGCGGGCGAAATGTTCGAACAGGCGTTTTTTGGGGGAAACCGGATTGGCCATGCCCGACTATTCCGCCGCCACCCAGTGGCCCGACTTGCCGCCCCGCTTCTCCAGCAGGCGGATTCCGTCCATCCTCATGCCCCGATCCACCGCCTTGCACATATCATAGATCGTCAGCAAACCGACGCTCGCAGCAGTCAACGCCTCCATCTCGACGCCGGTGCGCCCCAGGGTTTCCGCCGTGACGACGCACTCGATCGCCGCATGGGGTTCGTCCACGTTGAACTCCACGCCGACATGGGTGAGCGCGAGCGGGTGGCACAAGGGAATCAATTCGGAAGTGCGCTTCGAAGCCTGGATTGCCGCGATGCGGGCGATGCCGAGAACATCGCCCTTTTTGGCCCCGCCCTCCAGAATCAGCTTCAGAGTAGCGGGCTGCATGGTAATTCTGCCGGCAGCGCGGGCGATGCGGAGAGTTTCCGACTTTTCCGCCACGCCCACCATATGCGCCTGTCCGGCTTCGTCGAAATGGGTGAATCCGCTCATAATATTTGGCACCTGAATAATCCTAAAAACAACCAACCACGAATGACACGAATGTTCACGAATAAAAGCGAATAATTAGGAACAATCATCGTGCCGTCGAACCGACAGGCAACTTATCAATGATAACAAGCTGATTATTCGTGAATATTCGTGCTTAATTCGTGTAAATTCGTGGTTAAAAGTTTTTTCTCGATAATGAACTTATATTTTAAAGCGATTATCATAGCACCATGAATTTACGCCACCTAGCCCTGCTTGTTCCGCTGCTGACCGTCCCGGGCGCATTGGCCGATGGCCTGCCCGACTTGGGCGAGGCATCGCAAAGCGGATTCTCGCCGCAAACCGAGCGCCGCATCGGCGAGGCCATCATGGTTGACGTCCGCCATGACCGCAGCCTGGTGGACGATACCGAACTGACCGACTATCTCAACAATCTCGGCTACCGGCTGGTGGCCGCCAGTACGGAAAATCGCCAGGATTTCGAATTTTTCGTGCTTCGCGACAACACCCTGAACGCCTTTGCCCTGCCAGGCGGATTTATCGGCGTGCATACCGGACTGATTCTCGCGGCACAGAGCGAATCCGAGCTCGCCGCCGTGCTCGGCCACGAAATCGCCCACGTCACGCAGCGCCACCTGGCGCGCATCATCGCCAAACAGGAACAAAGCGCGATTACCACACTCGCCGCGCTGGCGGTGGCGATCCTGGCTGCGCGTTCCAATCCGCAAGTTGCCAATGCCGCCATAGCGACGGCGCAAGCGACTTCCATCCAGACCCAGCTCGACTTCACCCGCGAGCACGAACGCGAGGCCGACCGCATCGGCCTGCAGACGCTGACCCAGGCCGGGTTCGACCCGCGCGGCGCGGCTGCATTCTTCGAACGGCTGCAAAAATTCAACCGCTTGTACGAAAATAACGCGCCGGCATACCTGCGTACTCACCCGATCACCAGCGAACGTATTGCCGACCTGCAGAACCGTCTGGAAAACAAGCCCTATCGCCAGGTTCCGGACAGCCTGGAATTTCAGTTGCTACGCGCCAAACTGCGCGCGGATGAAGGGACGCCGCAGCAAGCCATCGCCCACTTCGAGGAAGCGCTGCGTGAGAAGAAATACAGCAGCGAAGCCGCCGGCCGCTACGGACTGGCGGCTGCCCTGCTGCGCGCCAAGGAGGCCACGCGCGCCGAGCGGGAACTGGCGCAGTTGCGCAAAGTCACTGCGCCCAACGCAATCATCGAAAACCTGAGCGCCCGAATCAAGACTGCCGCCGGCCCGCAGGGCGCCGCCCTCGCCCATTACCAGGCAGCCCTGAAAAGCTTTCCCAATCACCGGGCGCTGGTGTACGGCTATGCCGAAACCCTGCTGCAGAACCGCCGCAGCGGCGATGCCCTGAAGCTGGCCGGCGACCGGCTGCGCCGCTTCCCCAATGACGGCCGGCTCTACGAATTGCAGGCGCAAGGCTACGCCATGCAGGGCAAGATGCTGCTCTCTCACCAGGCGCAGGCCGAAACCTACACTCGCCGGGGCAACCTGGTCGCCGCCATCGAACAGTTGCAGCTCGGCTTGAAGGCGGGCGACGGCGATTTCTACCAGCTTTCCATTGCAGAAGCCAGAGTCAAGGCATTGCGCGCCGAACATGCCGAGCTCACCAAGAAAAAACCGTAGGGTGGGCACGTTTTTGTGCCCACGCAGCCAGCGGAGGTTCTCCGCGTGGGCACAAAAAAACGTGCCCACCCTACAAAAATTTACCGCCGGCGTCAAAATGGTTTTAGTATGCTTAAAGGAAGCAAATGGGTAGCAAGCGTCAAGAAACTCCGGTACTGGAAACGGTAAAAAGCAGGCTGAAGTCACCGCCGCTGTTCAACGTGGTACTGTTGAACGACGACTTCACTCCGATGGAGTTTGTCGTCGAGGTGCTGCAGCAATATTTTTCCAAGACCCACGAACAAGCGACGGAAATCATGCTCAAAGTACATACTGAAGGCGCCGGCTTATGCGGGGTGTACCCCAAGGACATCGCCGCAACCAAGGTCGAACAGGTCGTGGCATTCGCCCGGCTGCATCAACATCCGCTGCAATGCGTGATGGAGGGAGTGAAATGATCGCACAGGAACTTGAAGTCTCGTTGCACATGGCTTTCATGGAAGCGCGCCAGAAGCGCCATGAGTTCATCACCGTGGAGCATCTGCTGCTGGCCATGCTGGACAACCCCAGCGCGGCCAAGGTGCTGCGCGCCTGTGCCGCCGACATTGACGAGCTGCGCAAAACCCTGGCCGACTTCGTCACCACCCAGACTCCCACCCTGGCCGGCTCGGGCGAAGTGGACACGCAACCCACCCTGGGCTTTCAGCGCGTGATCCAGCGCGCCATCCTGCACGTCCAGTCCTCCGGCAGAAAAGAAGTAACCGGCGCCAACGTGCTGGTGGCGATTTTCGGCGAGAAAGATTCCCATGCGGTGTATTTCCTCAGCCAGCAAGGCATTTCCCGCTTTGACGTGGTGAACTACATCTCTCATGGCATCAGCAAGGTAGCGGAAGGCACGGCAGCGCGGCCCGATGCAGAGCAGGAGGCAGAACAGGAAAGCGCTCCCGCCGGCGCACTGGAGAATTTCACCCTGAACCTCAACACCCAGGCTCTGGCCGGCAAGATCGACCCGCTCATCGGGCGCGAACTTGAACTGGAGCGGACCATTCAAACCCTGTGCCGCCGCCGCAAGAACAACCCTCTGCTGGTCGGCGAGGCCGGCGTCGGCAAGACCGCCATTGCAGAAGGGCTGGCGCGGCGCATCGTCGAGGGAGAAGTGCCCGAAGTGCTGGCCGGAAGCACGGTCTACTCGCTCGACATGGGCGCTCTGCTGGCTGGCACCAAATACCGCGGCGATTTCGAACAACGCCTCAAGGCGGTGCTGAAGCAACTCACCGGAGACCCCCGCGCCATCCTGTTCATAGACGAGATCCACACCCTGATCGGCGCCGGCGCCGCTTCCGGCGGCACGCTCGACGCGTCCAACCTGCTGAAACCCGCCCTGAGTTCCGGGCAGATGCGCTGCATCGGCGCCACCACTTACAACGAATATCGCGGCATCTTTGAAAAGGATCACGCCTTGTCGCGGCGCTTCCAGAAGATCGATGTGCCCGAGCCCAGCGTGGAGGAAACCATAGCCATTCTGCGCGGACTGAAATCTCGCTTCGAAGCCCACCACGGCGTCAAGTACACCGCTGCGGCGCTGACCACGGCGGCAGAGCTGTCGGCGCGCTACATCAACGATCGCCACCTGCCCGACAAGGCCATCGACGTGATCGACGAAGCCGGCGCTGCGCAGCGCATCCAGCCGAAATCGAAGCAGAAGAAGACCATCACCAACAAGGAAATCGAGGAAATCATCGCCAAGATCGCGCGCATTCCGCCGAAGAGCATTTCCAGCGACGATCGCACCGCCCTCAAGACCCTCGACCGCGACCTCAAGTCCGTGGTATTCGGCCAGGACAAGTCCATCGATGCGCTCGCCTCCGCGATCAAAATGGCGCGTTCCGGCCTCGGCAATCCGCACAAGCCGATCGGCTCCTTCCTGTTTTCCGGCCCGACCGGCGTCGGCAAGACCGAAGTGGCGCGGCAGCTGGCCTACACCCTGGGCATCGAGCTGATCCGCTTCGACATGTCCGAATACATGGAGCGGCACGCGGTATCCCGCCTGATCGGCGCCCCGCCCGGCTATGTCGGCTTCGAACAGGGCGGCCTGCTGACCGAGCAGATCACCAAACACCCTTATGCGGTGCTGCTGCTCGACGAAATCGAAAAAGCCCACCCCGACATCTTCAACATCCTGTTGCAGGTGATGGGCCACGGCACGCTCACCGACAACAATGGCCGCAAGGCGGACTTCCGCAACGTGATCATCATCATGACCACCAACGCCGGCGCCGAATCGCTGACCAGGAGCAACATCGGCTTCACCACTGCGCGGCAGCAGGGCGATGAAATGGCGGAGATCAAACGGCTATTCAGCCCGGAATTCAGGAACCGCCTGGACGGTACCATTTCCTTTGCGCCGCTCAGCCGCGAGGTCATCCTGCGAGTGGTGGACAAATTCCTGATGCAGCTGGAAGAACAGCTCCACGAGAAAAAAGTGGACGCCGTGTTTACCGATGCTCTGAAGGATTATTTGTCCAAGCACGGCTTCGACCCGGCCATGGGCGCACGACCGATGGCGCGACTGATTCAGGACACCATCCGCAAGGCGCTGGCGGACGAACTGCTGTTTGGCCGGCTGGCCCATGGCGGCAAGGTAGTGGTGGATATCGACGAACAGGAGAAAGTCCGTCTCGAATTTGCCGAGAACAGCGAAAAGGCCGTCAGCATTTAGCCTGGCCGCAAAAAACGAAAAGGCGCAGGATTTCTTGAATCCTGCGCCTTTTTGTTTAAAACCTGGCCAACTGATTTGCTTCCTTTGGATGTGATGGGAATAGCGTGTTTTTTCAGGTCAGGCCCCAGCTTCACTTCAGATAAAACCCCATTTTCACTCCGGCCAGTTCGATCATGTCCTGATCCGCCAGTTGGCGCGGGTGGGCGTCGAGCGCATGGCCGTTCACTATCGGATAGCGATCGCCCTGAACATGGGTGAGGAAATAGCCGTGGGGGCGCCGGGTGATGACCGCGACCTGAACGCCAGGCTTGCCCAGCGAGGTCAGAGCCTTGGTCAGCTCGAGTTCTTTGCCGGCGTTCGGGCCGTTCAGAATCTGGATGACCGCATGCAATTCCACCGCTTCGGTGGAGGGTGAGTCGGGCTGGGCGGTCGTTTTGGCACGCCTTAACGCTTCGGGCATAATCAGGGGAATTGTGTGCGCCATCATGTCACTGGTCGGCTTTTCGCCCGATAGCAAGGTCGGAACTTGATCCTGGCGCAGGGCCTTGGTTTTTTCAAATTCTGGGGCCCCTTTTTCATGGGCTTCTATCTTGCTGCCGAGTTCCCGGACGTTGGCATACTTCAGGCGGTACTTGCCGATTTCAATTTCGTCGCCGTGGTGCAGCGCGTGTTTCGTGATCGGTTGGCTGTTTACCAGGGTGCCATTGGTGCTATCCAAATCTTCGACGAAAGCGTCGTTGTGATAAATGGTGATTGCGGCGTGTTCCCCACTGATCGCCAGGTTATCGATCGGAATGTCGTTGTGCGGCGTGCGTCCAATGGTGATGCGTTCCTTGCCAAGCTCGAATTCACTGAGAATCTGGCCGTCCAGGGTGATAATCAGCTTCGCCATGTGCTTACCTCGCCTCTACCATTTCCTGAGCTACGCGCTACTTCTTGAACCACGCGGACAGCCCGTCAAAAATGCCATGCCTGGCTGGAAAGCCATGCAATATCCGTACCAAAATAACCGAAACATTGTCCCGTCCGCCATTGTCGTTGGCCATTTGCACCAGTTGTTGCGCCGCCAGTTCGATGTTGGCGCCGAGCACACTCAGGATCAGCTGGATTTCCCCGTCACCGACCATGTCGTTGAGCCCGTCGGAGCACAACAGATAGACATCACCGGGCAGAGCTTCGTGCTCCTGGACTTCCACATTCACCGCGGGGTCGACGCCGAGCGCGCGCGTCACCAGATTCTTGTTGCTGGACAGCCGCGCATCCTCCCGGCTGATCATGCCGCTGTCGATCTGCTCTTGCAGCAGGGAATGGTCGCGCGTAATCTGCTCAAACCGTGCCGGCCCAGTTCCCTTTTGCCGGTAGCGGTACAGCCGCGAATCGCCGACATGGGCGACTGTGATGCGGTTGTCGTGGAACAGCGCGCACACCAGGGTAGTGCCCATCCCCGAGAACTGTGGCTGGCCTTGCGCCGTCTGATAGATCGCCGCGTTGGTTTTCTCGATCTCGCTTTTGACCAGCAGGCTCGGGCCCTGTTCCGGCAACCCGGCATGCAGCGCTGCTTTCAGGCCGTTCGCCAGCATCGTCACGGCAATGCCGCTGGCCACCTCGCCGGCGTTGTAGCCACCCATGCCATCGGCCAGGATGACGAAACCGGCTTCGTCATCCGTGGCGATGTTGTCCTCGTTATGCGAACGGACCTTGCCGGGGTCGGTCAGGCTGACGATATCGAGGGCCGGTCGCAAGTCCATCATGCCAGGAGTCTGCCTGCTTTCCAGGATGATAGCTTCATCGGACTGCCTCGTTATTATCGGTTGTTATTGTATGCGATCAATGAATTATTCCATGATTCTAACAAAACTGATAGCCTGTGATCATATGACTCTATGGAGCTAGAATGGACTTGATTCTGTGGCGGCACGCCGAGGCCGAGGATGGATTCCCCGACCAGGAACGCAAGCTGACCGACAAGGGCGAGAGGCAGGCTGCGAAGATGGCGGCCTGGCTGAAAGCGCACCTGCCGGAGGAGGTGCGCATTATCGTCAGTCCAACCACGCGGACGCAGCAGACCGCCGCAGCGCTGACGCGGGACGGGATCGTCGTCAAGGAGGTGGGGCCCGGCGCATCCGTGGCCGGCCTGCTGGGCGCCGCCGGCTGGCCGGATGCCAGGGGAGCGGTAGTCGTGGTGGGCCATCAGCCGACGTTGGGGCAGGTGGCCGCCTATCTACTCAGCAATACGCAGGAAAGCTGGAATGTAAAAAAGGGCGCGGTGTGGTGGTTCAGCAACCGAACCCGCCAGGACGAGCCCCGGACTATGCTGAAGGCGGTGATGTCGCCTGAATTTCTATGAAAACCATCCTGATCGCCAATCCCAAGGGCGGCAGCGGCAAGACCACGCTGGCGACCAATCTCGCCGGCTATTTCGCCAGCCGGGGTGGCCGCGTGTTGCTGGTCGACCTCGACCGCCAGCGTTCCGCCAGCGACTGGCTGGATCGCCGGCCGGAATTTCTGCCCGCCATTCGCGGCTGGAACAGTCGGCTCGACAAGAAAGCCATGGGTGAAACCAGGCCGGACTGGCTGGTGGTGGATTCCCCCGCAGGCATGCACGGCGACAAACTGACCAACGCGCTCAAGCGCGCCGAGCGCGTGATCGTGCCGGTGCAGCCGTCCGCCTTCGACATGGCGGCAACGCGGAATTTTCTCGAGGAGCTGCGCGCAGAGAAATCGGTGCGCAAGGAAAAGATTGAAGTGGCGATGATCGGCATGCGCGTGGATGCGCGCACCCGCGCAGCGGCCGATCTCTCCTCGTTCCTCGATGAAGCCGGCTTTCCGGTGCTCACCCTGCTGCGCGACGCGCAAATCTACGTCCAGGCTGCCGGCGAGGGTTTGAGCCTGTTCGATATGGCACCGTCGCGGACTGTCAGGGAGATGGAGCAGTGGCAGCCGCTGCTGGACTGGCTGGAATAACTTTTAGCACGGTAGGGTGGGCACGTTTTTGTGCCCACGCGGTCAGCAAAGTTATTCCGCGTGGGCACAAAAACGTGCCCACCCTACTAAACTGAGTTGAGACATGAACAACACCGAAATCGAACTCAAGCTCCTGATCGATCCCGCAGATATTCCCAGGTTGCGGCGCCACCCCCTGCTCAAGGCGCTATGCCCGTCCGGGCCGAAGACGCGCAAGCTCGCCAGCATCTACTTCGATACCGATGATTTTGTCCTGAAGAGCCAGGCCATCGCGCTGCGCGTACGCCGCAGCGGCAGGCAGTGGATCCAGACCGTCAAGGGCGGCGGCAGCGTGCAGGGCGGGCTGCACCAGCGCGACGAATGGGAGGCGCCGGTGGCTCACGGCACGCCGGACTTTACCAAGATCACCGATCCCGGCCTGATTGCGCTGTTCTCCGACGAGGCGCTGCGCCGGCGCCTGCATCCCGTATTCGTGACCGAGTTCAACCGCACCGTCTGGCTGCTGGAAACCGAAACTGGCGACCAGGTCGAGATGGCGCTGGATCGGGGTGAAATCCATGCCGGCCAGAGCATTGCGACGATCTGTGAAGTGGAACTGGAGCTGAAGGCCGGCAGCCCGGCGGCGCTCTACGAGCTGGCTCTGGCGCTGCAGGAAGACATGCCGCTCTCCCCCGAGAACGCCAGCAAGGCCGAGCGCGGCTATGCCCTGTGCGCAGCGCCGTTGCCCCAGCCGGCGGTCAAGGCCGCGCAACCCGAACTGGCGCGGGAGATGACGGTGGACGCGGCGTTCCGCGCGATTGCCTGGAATTGCATCGGCCAGTTGCAGGACAACCAGAGCCGGCTGCTGCAGGGCTACGATCCCGAGTTGGTTCACCAGATGCGGGTGGCAGTGAGGCGCTTGCGCAGCGCGCTCGGCCTGTTCGCCGCCGCCGCGCCCGGCATCAGGGATGCCGGCCTGATTGAAGACTTGCGCTGGCTGGCCTCCCAGCTCGGCGCGGCGCGGGACTGGGACGTGTTTCTCGGCGAAATACTGCCGCCTGTGATCGCGGCCCTGCCCGATGAAGAAGGGCTGGCCGGGTTGCAGCGGCAGGCCGAAAAGATTTGCCGTGAAAAGCGCGAACAGGCTTGCCTGGCGGCAGCCGGGCAGCGTTACAACGAAATCATGCTGAGGCTGGGCGCCTGGCTGTGGCGCGCGCCCTGGCGCACAACAATAGCCACTGCGGGCCTGGATAGGCCGGTGCCGGTTTTTGCTGCGCGAATGCTGAACCGGCGTTATCGCCAGGTGTGCCGGCGCGGCCGCCAACTCCAGGCGCTGACAGTGGAACAGCGCCATGCGCTGAGGATCGCCGCGAAGAAGTTGCGCTACGCCGCCGAGTTCTTTTCCGGCCTTTATCCGGACAAGGCGACAAAGCGATATATCCAGGCGCTGTCGCAACTGCAAGACGGGTTCGGGGCGCTCAACGACCAGGCCGTGGCCGGGCAGTTGCTGCTGCAGATCGGCGGGGGCGGCCGGTTGCGTGATCGCGCAACCGGCGTGATAATCGGCTGGTGTGCCTGCAAAACCGGTCTCCAGCTTGCCGGTATGGCACGGGCGTGGAAGCGCTTCAGACGTTGCCGGATTTTCTGGGAAAAGGGGTGAATCATGTTTGAGTCAGCTGAACTGGGCCACAAAATCGACAAAGCCACCTACGACAAGGAAGTGCCGGCTCTGCGCGAGGCGCTGCTGGAAGCTCAATTCGACCTGGCGAAGGCGGCAAATTTTCCGGTCATCATCCTGATCGGCGGTGTTGACGGCGCCGGCCGCGGCGAGACAGTCAATCTGCTGAACGAATGGATGGACCCGCGCCACATCCAGAGCCACGGCATGGGCATCCCCTCCGACGAAGAGCTGGAGCGCCCGATCATGTGGCGCTTTTGGCGCGCACTGCCGCCCAGGGGCAAGATCGGCATCTTTTTCGGCTCCTGGTACACCTGGGCCATCCTCAACCGGGTGTTCGGCAGAACCAAGAATGCCGAACTGGACCAAGGCATGGAGCGCAACGTGCGCTTCGAGAAGATGCTCAACGACGAGGGTGCGCTGATCCTCAAGTTCTGGCTGCATTTGTCCAAGGACAAGCAGGAAAAGCGCCTCAAGGCCATGGAGAAGAATCCCAAGACGCGCTGGCGCGTGACCGAGCGCGACTGGATGCACTTCGAAATGTATGACAAGTTCCGCAAGGTGGCGGAACGCGTCATGCGCCAGACCAGCACCGCCGAGGCGCCATGGATGATCGTCGAGGGCGAGGATGAGCGCTACCGCAGTCTGACGGTGGGGAAAGTCATCCTGGAGGCGCTCCGCAAGCGCCTCGACGCAGCCGAGGCGCCCCATGATGCCCATGCGCCGCCGCTGCTGCCTGCCATCGACAAGCTGCATATTCTGAAAACCCTCGACCTCAGCCAGAAGCTGACGAAGAAGAGATACGACCTGGACCTGGAAAAATACCAGGGCAAGCTCAACCTGCTGACGCGCAACCCGAAATTCAAGGAGATCACCGTCGTCGTGGTGTTCGAGGGTAACGACGCCGCCGGCAAAGGCGGCAGCATCCGCCGCGTCACCAGCGCGCTCGACGCGCGCCAGTACCAGGTCACCCCGATTGCCGCCCCCACCGAGGAGGAGCGCGCCCAGCCCTACCTGTGGCGCTTCTGGCGCCATGTGCCGCGCAAGGGGCGGGTCAGTATCTTCGACCGCTCCTGGTACGGCCGCGTGCTGGTGGAGCGGGTCGAAGGCTTCTGCTCCAACGTCGACTGGATGCGCGCCTACAGCGAGATCAACGATTTCGAGGAGCAGCTGGTGCAGAACAACACCGTCGTGGTGAAGTTCTGGCTGTCGATCAGCAAGGAAGAACAGCTCAAGCGCTTCGAAGAGCGCCAGAAGACCGGCTTCAAGCGTTTCAAGATCACCGATGAGGACTGGCGCAACCGCGAGAAATGGGAGGACTACGAGATGGCGGTATGCGACATGGTGGACCGCACCAGCTCGGAAATGTCGCCATGGACCCTGGTCGAGGCCAACGACAAGAATTTCGCCCGGATCAAGATTTTGAAGACTTTGTGCGAAAGGATCGAGGCGGCGCTGAAGTAAACTCAAATCCCCCTCAATCCCCCTTTTACAAAGAGGGAAGAAGGTGGTGTCTCCGTTTCCGTTCCCCCCTTTGAAAAAGGGGGGTAGGGGGGATTTGGGTTTGTTGGGTTACGGCGCAAAAATCTGCGCCTAACCCAACCTACATTTTCAACCCTTTTTACTTTGCCAGCGGCTGCGAATGCTCGCGATGAAGCCGCCAATTGTCGAGATAGGCTTTAGTCACTTCGCGGTTGTGGCGGAACAACAGCAGATTTTCCGCGTTGCGGTGCTGCGCGGCGTGGGTGAAGTTGAAGCTGCCGGTGATCACCACCGGGTTGGCGCTGCCGGCATCGATCACCATCACCTTGTTGTGGGCGCTGGCGTGCTGGCTGTCGACGAACACCGGCACGCCGCCGGCCGCAACCGTCGCCACCTTGCTGCGTTCCATACGCTGCATCTGCTCCGCGTCCGCGATCACCTGAACGTCCACGCCGCGCTGCTTCGCCCTGATCAAGGCCTGAGCGATTTCTTTGCTGGTAAAGCTGAAGGTCTGCACCAGCACCTGCTTTTGCGCCTGCTCGATGGCCAATACAATCTGGCCGGCGGCGTCGTCCCCGGGCGTGAATAGCACCTGTACCGTGCCGCTGGCGGCGATGGTTTTGCCGGGGAAGAACATCTCGTAGGCCAAGGCGGGAGAAACGGGGATCAATGCCAGGGACAGGCAGAGCATGATGCGCCGTGGGATGTTTTTCATCGTGGATTTCCCTTTCATTCGATGCAGCTCCCGGGCGGAGCGATCACCCGAAGATCGGTTATTATGCCCGATATGGAATAACAGCGAAGGGCGAGTGATGAGTCAAATCAGGGAAACCGCCACCCTTGCCGGCGGGTGCTTCTGGTGTCTGGAGGCGGTGTTCGAACTGCTCGAGGGCGTGGAGAAAGTCAAGTCGGGCTATACCGGCGGCAGCACGCCCAACCCGAGCTACGAGCAGATTTGCCGCGGAACCACCGGCCACGCCGAGGCGGTGCGGATCACCTTCGACCCGGCGGTGATTTCTTTCCGGGAACTGCTGGAAATTTTTTTCACGATCCACGACCCCACCACCCTGAATCGCCAGGGCAATGACGTGGGAACCCAGTACCGCTCCGCCATCTTCATCCACAGCCCGGAACAGCAGTCCATCGCGGAAGAGATGGTCGCCGGGGTCCCATCCGCCGTTACTGAAATCGCTCCCGCCGGAATTTTTTACGTAGCGGAGGGCTATCATCAGGAATATTTCAGAGGTCATGGCGATCAACCTTATTGCCGATTCGTGGTTGCGCCCAAGGTGGCAAAACTGAGGGAGAAATTCAAGTCGAGACTGAAGAGCGGGGCGGCTTAGCCGAAATTTCATTCGCCCCTGGAGGTTTGTTGTTTTCTGA
Organism: uncultured Sulfuricella sp.; assembly: GCA_947085875.1. Lineage (GTDB taxonomy): Bacteria > Pseudomonadota > Gammaproteobacteria > Burkholderiales > Sulfuricellaceae > Sulfuricella. The sequence continues at coordinate 13,775 of CAMTYG010000049.1, forward strand.
ATCGGCCATCCCCGCTGCAACCATCAACGCCTACCTTGCGGCCGACTACAAGGTGATGGCTGCCGAGCCATTTGTTCTGAATGTCGGTCACCCAAGCCCTGAACTCGCGCAATGGCTCAAACTTAACCGGACAGACCGCGCCGCATTCATCACTGCATGGAATCCATTGGGCGAGCCGACATCGGATTCAGAAAACCATGCCGCCCAGCAAAAACTGCTCGCCGGGATCAAGGCCCTTGGTTTGCCTTACCTGGATGGAGAAGGCCAGGATCCGTCAGGGTTATGGCCTGGGGAGACCAGTTTGCTGGTCTTCGGTATTGCGCTGGAGGCCGCCAAAAAACTGGCAAGGCGATTCCGCCAGAATGGGTTCGTTTACGCCGGCAATGATGCAATACCACGGCTGATTCTGTTGCGATGAACCTGCCGACTCACTTTTATGCCAGTTGAGAGGCGCCCTGAGCCGCCTTTCCGCCTTGCCGATGATCTGCGGCGGCGGTTTCGATACCGGGCTTCCAGATCCAGAACGAGGCCACCAACGGTGGGGGGCGTTTAACGGCTTCTGCATGAATTTGCAACATCAATTTTTTTACG